>DATFAY010000573.1:0-7098 GCA_035254085.1 Piscinibacter sp.
CACGCCCATCCTCATGCTCACCGCCAAGTCGACCGAGCTCGATCGCGTGCTCGGCCTGGAGCTGGGCGCGGACGACTACCTCACCAAGCCCTTCTCGCTGGCCGAGCTGCTGGCGCGGGTGAAGGCGCTGCTGCGGCGCGCTGACCTCTTGCGCGCTGCGCAGGCCGGCGGCTCGGCCGCGCCGCAAGCGCTGCGCAATGGCGACCTCGAGATCCTGCCTGCCAAGCGCCAAGTGCGCTATCGCGGCGAGCAGCTGGATTTCACCGCCCTGGAGTTCGACCTGCTGCTGCATTTCGCGCAGCATCCGGGCCATGTGTTCTCGCGCGGGCAGCTGCTCGACGCCGTCTGGGGCTACAGCCACGACGGCTACGAGCACACCGTGACCACCCACATCAACCGCTTGCGCGCCAAGCTCGAAGCCGACCCGATGCGCCCGCAGCTCATCCTCACGGTGCGCGGCGCCGGCTACAAGATGCGCGAAGCACCGACGTGATGACGACCCCTCGTCGAACGGGTACGTTCGCCGATCCCCAAGGGCCACGAGTGGCCCCTTTGTGGCCCTTGGGATGCGGGCCGGCTTGGGAGCGGCCCGGCGCTCGGCCCGTGCGCTCCTCATGAGCGTTCGCCTCAAGATCGCGCTCACCATCTTCGTCACCGGCGCGTTGACCGCGCTGGGCGTGATTGCCACCGTGCTGTTCGCCTTCCAGCGCTTCGAGCACGAGACGACCTACCACCGCGCCAACGCGTTCCTCGGGCGGGTCGTCGCGATGTACGCGGACATCTTCGAGCTGCACGAGCGCCATCCCGACGAGTTCACCGGCTTCCTGCGCAACCTGGTGCTGTTCGAGCCCGACACGCAGCTGTACCTGCTCGATGCGCAAGGCACGGTGCTCGCGTTCACGGGCGAGGCAAGGCTGGCGCCCGGCTTCAAGGTCGCGCTCGCGCCCGTGCTGCAGGCGATCGGCCCGGCGCCCATGCCCTACGTGATGGGCGACGACCCCGAACGCATGGACGCCGACGCCGTCATCGCGGCCAAGCCGGTGCACCGCGCGGTGATTCGCAACGACGCGCCGGTGGCGGGCTACCTGTACCTGGTCGCGCACCAGCACGCGCTGCCCGAGGACCGCTGGCAGGTGCTGGGCAGCAGCTTCGCCAAGCCGGCGCTGGCCGCGATCGTCGGCGTGGTGACGCTGGCCACGCTGCTGGCGGCCTGGATCATCGCGGCGGTCACGCGGCCGCTGCGGCAGATCACCGGCGTGGTGGCGTCCATCTCGCAGCGCGGCCTCGAGGAAGGCGTGCCTGGCACGCCCGAGCGCCTGCTGCCCGCGCCCACGCCGGACGAGTTCGGCCAGCTCACCACGGCGTTCGAGATGATGCTCGACACCTGTCGCCGCCAGTGGGAGGCGCTGCGCCGGCTCGATCATTTCCGGCGCGAAGGCGTGAGCAACCTGTCGCACGACCTGCGCTCGCCGCTGACCGCCACCACCGCCTGCCTGGAAACGCTGGAAGGCCGCTGGGCCGGCGAGGCGGCGCGCGCCGACGATCGCCGCCTGGTCGAGGTCGCGCTGCGCAACACCCGCAACGCGGCGCGCCTGGTGCAGTCGCTGGGCGACCTGGCGCAGCTCGACGAGCCCGCGTTCAAGCTGCGCGCCGAGGTGCTCGATGCGGGCGAGCTGCTCGACGACATCGCGCTGCGCTTCGCCGAGCGCGCGGCGCAGCGAGGCGTCACCGTGCAGGCGCTGCACGAGGAGGGCGAACCGCCGTTCGCGGCGCTCGACGTCGAGCTGTTCGAGCGGGCCGTCGCCAACCTGGTCGACAACGCCCTCAAGTTCAGCCGCGCGGGCGAGCGCATCACGCTGGCGGCGCGGGTGCACGGCCAGCAGGTCGAGGTGGATGTCGCCGACACCGGGCCGGGCATTCCCCCGGCCGACCTGCCGCACTTGTTCGACCGCTTCTACCAGAGCCGCCAGAGCGTCGCGCCCGCCACCGGCGAGGGCGGCAAGGGCCTCGGGCTGGCGATCGTCAAGCGCATCGCCGAATTGCACGGCGGCGACGTGACCGTCGCCAGCGAGCCCGGAGCGGGCACCGTGGTCACCCTGCTGCTGCCGCGCGCGGTCTTGTGACGGGGTGTGACCCGGCCCGCACGCCGCCGCGCCGCGCAGGGTAAGCACCGATGCCCCGGCCCGGGGCGCACGCCTACAGTTCCGCCACTCGCGGGTGGGCACCATTTGTGTGCCCGCAGGGCGGGGGTCTGAGGAGACATACGACGCGGCACCGGGCGATCGCCCTCAAGCTGCGATTCACGGCCGGTCCATTGGGGCCGATGCCAGAATGAAAGGGCGCTGGATGATCCGGCGCCCTTTTCACTTCCTGGCGGGCCGTGCGCCTCCTGACCACCGCCCCACTGATGCCCGACCTCCTCACCGTCACCCTTGCTTCCCTGTTCGCCGGCTGCGTCGACGCCATCGTCGGCGGCGGCGGCCTGATCCTCATTCCGGCCCTGTTCAGCGTCTACCCCGGCGCCGCGCCGGCCACGCTGCTGGGCACCAACAAGGGTGCCGGCGTCTGGGGCACCGGCTGGGCCACGGTGCAGTTCGCCAAGCGGGTGCAGATCGCCTGGGCGGCGCTGCTGCCGGCCGCCGCGGCCGCCCTGGCCGGCAGCTTCGCCGGCGCCTGGACGGTGACGCTCATCAGCGCAGAGGGCCTGCGCAAGGCGCTGCCGTTCATCCTCCTCGCCGTGCTCGGCTACACGCTGGCGAAGAAGGACCTCGGGCGGCACCACGCGCCGCGCTGGCACGGCCGGGCCCAGGCGCTGCTGGCCAGCGCGATCGGCCTGGTGATGGGCTTCTACGATGGCTTCTTCGGGCCCGGCACCGGCAGCTTCTTCGTGTTCCTGTTCGTGCGCCTGCTCGGCTTCGACTTCCTGCACGCCAGCGCCAGCGCCAAGCTGCTCAACACCGCCACCAATGCCGCGGCGCTGGTGCTGTTCGCCTTGAAGGGCCACGTGTGGTGGCACATCGCGCTGGTGATGGCGGTGGCCAACGTCGCGGGCAGCCTGCTGGGCACGCGGCTCGCGCTGCGGCACGGCGCCGGCTTCGTGCGCGTGGTGTTCATCGCCGTGGTGGCGGCGCTGATCCTGAAGACCGGCTACGACGGCTTCCTGCGCTGAGCGGCGCGGCGCGCGCGATCAGTCCGCCGCCAGGAATTCACACAGCAGGCGATGGAAGTGGTGCACGCCCAGTTCGCGCCGTGGCGAATAGCGGCCCTGGCGGTACCAGCGCGAGCGCACGCCGCACTGCACCTGCTCGACGATCGCCTCGTCTTCCATCTCGATCTGGTCGAGCGCGCCGCCGGCGCCGCCAGCGCGCTGGGTATCGTCGCCCACATAGGCGCGAAACGCCACCCGGGTGCGATCGGGGCCGAGCGGGATGACGGCGTTGAGCGACAGACCCCAGGGGTAGAAGTTGAGCATCAGGTTGGGGAACACCCAGTAGTAGTACGCCGCGACGCGCAGCCCGTGGTCGGGCGATGTCTCGGGCGGCTCCAAGGCCGGCTCGCCCGGCTTGGCGAGCGCCAGTTGCAGGTTGGCGTAGCGGTGCAGCACGTGGGTGTAGCTGTCGAGCTCGATCGCCTGGCTGAGCTCGGGGTGCACGAAGGGGATGTGCAGGCCCTCGAGGTAGTTCTCGACATACAGCGCCCAATGCGCGGCCACGTGGTAGTCGCGGTCGCGCGACGGGTCGTGGCGAAACCGGTCCAGCGGCAGCCAGGCCAGGCGCTGGCGAACATCGCCGAAGAAGGACTCCAGCGGCGCGGCCGGTTCGACCGCGGCGAAGGCGTGCGGGCCGAACAGCCCGAACGGCACCTGCGGAAGGTGGTCGGCGGGCGACGGGAAGTTCTTCGCGCCTTCGAACTCCGGCATGAAGGTCATGCGCCCGGCCAGGTCGAAGCGCCGCGAGTGGTAGCCGCAGCGGATCTGGTCGGCCACGCACGGCGCCTTCACCAGCAGGTTGCCGCGGTGGGTGCAGACATTGGACAGGCAGCGCAACGTCCCCGCCGCGTCGCGCGCCAGCAGCAGCGGCTCGTCGAGCAGCCCGGGCAGCATCTCGCGCGGCGACAGCGCGCCCGGCTGCGCCACGTCGCCGGTGTCGCCCAGCCATTGCCAGGTGCGGGCGAAGACGCGCTCCCGAGTCCGTGCGAAGGCCACCTCGTCGCGGTAGAACCCCCCCGGGATCGTGCTGGCGACGGTGATGTCCGGGTCGACGGTGTAGGCAGTGTCCATGCGGGCCTCCTGGCGTGCAGTGTGGCGGCGTCCAGCCGCAGCAAACCGCGCGCCCGCCATGCCGCCGGTGCGGGCATGGCCCGAATAGCCGGGCCGCGACCGCCTTGTTCGACGCACCGGCGCGGCGGGCGGCCCCTAGCATCCAAGGTGAACCGTTGTGCCTGGAAAGCCTTGCCATGTCCGTCGACGCCGAACTCCGCTCCCTGAACATCGATGTCCCGGCGCAGCCGGAGGCGCTGGTCAAGCTGTCCCTGCTGCTGGCCGACAACGACGTCAACCTGCAGGCGCTGTCCTCGCTGATCGAGTCGGACATGGCGCTCGCGTCGGCGGTGCTCAAGGCGGTCAATTCCTCGCTGTACGGCCTGGCGGGCCGCGTGCAAAGCGTGCAGCAAGCGATCACCTTCCTGGGCACCCGCGAGGTCGCGTCGGTGACCTTCGAGATGGGGCTGAAGGCCGTCTTCCCGACCGCGCCCGAGCTGGACCCGCTGTGGGAGCGCGCCGGCGTGCGCGGCCTGCTGATGGGCCGCATCGGCAGCACGCTCGGCGTCGATCCCTGGGGTGCCCACTCGGCCGGCCTGTTCGAGGAATGCGGCAAGGCGGTGCTGTTTCGCCACGCGCCCGAGCACTACCGCCCGATGCTGAAAGCCGCGCAGAACGACGAGGAGCTGCTGTTCCTCGAGCACCAGCAGTTCGGCGTCAGCCACGACGCGCTCGGCGCCGCCCTGTGCGAGAGCTGGGGCCTCGCGCCGGCGGCGGTGCACAGCGTGCGCTATCACGTCATCGTCAACACCACCCGTGAGCTGCCGATGCAGATCCAGCGCCGCGCGATCTGCGCCATTTCGGCCCTGGCCAATGCGCTGATGGCCGACCCCGACACGGTGGAAGACGTCGCCCGCGCCGTCGCCCCCCAGGCCGAACTGGACGTGGTCGCCGTCCTGCGCGGCACCCGCCGCGTCCAGCAGCAGATCGAGGCCGCAGTAGCACGCTGCGCCTGAGCGCAACCACAACCCCTTCGTCCTTCAATCTGGAGTCCCCTCAAGGAGGGGACTTGGGGAGCCGTCGACCTGGCCAGAGCCTCCCTCTCGGAGGGAGGCTGGAGGGAGCGGTGCGGAAAATGAGCGAAGCGAGAGTTGAGCGGCTACGCCGCTCAACTCTGAACCTGCTTGTAGATCGCCTCCGCCAGCGCCAGCAGCTGGTCGCGCGGCAGCGAGCCCACCAGCGCGTAGCCGGTGGTGCCCTCGACCCAGTAGAAGATGCCCAGCTCGCCCTGCCGCTCGTAGCGGAAGGCCGAGGGCGTCGCGCTGTCGGGCTTGCGCAGGTAGACCGTGACGCGATTGGGCGTGGTTTCGCCGGCGCGCTGGTACATCAGTTGCGCGCAGGGACCGTTGGTGTCGGGCAGCAGGCGCCCGCCCACCAGCTCATAGCCTTGCGCGCGCAGGTCGAACAGCCGCACCGGCCGCTCGATGCGCTTGGTGAGCCAGCGCGCGAGATGCTCTTCCTGCGCCTTCGCCTCGTCCGGCGTCTTGGCGTCCACCGCGACTTCCACCGGGTGCCGCACCTCGGGCACGTAAACCGCATGCGCCACCATCGCGCGCTGCTCCCACGGCCCGCCGGCGCCGCCGCCGTCGTCGTCCGCCTGCAGCCGCCACATCACGCCCGCGCCCAGCGTGCCGCCGAGCACGAACAGCGCCACCGCCGCGGCCAGCCGCTGCCAGCCGCGCGGCGCCATGGCCGGGGCGTGGTTCCACACCAGCTGCTCCAGGCGCGTGGGCACCGGTTCCTCGGCGGCGGGCCCCAGGCGCGCGCGCAGCGCATCGCGGTCGGCGGCCCACAGGCGCACCCGCGCGGCATCGTCGGGATGCTCGTGCAGCCAGGCCTCGGCCTCGGCGCGTTGCGCCGCCGGGAGCTCGTCGTCGAGCCAGGCCGAGAGCTTGTCGTCCAGGGTGAGGCTGCTGTCCTTGTCGGTATTCATGGTCAAACGACGCGGCGCAAGCCGCGGCTCCCGGACGTGGAAGGGGCGTGACCGTCGAGCAGCGCGCGCAGCGCGACCCGGGCGCGCGACACCCGCGACATCACCGTGCCGACCGGGATGCGCAGCACCTCCGCGCACTCGGCGTACGACAGCTGCTCGAGCGTCACCAGCAGCAGCGGCTCCCGCTGCTCGGGCGACAAGCGCGCCAGCGCGGCCAGCAGATCCATGCGCAGGCCCGGATCGGGCTGGATGCTGTGGGTCAGTGCGTCGGGGCCGTCCTGCAGTTCCTGGGGCTCGACGCTCACCAGGTGCGAGCGGCGGCGCCGGTCGTCCATGTGCGCGTTGTGCGCGATGCTGATCACCCACACGAGGATGTCGCGCCGCTGGTCGAACTGGTGCCAATGGGCGAGCGCCCGCTCCAGCGCGGTCTGCACGAGGTCGTCGGCCGCGCTGCGGTCGAACACCAGCGAGCGTGCATAGCGCCGCAGCCGCGGGATCGTGGAAAGCAGCTGCTGGCGAAAAGCGGTGGGTGCGGTCACAAGATGTGTACGGCCGTCCGCTGCGGCTTATTCCCGCAGCGCGGGGGCAAGCATAGTCCCGAAGCGCCGGTGCGCAATCCGTCACGTGGCGCAGTGCGCGCAAAGGGGCCTGCGTCGCGCACGCCCATGGGCGCGATCCGGGACAATGCACCCATGTCCCCGCCGACCAAGGCCCTGGCCCCGAGCTTCTCGCTGCGTGACTTTCGCTCCGCCCTGGGGATGTTCGCCACCGGCGTCACCATCGTCACCGGCCGCGACGCCAACGGGCAGCGCATCGGCCTCACGGCCAACTCGTTCAACTCGGTGTC
>DATFAY010000574.1:0-2260 GCA_035254085.1 Piscinibacter sp.
TCGAGTGCGCGTCCCACAGCACGACGCGGCCGTGGCGCACGCGCAGCCGCGCGAGTTCACCTTCGAGCAGGTCGTGATAGGGCTTCCAGTACAGCTCGCGCCGCTCGGCGATCTCGGCAGCGCCGGGCTCTTCGCCCGCGAGGTACAGCGGCTGCTTGCGGAAGGTGTCCAGCGGCACCAGGCCGGTGGTGTCCTGCCCCGGATAGAGATTGGTGTCCTCGGGCGGGCGGTTCAGGTCGATCACGTAGCGCGAGCAGCGCGGCACCAGCAGGCTCGCGCCCATGCGCTGCGCGAAGTCGTACAGGCGCGGCAGATGCCAGTCGGTGTCGGCGCGCAGCAGCGCCGCCGGCGTCATGCGGCGCGCGATGCCGGCCGGGATGTCAACGCCGGCATGCGGGAACGAGACCAGCAGCGGGATCGTCCCTTCGGTGAGGGTGCACAGGTCGGTGGCCATGTCGCGACGGATTCGAGGTGCCAGTGTAGGCGGGAGGTAACCAGTCGACACCGAGGTGCAGTGGCGGTGGACCAGACTGGCGGCTCATTGTTTTTGAACGCTCACGACAACAAGGATGAAAGCCGCGGAGGGGTCGTACACCTACAGTGCGTCCGTCCTGCGTCCCGACCCGTATGTCGGAACAACATCTCCGGCCCGAACCGAATGAATGCCCGCGACCAGCAACGCTATACCGCCCCCGCCATCGCCTTGCACTGGCTGCTCGCCGCCGCGATCGTGACCTCGTTCAGCGTCGGCACCTACATGGCGGACCTGCCGCTGTCGCCGATGCGCCTGAAGCTCTTCAACTGGCACAAATGGGCGGGCATCACCATCCTCGCGCTGTCGGCCCTGCGCCTGCTGTGGCGCCTGGGCCATCGCCCGCCGGCCGACGTGCCCATGCCCGCCTGGCAGCGCCATGCCGCCCACGGCATGCACTGGCTGATGTACCTGCTGTTCTTCGCCGTGCCGCTGGTGGGCTGGGCCTACAGCTCGGCCGCGGGCTTCCCCGTCGTGGTCTACGGCGTGCTGCCGCTGCCGGACTTCGTGTCGCCCGACAAGGCCCTGGCCGAGGCGATCAAGCCCTGGCACGGGCGCCTGGCGTGGCTGCTGGCCGCGGTCGTGCTGATGCACGTCGCGGCCGCGCTCAAGCATCACTTCGTCGACCGCGACGGCCTGCTGTCGCGCATGTGGCCCAGCCGGGCCTGAGAAAGAGAATTCCGATGAGAACCCCGATCACTTTCCTCGCCGCGCTCGGCGCCTTCGCCGTCTTGGCCGGCACCAGCGCGCCGGCGTGCGCACAGCAGAAGCTCGTCCCCGCGCAAAGCGAGATCAGCTTCACCAGCCGCCAGATGGGCGTGCCGGTCGAGGGCAAATTCAACAAGTTCGACGCACAAGTCGCCTTCGACCCGAAGAAGCCGCAGGCCGCGCGCATCGCGATCAGCATCGACCTCGCGAGCGCCTCGCTCGGCGCGCCCGAGGCCGAGGCCGAACTCGCCAAGCCGGACTGGTTCGCCACCAGGCAGTTCCCGCAGGCCAGCTTCCAGTCCACCGCCGTGCAGCCGCGTGGCCCGGGCAAATACGAGGTCGCCGGCAAGCTGAGCCTCAAGGGCGCGAGCCGCGACATCGTCGTGCCCGTCACGCTGGTGCAGGCCGGCGCGACCACCACCGCGAGCGGCAGCTTCGTGCTCAAGCGCCTGGACTTCAAGGTCGGCGACGGCGACTGGAAGGACACGTCGATGGTCGCCAACGACGTTCAGGTCAAGTTCAAGCTGGCCCTGGCCGGCGTGCCGGCCCTGTGAGCATTCGCCGGCGTGCCGGCCCTGTGAGCATTCGCGGGCGTGCCGCCGCGCACCGCCCTTCTTTCCCCCTCCCTTCGTTGCACTCCCGAGAACCATGAACCACAAGACCCTCGTCGCACTGGCCGCACTGGCCGCCGCCGGCATCGCCCAAGCGCAGACCGCCACCTACGCCATCGATCCGGCGCACACCGCCGTCACCTTCGAGGCGATGCACTTCAACACCTCCACCCTGCGCGGCCGCTTCGACCGCAAGGAGGGCCAGGTGCAGATCGACCGCCAGGCCAAGACCGGCAAGGCCGAGATCAGCTTCGACGCCAATTCGGTGAGCACCGGCGTGCCGGCGCTCGACACGCACCTCAAGAGCAAGGACTTCTTCAACGCGGCCGAGTCGCCCAGCGTGAAGTTCTCGGGCGACAAGTTCGAGTTCGAGGGCGACAAGGTGAGCGCGGTCAACGGCACGCTCACG
>DATFAY010000575.1:0-2191 GCA_035254085.1 Piscinibacter sp.
TATTCGGGCATCAGCGCCAATCCGGCGCTGGGCGCCGCGGTGGACCTGCTGGTCGCGCATGGCGGCACGGCCATCCTGTCCGAGACGCCGGAGATCTACGGCGGCGAGCACCTGCTGCTGCGCCGCGCCGTCAGCGAGCCGGTCGCCGCCAAGCTGCGCGCGCGCCTGGCCTGGTGGGAGGACTATTGCGCCCGCCACCATGCGCAGATGGACAACAACCCCTCGGCCGGCAACAAGGCCGGCGGGCTGACGACCATCCTGGAGAAATCGCTGGGCGCGATCGCCAAGAGCGGCACGACGCCGCTGGTCGATGTCTACGAGTACGCGCAGCCGGTCAAGGCCCGCGGCTTCGTCTACATGGACACGCCCGGCTACGACCCGGTCTCGGCCACCGGCCAGGTGGCCGGCGGCGCCAACCTGATCTGCTTCACCACCGGCCGCGGTTCCGCCTACGGCTGCAAGCCCGTGCCTTCGGTGAAGCTGGCGACCAACAGCGCGATGTTCCGGCGCATGAGCATGGACATGGACTTCAATGCCGGCGAGATCATCGACGGCACCATGAGCGTGGCCGAGGCTGGCGAGCGCATCTTCCGGCTCATGCTGTCGGCCGCCTCTGGCCAGCGCACGCTGAGCGAGCAGCACGGCGTGGGCGACAACGAGTTCGTGCCCTGGCAGGTCGGGGCGGTGATGTGATGCAGCCGGTGCCGCTGGACGTGCTGACCCTCGGCGAGGCGATGGTGCTGTTCGCCGCCGAGGATGCCGGCCCGCTGGCGACCGCCGGCCGCTTCCGCCGCCACAGCGCGGGTGCCGAGCTGAACGTGGCCATCGGCCTCGCGCGGCTGGGCTTGCGCGTGGGCTACCTGAGCCGCGTGGGCGATGACAGCTTCGGCCGGTTCCTGCTCGACACCATGGCCGCCGAAGGCATCGCGAGCGCGCTCGTGCAGGTCTGCGAAGGCCAGCGAACCGGCTTCATGCTCAAGGGCCGCGCGGCCGACGGCGGCGACCCCGAGATCGAGTACCACCGCCGCGGCTCGGCCGCCTGCGGCATGGGCCCGCAAGACCTGCAGCGCCTGGCCGGCGTGCGCGCGCGCCATCTGCACCTGACCGGCATCTCGCCCGCGCTGTCGGTGGGCTGTCGCGCGCTGGTGTTCGATGCCGTCCGGTGGGCGCGCAGCCACGGGATCGGCATCTCGTTCGACCCCAATCTGCGGCCGCGGCTGTGGGGCAGCGCCGCCGAGATGGCAAGCATCGTCAACGAACTCGCCGCGCTGTGCGACCTGCTGCTTCCCGGCATCGACGAGGGGCGATGCCTGACCGGCCTGCAGTCGCCCGAGGCGATCGCCGACCATTACCTGGAGCGCGGTGCGTCCGAGGTGGTGTTGAAGCTCGGCGCCCAGGGCGCCTGGTGCGCCGCGCGCGACGGCACGCGGCAGCTCGTGCCCGGAGTGCCGGTGCCGCACGTGGTCGACACGGTGGGCGCCGGGGACGGCTTCGCGGTGGGCGTGATCAGCGGCCGGCTCGAGGGGCTGACGCTGCCCGAGGCGGCGATGCGCGGCAACCGGATCGGCGCGCGCGTCGTGCAGTTCCCCGGCGACAGCGACGGCCTGCCCACGCGGCTCCAACTGGATGGGGCCGCGGTCTCCAGCGACATGAACGACGAGGAATGAGCTCGCGATGGATCTGCATCTGAAGGACAAGATCGTTCTCGTCACGGGCGGCGCCGCCGGCATCGGGGCGGCCATCTGCCGGCAACTCGCCCGCGAGGCGGCGATCCCCGTCGTGCTGGACCGATCGCCCCTCGACCCCGCGCTCGAGCAGGAGCTGCGCTCGCTGCAGCCGCGCTTGGAGACCTTCCAGCTGGAGATGACCGACGAGCCTCGTTGCCGCGACGCCGTGGCGCAGACCGTCTCGCGCCTGGGCGGCATCGACGCCCTGGTGAACAACGCGGGCGTCAACGACGGCGTCGGCCTGGAGGCCGGCTGCGAGGCCTTCCGGCGCTCGCTCGAGGCCAACCTCGTGCACTGCTACCTCATGGCCCACCTGTGCCTGCAACAGCTCGTGCAGCGCCGCGGCGCCATCGTCAACATCGCCTCCAAGACCGCGCTCACCGGCCAGGGCGGCACCAGCGGCTATGTCGCCGCCAAGGCCGGGTTGCTGGGATTGACGCGCGAATGGGCGGCCTCGCTCGCGC
>DATFAY010000576.1:0-4081 GCA_035254085.1 Piscinibacter sp.
TCTCGCTGCCGTGATGGTGGTGACGCGGCGGGTCGACTGGTGCTGACTGTTGGCGGTGCAGCGCGCGACGCAGTCGGACGGGAGTATCGTGACGCCATGAGCACCACCTACCGCATGCCCGGGGCGATCTCGACCGAGCGCGAACACGCAGTTCCCTTGGTTCATGGCGACTCGTCGCGCGGCAAGATCAGCGTGTTCACGCGCGAGCTGGCTGCTCCCGACGGCCTTGACCGCCCCTACCTCGTGTTCCTGCAGGGCGGCCCAGGCTTCGAGGCTGCCCGGCCGACGAGCCCGCCCTCCGGCTGGATGGCGCGCGCCCTTGCCGACTTTCGCGTCCTGCTGCTCGACCAGCGCGGCACCGGCCGCTCCACGCCCGTCGGGCCAGTCCTGCCGGGGGCCACGCCCGCCGATCAGGCCGAGTACCTCACGCACTTTCGCGCCGACTCGATCGCGCGCGACCTCGAACTGATCCGCGCCGAACTCGGCGTCGACCGGTGGAGCCTGCTCGGGCAGAGCTTCGGCGGATTCACCTCGCTCACCTACCTGTCGCTGGCGCCCGAGGGCCTGCGCGAGGTGCTCATCACCGGCGGCCTCGCGCCGGTCACGAATCGCCCGGTCGACGAGGTCTATGCAGCGACGTGGGCACGCGTGCGCGAAGCGAACGAGCGCTACCACGCCCGCTATCCGGGCGACCTCGTTCGCTTGCGGGCGATCCTGCGCCGGCTCGACGAGGAGGATGTCCGCCTGCCCAACGGTGACCGCCTCACGTCGCGTCGATTTCGGCAGACCGGGATGTGGCTCGGCGACAGCGCGGGGTTCGAGCGGCTGCACCACCTGCTCGAGCTGCCCTTCGGCTCGTCGGCATTCCTCGTCGACGCGCAAATGGCGTCACCCTGGGAGCGCAATCCGATCTACGCGACGCTGCATGAGTCCTCATACGCCGACGGCGTTGCGACCCGCTGGTCCGCCCACCGCCTCGCACCCGAGGAGGCCATCAGCGGCGATCTCCTCGGCGCAGAGCACGTCTTCCCGTGGATGTGGGAAGACTACTCGGGCTTGCGCGCGCACCGCGAGGCGGCGGACCTCCTGGCCCAACATCCATGGCCGCGCCTGTACGACGCCGACCGCCTGGCCCGCAACGAAGTCCCGGTGGCGGCGACCGTGTACGTCGACGACCTCTACGTGGAGCGATCGTTCGCCGAGGAAACGGCGCGCGGGGTGCGTGGGCTGCGGGCCTGGGTCACCAACGAATACGCCCACAACGGCCTGCGTGCCGACGGCGAGCGCATCGTGGGTCGCCTGCTCGACATGGTGCGCGGCCGGGCGTGATTTCGTCGGCGCTTCGCCGGACGGCATCAACCCTTGAGCGGCGGCTTCAGCCCGCCGTGCGGGGCTGCCTGCGATGAAGCAGCAGCGCCAGCAGGCCTACGGCTAGCAGCACCGACGTCGAGGCCTCGGGCACCGGTGCTGCCGAGCCGGCCAGGTAGTCGAAGCCCGACGATGAGACGACCTGCAGTTCAGCCAGGTCGAGCGTGTGTCCGAAGCCATCCGTGACACCCTGAATGCCGTTCCAGGCGAAGGTGTGGCTGAAGTCGGCGTCCGACTGTCCCTCGGCGTACAAGGTTGACAGGCCACACGCGCCGCAGTTGATGCCGCCCTGCGCCGCGGCGCCAATCGATGCGTCCATCTTCAACACCGTGGCCACGCCGTTGCCGACGGTCGAAACGAAGGTCCACACGCCGGTGGCGGGCGCGTTGCGGATGATGTCGCCGTTGGCGTCCTGTACCGATTCGGACCGGCCGTCCGACAAGTCTCCGAGCTCGACGTGCCAACGCATGTCGGTGATCGTGCTGTAGCCCGATACGCCGGCCGCGAAGTTGCCGATGCTGGCCAGGCTGCCGGTGACGTCGACAGAGAAGGTCAGCACGAGCGGCGTGCCCTGTGCCAGGCCAGCCACGGAGAAGGTCACGCCGTCGCTGAAGCTGCCGCCGGCGAACGCATTGCTGCGGCCGATGATGCGGGCGAAGCTGTCGCCGGGTGTCAGGAATAGGGCGCTGCCGACGGCGCTGGCCTGCAGGTGGATGGCGCCCGCCGCAACCTGTGCCCAGGCGCTGCTGCCCCCGCCTGCGTCGGCGCTGTCCTGTTGGGCATGGACGCCGGTGCCGGTACTCGCGTTCGCCGACCCCGTTTGCACGCTGTCGTGATCGAGGTCGCTCGAGCCTTGAACCACCTGGTCCCTGTCGCCGACAAGCACTCTGCCGAGTGCAGTGGCGTTCACGTCGGCGGTGGCGGTATAGGCGGCCAGGCAGGCCGGTGCGAAGCAGGCGGCGAGCGCCAGTGCGGCGGCCGAGGGCAGGTAACGATGCACGAGAGGCTCCAGCAGGGACGAATGAGTCAGCCTAGCGCGCGCACCGTTAGTGAGGCGTTAGTTCAGAAGGCAGCCGGCGATCGAGGCCAATGCTGAACGCATTGGTGAGTGCAGAGTCGGGAGACCGAGGAGCCGCGGGGTTTCGTTCCCGCGCCTAGTGGGCAAATGGCCCTCGGCGCCCGCGGCGCACCGGCGTTGAGCTGTAGCTCGTCGGATCGAACCTCCGCCGCTGCCCGAGAAGCTCTTCCCCATCGATGCGATCGGCGAGCTGCTCGATGTCCGAGGCGCCCACGCCGCATGCCGCGAAATGCTGGCGCCAGGTGTCCACGACGGCGATGACTGCGGCCACCTGCGCCGCCGCCTCCTGCGGCGTCAGCCCGAAGGCGGTGCACCGCGACATCGCGTTGGCCAGCGTCGAGTCATGACCCATGTCCCCGCAGGCGAACTCCTGGAAGCCCTGGCCCGAGTTCGAGGGCAGGACGTCGTATGCCGGCGCCAGGCGAAAGCGCCCGTTGGCCCGCGGCGAGACCACCAGCAGCGCGTGGTTCTTCTCGTGGTCGTCGGTGTTGTCGACCAGGATGTTGAACACCATGCGCCGAAAGAGCTCGACGGCGTCGGCCGCGTTGGCGCCGTCCTCGGCCACGCCGGCGCGCCGCAGCAACTGTGCGAGTGCCGGGTAGCTCAGGTCCGGCTCCTGGCCGGCGGCCGCCGCGGCGCGCAGCGCCGTGCCCGCGGAAATGCTGTGGATCCGCCTGCCGTCAGCGCGATCGAAGCGGCGCACGGCGAGCGCGTGCTGCCCGATGAGCTGCAACGCACGCGTGACGGCCACCGTGATGCCCGCCTTGGCCGCCAAGGTCATGGTGGCGTGCTCGATGAGCGGCGCGTCCACGGGCTCGCCGTTGGAGAACTTGACCACCCACTGCTGGCCGTCGATCTCGATGAGTGCCTTCGGCTTGGCGCCGCCGAAGCTGCCGCCGGAGGCCAGCACGCGCTTCTCGATGTCCGTGATGGGCTCGGCCGCGGCCACCTTGGCCACCACCTCGCTCACCGCCTGGACCTGGCCCAGTCGGGGCAGGGGACCGCCGCGGCGAGGGAGATATTCGGTCTGCGACGTCGACACGCCCAGAGCCCCGAACCGATCGTCGCCGGCGAAGTACAGGTACTCCATGAGGGACAGCCGCTTCGGGCGATCGATGTACTGGATGACGCGCTCGCCCCAGCGGTCGGGCCGAGCGTCGTCGACGGCCCCCACCGCCATGGCCCCTCCCGCGGCCAGGCGCCCGGGCGGCATGTGCTCGATGTCCACCAGAGGCAGGTCCTCGCTCAATGCGAAACCGGTGCGCAGCCATTGGGCGCCGTAGCGCAGCGAGACGCCTTTGCCGGCATGCACGAGGCGCAGCGTGCCCACGAACACCGGCGCGGCAGGCTCGCCAAGGAACCACAGGTACAGGACATCGAACTTCATCGACTGCCGCCAGACGAAGGCTTCTGACCGCGGCGCGCGCGGGACTCCGCCGACGCGCGCGCGCGCTCTTGGCCGAGCTTCACGGCGTCGCGCACGTCGAGCTCGAGCGCGCCCTTGTCGTGCTCCGGGGCTGCCAGCTCAGTGAGCTGCGAGTCGCGTCCGACCAGCCAAAGGGCGGTGGCCAGAATGCCGATACCCACCCCCGGGTCACCCGACTCCAGGCGCATCAAGGTCGGCACCGTCACGCC
>DATFAY010000577.1:0-4842 GCA_035254085.1 Piscinibacter sp.
GCGGCGCCGCTGCGCATCTCCGAGGTGTCGGGCGGCATGGCGCGGCGCATTGCGCTGGCCCGCGCGATCGCCCTCGATCCCGAACTGATCATGTACGACGAACCCTTCGCCGGCCTGGACCTGATCTCGATGGGCGTGGCCGCCAACCTCATCCGCACGCTCAACGACGTCACCGGTTCCACCTCGCTCGTCGTGTCCCACGATGTGCCGGAGTGCATGGCCATCAGCGACTACGTCATCCTGATGGCGCCGGGCGGGCGCATCGTGGCCCAGGGCGTGCCGTCGGACCTGATGGATTCGACGGACCCCGAGGTGCGCCAGTTCGTGCGCGGCGAACCCGACGGCCCGGTCAAGTTCCACTATCCGGCGCCCACCCTGGCCGAAGATTTCGGCATGACCGCAGGAGCACCGCGATGAACCCGGTCGGCGCGCTCGGTGCACGCACCCTCTCGCTGCTGCGCTCGATGGGGCACGCGGCCTTCTTCTTCATCGACATCCTGCGCGCGATTCCCGCCTCGCTGCGCCGCTTCGGCCTGGTGGTGGCGCAGATCCACGCCATCGGCAACTTGTCGCTGGTGATCATCCTGGCCTCCGGCATGGCGGTGGGCTTCGTGCTGGCGCTGCAGATGTACTACGCGCTCGTCACCTACGGCGCCACCGAGTCGTTGGGCCTGATCGTCAACCTGTCGCTGGTGCGCGAGTTGGGCCCGGTGGTGGCGGCGCTGTTGTTCGCAGGTCGCGCCGGCACCTCGCTCACCGCCGAGATCGGCCTGATGAAGGCGGGCGAGCAGATCGCCGCGATGGAGATGATGGCGATCGACCCCAAGAGCCGGGTGCTCGCGCCGCGCTTCATCGGCGGGATGGTGTCGATGCCCTTGCTCGCGATCCTTTTCTCGGCCGTCGGCATACTGGGCGCCTATGTGGTCGCGGTGCTGATGCTCGGGCTGGACTCGGGCAACTTCTGGTCGATCATGCAGTCGCGCGTGGACGTCTGGCGCGATGTCGGCAACGGGGTCGTCAAGAGCATCGTGTTCGGCGTCATCTGCACGGCGGTGGCGCTCTACCAGGGCTACGAGACCGAGGCCACACCGGAGGGCGTGGCCTACGCGACCACGCGCACGGTGGTGATCTCGTCGCTGGCCGTGCTGGGCATGGACTTCGTGCTGACCGCACTCATGTTTTCGACCGACTGACTTGCCGGTCGCAGAGGAAGAACGATGACGAAGAAGGGAATCGAGACGCTGGTCGGACTGTTCGTCCTGCTGGGGCTGGGCGGGCTGGTGTTCCTGTCGCTGAAGGCGGCGAACCTCGCCAGCTTCGGCATGCGCGACACCTACACCGTGACCGCGAAATTCGACAACATCGGCGGCCTGAAGGCGCGCTCACCGGTGCGCAGCGCCGGCGTGGTGGTCGGGCGCGTCACGTCGATCTCGCTCGACCCCAAGAGCTTCCAGGGCCTGGTCGTCATGGAACTCGACAACGGCGTGCAGTTCCCCAAGGATTCGTCCGCCAAGATCCTCACTTCCGGCCTGCTGGGCGACCAGTACATCGGCATCGAGCCGGGCGCCGACGAGAAGAACCTCGGACCCGGCGACGTCATCCGCCAAACGCAGTCGGCGGTCGTGCTCGAGAACCTGATCAGCGCATTCCTGTTCAACAAGGCGGCGGAAGGCGCCCCCGCCAGCGCGCCGGCGCCCGCGCCAGGGGCAAAGAAATGACGTCGCTGCAACGGGCCGTCGTCTGGCTCGTGCTGCTGGTCGCGGCCGGCTTGATGCAGGGCTGCTCCACCGTGGGCGCCAAGACCGCGGGCCAGCGGCTGGACCCGTGGGAGAAGTGGAACCGCAAGGTCTTCGGCTTCAACGAGAAGCTCGACGAGCACGTGATCAAGCCGGTGGCCGTCACCTACAGCGAGGTCGTGCCGCGACCTGTGCGCAGCGGCGTGGACAACTTCTTCGGCAACGCCGCCGATGCCTGGTCGGCGATCAACAACCTGCTGCAGGGCAAGTTCAGCAACGGCCTGCACGACGTCGTGCGCTTCGGCACCAACACCATCTTCGGACTCGGCGGCGTGCTGGACGTCGCGACCGAGTTCGGGCTGGACCACCAGTACGAGGACTTCGGCCAGACGCTGGGCCGCTGGGGCGTCGGCGCCGGCGCGTACGTCGTGTGGCCGGTGCTCGGGCCATCCAGCGTGCGCGAGTCGTTCGCGCTGCCGCTGGACCTGTCGGCATCGCCCGCGCTGGTCTTTCGCAACGGCGCGGTGAAGTGGGAGATCACCGGGCTGCAACTGGTCAACAAGCGCGCCGGGCTGCTGGGCGCCACCAAGGTGCTGGACGACATCGCGCTGGACAAGTACACCTTCGTGCGCGACGCCTACCTGCAGCGCCGGCGCAGCCTCGTCTACGATGGCGAAGACGGGCCGCAGCGGCCGGACGACGGCAAGAACGAGACCGACGACGGCGGCCCCCCGCCCGCCGCCGAGAAACCGGTGACAGCGGCGACACCGGCGCCTGACAGTGCCAAGCCGGCAGCACCGGCGGCCAGCCAGCCGACGCCGCAGCCCGCACCGGCCAAGCCCTGACAGGCCAACCGACGATGCGGCCCATGCGTTGAAGACACCGTTGCTTGCCGGATCGGCCGAACTCGGCGCCTCGCGCGCCGTCCAACGACGATCCGCTCCGGCAAGGACCCTACAGAAAGGTAATCGAATGTTTGCAAGACGAGTCGTGTTGTTCTTTTCCGCGGCGCTGCTGGCGTTGGCGGGCAGCGTGCATGCGCAGTCACAGGCACCCGATGCGCTGATCAAGCAGGTCTCCACGGAGGTCCTCGACGCCGTCAAGGCCGACAAGTCGATCAAGGCGGGTGACCTCCAGAAGATCATCGCGCTGGTCGACGCCAAGGTCATGCCGCACGTCGACTTCCGCCGCATGACGTCGTCCGCGGTCGGTCGCTACTGGCGCCAGGCCACGCCCGAACAGCAAACCCGCCTGCAGGACGAGTTCAAGATCCTGCTGGTGCGCACCTATTCGGGCGCGCTGGCGCAGGTGAAGGACCAGACCGTGCAACTCAAGCCGATGCGCGGCAGCAAGGACGACCCGGAGGTGGTGGTCAAGACCGAGATCCGCGGCCAGGGCGATCCGGTGCAGCTCGACTACCGCCTCGAGAAGACGGACAGCGGCTGGAAGATCTACGACGTCAACGTGCTCGGCGTGTGGCTCGTGGAAAACTATCGCAACAGCTTCGCACAGGAGATCGGCGCCAACGGCATCGACGGCCTGATCGCCAAGCTGGCCGAGCGCAACAAGAACGCGGCCACGGCCAAGAGCTGACGGCGGCCGTCGACCCCACGACCAGCCGATGACGATGCTGCTGCTGCCCGCCACCCTCACCAACCAGGAAGCGCGCGACGCGCTGGCGATGCTGTCGCAGGCGCTCAAGCGCCAGCCCGAGCCGCAGGTCATCATCGACGCCTCCAGCCTGCAGCAATTCGACTCGGCCGCGATCGCCGTGCTGCTCGAGTGCGAGCGCCAGGCGCAGGCCTGGGGCAAGGGCTTTGCCGTGCGAAACACGCCGCCGCAGCTGGCGGCGCTGGCCAAGCTGTACGGCGTCGAGTCGCTGCTCCATCTGGAAGACGCGGCTCCCGCGACCGCCTGAGCGCACCTGCGCCGCGCCTCAGCCCTGCGGCTGCGTGTAGCGCTTGGCGCGCAGGTTGCGCTTGATCTCCTGCAGCATCGGGCGCAGTTCGCCGCCCAGCCGCAGCGCCACCGCAGTGGTGAGGATGTCGATCACGATCAGGTGCAGCAGGCGCGAGACCATCGGGCTGTAGCGGTCGTAGTCCTCGGGGTGGTCGCAGGCGAGCAGGATCTGGTTGCTGCCCTGGGCCGTCTGCGCCAGCGGCGAGCCGCTCGCGGTGATCAGGATCGTGGTGGCGCCCTTGCGGCGCGCAATGTCGGCAGCATCGAGCAGGTCGCGGCTGCGCCCCGAGTTGCTGATGATCACCGCGCAGTCGCCCGGCTGCAGCATGGTGGCGCTCATCACCTGCACGTGGCCGTCGCTCACCGCCATGGTGTTCACGCCCAGGCGAAAGAACTTGTGCTGCGCGTCCTGCGCCACGATGCCGGAGTTGCCCACACCGTAGAACTCGATGCGCCGCCCGGCCTTGCCGGCGGCGGCCAGCGCCGTGATCGCGCGCTCGAAGGCGTGGCTGGCGGCGTCGTTGCGGTACTTGAGCAGCGCCGACACCGCGTTGTCGATCACCTTCACGATCACGTCGGCGGGCTTGTCGTCCTCGTCCACGGAACGATGGACGAAGGGCACCCCCTCGTTGACGTTGCCTGCGAGCTTGAGCTTGAAGTCGGCCAGCCCGTCGTAGCCCACGCTGCGGCAAAAGCGCACCACCGTCGGCTTGCTCACGTGCGATCGTTCGGCCAGCTCGCTCACCGGCAGGCTGGCGAAGCTGCGAGGGTCGGTGAGCACGAGCTTGGCCACGCGCTGCTCCGCCGGCGGCAGCGCAGGGATCGACGCGCGGATGCGGTCAAGCATGGCGCACCCGCCGCGCCGTCGTCATTGCTCTTCGGCCCAGGCGACGCCGTCGCGCGCCACGAGCGCGCTGGCCGCGGCCGGGCCCCAGGTGCCGGCCGCGTAGGGGCGCGGCCCGCCCGAGGCGGAGTTGTCGCGCTGCCAGGTGTCGAGCACCGGCTCGACCCAGCGCCAGGCCTGCTCCTGCTCGTCGCTGCGCACGAACAGGTTCAGGCGCCCGCCGATCGCATCCAGCAGCAGCCGCTCGTAGGCGCCCACGCGGTTCTCGGCGAAGGCCTTGTCGAAGTCGAGGTCGAGAAACAC
>DATFAY010000578.1:0-6351 GCA_035254085.1 Piscinibacter sp.
GGATGTGCGCCAGGCCCGCAAGGACCTGAGCCTGTAGATCGGCGTTGTTTCGCCGATCAGTGCCGGCGGGCGTGTCCGCCGTGGCCTTCGCGCTCCGGCTGGCCGGCGATCTCGTGCTCTTCGACCAGCGGCATCGGCCCGGTCTCCTCGAGCTCGCGCGCCCGGTCCTTGGCGGCGTAGACCTCCAGCCGGTTGTACAGCGTCTTCAGGCTGATGCCGAGGATGCGCGCCGCCGTGCGCTTGACGCGTCCGCACGACTCCAGCGTCGCCATGGTCACGCGCCGTTCCACTTCTTCCAGCGGCGTGCCCACGCGCACGACGATCAGCCCGCTCTGGTCCTCGGCGGCCAGCGGCGGCGCCTCCGGCGTGTCGACCCCCTGCACCACGTTGTCGGCCAGGATGTAGGCCCGCTGCACGTAGTTCTTCAGCTCGCGCACATTGCCCGGCCAGGTCATCTCGTAGAGCTTGGCGAGCGCGTCGGGCGAGAAGACCTTGTTGGTGCCCTCGGCCTTGTTCAGCTCGCGCAGGAACTGCTGCGCGAGCATCTCGATGTCGGTGCCGCGCTCGCGCAACGGCGGCAGCGTGATCGGGAAGACGTTCAGCCGGTGGTACAGGTCGTCCCGGAACTTCCCTTCGGCCACCGCGCGTTCGGGCGAGCGATTGGTCGCCGCGATGATGCGCACGTCCGAAGGGATCGGCTCCGTCGTGCCGACGCGGGTGAAGGTGCCGGTTTCCAGCACGCGCAGCAGCTTCACCTGCAGGTCCAGCGGCATCTCGGTCACTTCGTCGAGGAAGATCGTGCCGCCCTTGGCCTGCTCGAAGAAGCCGCGGTGCTCGCGATCGGCGCCGGTGAAGCTGCCGCGGGCGTGGCCGAACAGCTCGCTCTCGATCAGGTTGGGCGAGATCGCGCCGCAGTTGATCGCCAGGAACGGGAAGCGCTTGCGCCGGCTCAGGTCGTGGATGGTGCGGGCGGCGAGTTCCTTGCCGGTGCCGCTCTCGCCCGTCAGCAGCACGGTCGCCGCCGTGGGCGCGACGCGGCTGAGCTTGTCGTACAGCGCCTGCATGGGCGGCGAATCGCCGAACATGTGGCCGAAGCGTCCGACGCGCCGCAGTTCCTCGCGCAGCTCGCCGATCTCGCTCTTGAGCTCCGTGGTCTGAGGCTGTCGGCGCAGGATGGCGATCAACCGGTCCACATCGACCGGCTTGACCAGGTAGTCGCTGGCCCCGATGCGCACGGCCTCGATCGCGCTGTCCACCGACGCATGGCCGGTGATCACCACGACCTCGGTCTGCTGCGGCGCCTCGAGGTCGCGAACGAGGTCGGTGCCTCGGCCGTCGGGCAGCAGCAAGTCCGTCAGCAGCACGTCCGGCGCCTGTCGCACGAGCTGCGCCCGCGCGTTGCGCAGGGAGTCGGCGGTGGCGACGGTGTAGCCCTCGGCCTGGACGACTTCGGACATCCACGAGACCACATCGGGTTCATCGTCGACGATCAGTGCATGAGGCATGTGCCGGGTCTCCGCGTTTGCCGCCAAGCCGTGAGAACCGCCCGCAGCAAGAGCTGCTGGCAACTTGTACAAATTGCCGGGCCGCGCAGGCCAAAACCGATGGCCGCGGGCTGTCTGCGCGGCTCGGAGCAACCGGCACGCCCGCCCCGCCGCCGAGCGCGCGCCGCGCCGCCGGCGGGGCGAGGCCCTGGCCGGACCGCCGTCAGCCCGCCTTCGCCAGCGGGCGGCGCGCCCGCAGCGGCGTGCGTACGGACGTGGCCAGCGGCGCGGGCAGCGGTGCCGCAAGCGCCAGGTTGCCGAGCGTGGCCAACCCCTCCTGGATCGGCTGCTCCTGCGGTGGCAGCTCGGCGAGCACCTGCTCGATGGCCTCGTGAACGCACTTCGCCGTGCTGTCCCACGAATAGCGCGACACCGTCGCCAGCATCTCGTTGATGCGCTCGGCGCGCTTGAACCCGGTTTCCGACAGTGCGCTGGCGCAGGCCTCGATGAACGAGGCATGGCTGCGCCCGATGCGAACCACGTCGCCGTACATCCCCACCACGTCGGCCACCGCGGTGCTGACGACCGGCTTCTCGGCGGCCATGTACTCCAGCGTCTTCGTGGGGCTGATGAAGCGGGTCGACTCGTTCAGCGCGAACGGCAGCAGGCAGACGTCCCAGTCGGCCACCAGCTGCGGCAGCAGCGCGTACGGCTGCTGGCCCAGCCAGTGGATGTTGGGGCGCCGGGGCAGCTGCGACGGCGCGATCTTGACGACCGGGCCCACCATGACGATCTGCCAGTCGGGTCGCGCGTCCGCCAGGGCCCCCACGAGCTCGATGTCCAGCCGCTCGTCGATCACGCCGAAGAAGCCCAGCCGGGGGCCGGGGATGCGGCCCTGGATCTGCTCGGCCTGCAGCATCAGGTCGATCTTCGCGGTGGCGACATGGGGCGCATAGTGCTGCGCGTCGACGGCGCTCGGCAGGCACAGGACGTTGGGGTGCAGCGCGCGCTTGGCCTCGTACAGGCTCGGCCCGCCGGTGAGCACGAGTTGCGCCGCCTTCATCAAGGCGGCTTCGCGCTGGCGCAGTTGCCTGGGCGCCCCCTTGAATGCCGAGAGTTCGTCCATGCAGTCGTAGACCACGGCGCGCGGCGCAGCGCACGACGCGCCCGGGCGCGTCAGCTCGGCCAGCAGCGGCAACGCCATCGGCGTGTAGAACCACACCACATAGTCGTCGATGCCGTGCTCGCGCAGGTAGTCGGCAACCAGCGGGCGCAGGGTCGGGAGCTGATCGTCATGGAAGCCTGCGGCATCGACCGGCGTCATCGGCTCGAGCACCGTGACGCCCGCGGCGACCTCGCTGGACGCGAGGCGCGGCGGGCCGTCAGCGCGGATCGGCTCCTCGACGAACAAGACCTTGTAATGCTTGGCCAGCCGCGTGAGCAGGTGCTGCGGCCGCTGGTAGACGAAGTTCCAGCGCAGGTGGGAGAACA
The DNA here is from genome assembly GCA_035254085.1 of Piscinibacter sp. GTDB lineage: Bacteria > Pseudomonadota > Gammaproteobacteria > Burkholderiales > Burkholderiaceae_C > Albitalea. Next base: position 2,976 of record DATFAY010000578.1, read on the forward strand.
CGATCAGGTGGGGCATGAAACTTCCTTTCGGTGAGGCTCTCGGGCGACGACGCCTTCGGGCCGGGCCGCGTTGGACGCACGAATGCCGCCTCGCCCGCGCCGATGGCGGGCGGCTCTCGAACGCTGGTGGTGCCCGCGCGGGCGACGCGAATCGCCGGCGGCGGGCGCGTGCTCAATGCTTCTTGGACGATTCGGACGAACGCGACGCCGCCTGCGGGCGCGCCTCGCCTTCGCTGCGCGATGCGCCGCGGCCCATCCCGGCGGTGCGGCGGCTGCTCATCGCCTCCTTGGCACCGGTGGACGCTTCCTCCTCTTCTTCGGCCGGCAGGCCATGCTGCTCGAGCAATTGCACGCGCTGCGCAGACATCTGCTCCAGCACCGAATCCCATTCGACGCCGGTGCGGGTGAGCTGCTTGAACATCTCACCCTCCTCTTCCTTGATGTGGTGATTGACGTACTCGCCCAGCACCTTGAACGTGGCCGCGTATTTCTCGTCCTCGGCGTCCATGCCCTTGAGCTGCTGGATGAGCACCTTGGCCGTCATGTGCTCCACCTCCGCCTCGTCGATCAAGTCCTCTTCCTTCATCGCGCCTCGCGCCGCCGGGTAGAACACCTGCTCCTCCAGTTCGGCATGCACCTCGAGTTCGGCGCAGGTCTGCTCCACCAAGGCTTGGCAGCGCTCGGCATCGTCCTGTGCGTCGAGCTTCTCGAAATCCTTGAAGGCCTTCTTCACCTTCTTGTGGTCGGCCTTGAGCATCGCAAGGATCTGGTTCTTGGGGGACCCGCCGCTGCTGCGGCGGCTGGACGTGTTGCGTGTGGCCATGGACTTTTCTCCTGTGGTGGGGCGAGAAACTTCGCGTGTCGCAATTCGGCAATCCGCATGCCCCGCTGGCAGCGCGGCGGAAGTGACGCAGGCCCGTACGGCGCGCGGCGCAAGGGCCGATGTCGCCTGCCCGCACGCACTGGCCGCTGTAAAACCTGCTCACGATTGCGGGCTTGACGGCAAGCTCGGGAGCGGCCCTTGCTCCGCCGTGCCTGCACTGCAGGGCAGCGCCTTCGCTGCCGGCGCACTTGTTGCTGCAAATCCCACAAATTGCGCCGCTGCGGCGGGGCATGCAGCCGCTTGGCGCGCGTGCGCGCGTGCCCCGCGCTCAGCCTTGGCGCCCGGCGTGCGAGACACGATTGCCTCAATCGCGGCGCGGCGTTGCGCATGTGCCGCCGTCGCGCCGGCCAACGTCTTGAAACGCCCAAGACGCCGCATCGCCGCATCCTGGCCCCGACTTGGCACAGCTGTTGCGTGAACGTCGATGGACGCGCCGCACAGCGCCCGCCGGCCGTCCCGACGCCCTGCGCCGACCGGCGCAGTCCCTCACCCGTCAAAGAGCAATCCATGAATCAACCGGCGCTTCAGACACGACCAGAACACCGTCAACACCAGACGCTCACCCCGCGGCTGCAACACGCCGTTCGGTTGCTGCAACTTTCGTCGCTGGACTTTGCACAAGAGGTGATCGAGGCCATGGGCAAGAACCCGTTCCTCGAGATCGACGAGCCGAGCGAGCAGGCACCCGCCGCCGGCCAGGATCCGCAGTCCCCCGCGCCGCTGGACGCCGCGCCCACCACGCCGGTCGAGACGCCGAGCGCCGGCAACGATGCCGATGCAGTGTGGGAGCGCGAGAACTGGCAGAGCGCCGGCGGCAGCGGCAGCTCGGCCAGCAGCAGCGGCGATTCCGACGGCGTGATGGAGATGGTGGCGGCCGACGTCGACCTGCGGCAGCAGCTGCATGGCCAGACCAATGTCATGCCGCTCACCGACCGAGACCGCGCCTTGGTGGGCGCGATCATCGAATCGCTGGACGACGACGGCTACCTGCGGCTGCCCTTGCAGGAGCTGGCCGAGCTGGTCGAGCTGGACCCGCCGGTCGAGGAATGCGAGCTGACCACCGCGTTGAAGCTGGTCCAGTCGCTCGATCCCTGCGGCGTCGGCGCGCGCAGCGTTCCCGAATGCCTGCTGCTGCAGCTCGAGTGCATCACCGACGAGATGGACCGCGAACTGGCGCGCCGCATCATCACCGAGCAGCTCGACAAGCTCGCGCAGCGCGACATCCCCGGGCTGGCGCGCATCTTCGAGCGCGAGCCGGCGCACATTGAGGCCGTGTGCGAGCGCATCCGCCACCTCGATCCGCGACCCGGCTGGCGCTTCGGGTCGTCGCACGTGCATTTCGTCGTGCCCGACGTGATCGTCAAGAAGATCCGTGGCCAGTGGCAGGCGCAGCTCAATCCGGCCGTGGTGCCCAAGGTGCGGCTGAACCGCGTCTACGCCGACCTGTTCCAGCAGCATCGCAACGCCAAGCACTCCGAGCTCGCCGCGCATCTGCAGGAGGCGCGCTGGACGGTGCGCAACGTCGAGCAGCGCTTCTCCACCATCTTGCTGGTGGCCGAGGCGATCCTCAAGCGGCAGCGCCACTTCCTCGAGTACGGGCCGCTGGCGATGAAGCCGCTGGGCCTGCGCGAGATCGCCGACGAAGTCGGCCTGCACGAGTCCACCGTCTCGCGCGTGACCAACAACAAGTACATGGCCACGCCCTCGGGCGTGTACGAGCTGAAGTACTTCTTCTCGCGCGCCATGCCGACCGCCAGCGGCGGCGCCTGCTCCGCCACCGCGATCCGCGGCGTGATCCAGGACATGATCGCCGGCGAGAACCCGCTGGACCCGTTGTCCGACGCCGAGATCGCCCGACAGCTCGCCCGCCAGGGACTCACCGTGGCGCGCCGCACGGTCACCAAGTACCGGCAGATGCTGAAGGTGCCGGCGGTCGAGCGACGCCGCAAGCACGCCTGAGCGACCTCGATCCGGGCGGCGCCCGGATCGCTACTTGCGCACCGGCCCGGGAGCCGCCGCCTGCCGAGACGGCTCGGGCGCGCGAGGCGCCTTCGCATCGCGCGCGCCGGCAGGCCCATCGGCATCGTGCAGCCGCTGCAGCGTGCGCTGGCAGCCGCCCGCCCCTTCCTTGTCGCCGAAGTCGATCAGCGGGATCAAGGCGGCCAGCGGATTGACCAGCGCCAGCACCGCCGCGCCGAGCACCTTTCGCTCGAGCGGCTTCTTCTCCAGGTGCACCTGCAAATGATCGAAGCTGCCCTGCAGGTGCACCGGCGTGCGCAACGTCATGGGGCTCACGTCCTTGGGTCGGGTGGTGAGCGTGAGGTCCATCTTCTCGTCGGCCAGCGACACCGTCCCGGACACGAGGAGCGTCGAGTCCTTGGTGTCGACGATCGCCACTTCCGGCGTGAGCTTGCCGCCCTTGGCATCGGCCTTGACGACCGCGCATTGCATGGGCAGCGGGTTGTCGCCGATCAGGTAGACGCCCAGCGCCTG
>DATFAY010000579.1:0-3277 GCA_035254085.1 Piscinibacter sp.
CGGCGATGGCGAAGCGCTCGTCGCCTGCCTCGAATTCCGCCAGGTTCGCCACGCTGGGCGGATCGATCTTGCTGTCGCGCAGCAGCTCCAGCAGGCTTTCGCGCCGGCCTTCGCTCTCGGCCACGATGAGCACGCGGTGCGGCGTCGTGCCCACGTGCAGTTGCAGCTTCTTCAGGGGCTCCGGCGCGCCGCGGTCCACGCTGAGATCGGGCAGCGGCCGCGCCCAGTCGACGGGCTCCTTGCCGCGCACGGCCAGCGCCGCATGCGCGCCGGCCAGCGTGAAGAACTCCTCCGGCTTGAGAAACAGCTCCTGCGGCGCGAGGATCGGCCGCTCCTTGTCGTGCTGGAGGAAGCGGTGCCGCTCGCGGGTGTCGGTCCAGAAGCGGTTCAGCGCCTCGTCGACCTCGCCGTGCAGCGCGAGCACCGCTTGCGCCCCGAGGTACTCGAAGATCGTCGAGGCGGCGTCGAAGAAGAGCGGCAGGTAGTACTCGATGCCCGCGGTCGCGATGCCGGCCGCGATGTCCTTGTACAGGCGCACCTTGGTCGGGTCGCCCTCCATCTTCTCGCGCCAGCGCGCGCGGAAGGCGGTGCGCGCGTCCTCGTCCATGGGGAACTCGCGGCCGGGCAGCAGCCGCACCTCGGGCACCGGGTAGAGGCTGCGCTGGCTGTCGGGATCGAAGGTGCGGATCGAGTCGACCTCGTCGCCGAACAGGTCGACGCGGTAGGGCACCGCCGAGCCCATCGGGAAGAGGTCGATCAGCCCGCCGCGCACCGCGTACTCGCCGGGCGACACCACCTGGCTCACGTGGGTGTAGCCGGCCAGCGTGAGCTGCGCCTTGAGCGCCGCTTCGTCGAGCTTCTCCTTCTGCCGGAAATTGAAGGTGTAGGCGGCCAGGAAGCTCGGTGGCGCGAGTCGCACCAGCGCCGTCGAGGCCGGCATCAGCACCACGTCGACCTCGCCCTGGCGAATGCGCCACAGCGTGGCCAAGCGCTCGGAGATCAGGTCCTGGTGCGGCGAGAAGGTGTCGTAGGGCAGCGTCTCCCAGTCGGGGAAGACGGCGATGCGCAGCTGCGGCGCAAAGAATGCGAGCTCGCCTTCGAGCCGCTGCGTGTCGGCCGGCTCGGCGGTGACGATCGCGGTGAGCCTGCCTTGCGCCGCCTGCTCGCCCGCGAATCGCGCGAGCAGCAGCGCATCGGCCGAGCCGACGGGGCGGGGCACGGTGAAGCGCTTGCCGGGGGCGATCGAAGGAATCTGCATCAACGCGGACACTGCCAAAGCAAATCGCCCCGGGAGGTGCTTCCCACGGGGCGATGCGAGAGGTCGAATTATAGAATTCGGCTCGATCCCGACCGCCTATGCGACAGCCATCACCCGCCCGCTGCCATGCCCTGGTGCCTTGCGCCGGCGTAGGGCTGCGCGCCGGCACCGTCGGGCCGAAGCAGTACGCGCGCCTGGCCGGCGGCACGGTGGTCGGCCACACGCTGAAGGCGCTGGCCCGCGTGCGGCGCATCGACCACGTGCTGGTCGTGATCGGCCGCGACGACGCCGCCTTCGAGTCGCTGGTGCCCGACTTCGCCGGCCGGGTCGCGCGCGTGGGCGGAGCCAGCCGGGCGGAGACGGTGGCCAACGGGCTGGAAGAACTCGCGCAGCACGGCGCAGAGCTGCACGACTGGGTGCTGGTGCACGACGCGGCCCGCTGCCTGGTGCGCAGCGAGTGGATCGACGATCTCATCGATGCCTGCGTCGACGACGAGGTCGGCGGCCTCTTGGCGCTGCCGTTGGCCGACACGCTCAAGGACGAGCGCGACGGGCGGGTGAGCGCGACAATCGATCGCGCTCACAAGTGGCAGGCGCAGACGCCGCAGATGTTTCGCCTCGGGCTGCTGCGCGAGGCCTTGCGCTCGGCGGGCCCGACGATCACCGACGAAGCCTCGGCCGTGGAACGCCTGGGCCATGCCCCCAAGCTCGTGCGCGGCGCGCTGGAGAACTTCAAGGTGACCTTTCCCGACGACTTCGAACTCGCCGAGCGACTGCTGAGGAGCCGATGACCCGACCAACCCCCCCCCGCGTGCGCATCGGCGAAGGCTGGGACACGCACGCGCTCGTCGCCGGCCGGCCGCTGATGCTGGGCGGCGTCGAGGTGCCGCACACCCACGGCCTGCAGGGCCACTCGGACGCCGACGCGCTGTGCCACGCGATCACCGACGCCTTGTTCGGCGCGTTGGCGCTGGGCGACATCGGCCATCACTTCCCCGACACCGACGAGCGCTTCGAAGGAGCCGATTCGCTGGCGCTGCTGGCCGAAGCGGGGCGACGCGTGCGCGCCGCCGGATGGCACGTGGGCAACGTCGACAGCACCATCGTCGCCCAGGCGCCCAAGATGGCGCCGCACATCCTCGCCATGCGCCAGCGCCTGTCCACGGCGCTCGACGTCTCGCTCGAGCAGGTCAGCGTCAAGGCGAAGACCGCCGAGAAGATGGGCCCGGTCGGCGAAGGCAAGGCCATCGAGGCCCGCGCCGTCTGCCTGCTGTTCCGGCCATAGTCCACCACGCCGAGCGAGCGAAGCGACTGGCGGGCTCAATACAAGATTCGGCAGCGGATGGTGCCCGGGATCGCGCACAGCGATTCCAGCGCTGCGTCGCTGGCCTTGCTGTCGACGTCGATCACCACGTAGCCCACTTCCTCGTTGGTGCGCAGGTACTGGGCGTCGATGTTGATGCCGGCGGCGGAGAAGCGTTCGTTGACCTGGGCCAGCACGCCCGGCACGTTCTTGTGGATGTGCAGCAGCCGGCTGCGTCCGGCGTGCTCCGGCAGCGTCACCTCGGGGAAGTTGACGGCCGACATGGTCGAGCCGTTGTTGCTGTAGCGGATCAGCTTGCTCGCCACCTCGCGGCCGATATTGGCTTGCGCCTCGGCGGTGGAGCCGCCGATGTGCGGCGTGAGGATGACGTTGTCGAAGCGCACGAGCGGGGACTCGAACGCCGAGTCGTTGCCCTGCGGCTCGACAGGGAAGACGTCGATGGCCGCGCCGTGCAGATGCTTGCTGTCGAGCGCGGCGGTGAGCGCGTCGATGTCGACCACGGTGCCGCGCGAGGCATTGATCAGGTGGCTGCCCGGCTTCATGCGCGCGAGCTGCCCGGCGCCGATCATGTTGCGCGTCTGCGGCGTGTCGGGCACGTGCAGGCTCACCACGTCCGCCACTTCCAGAAGCTCGTCCAGACCGGCCGTCGGCCGCGCGTTGCCCAGCGGCAGCTTGGCGTCGATGTCGTGGAACAC
>DATFAY010000580.1:0-11828 GCA_035254085.1 Piscinibacter sp.
TTACCCAGGGTCGGGGTCTAAGATGCGACGCACGCCGGGTTGAATCCCGCCGCTTCGTCCACAGGTACCCGCAATGGAAAATTTTCACGGCACTACGATCGTCAGCGTGCGCCGGGGCAACGTCGTCGCGCTGGGCGGTGATGGCCAGGTGACGCTCGGCAACGTCGTCGTGAAGGCCTCCGCCCGCAAGGTCCGCAAGCTCTACAAGGACCAGGTGCTGGCCGGCTTTGCCGGCGCCACCGCGGACGCCTTCACGCTGTTCGAGCGCTTCGAGGCCAAGCTGGAGAAGCACCAGGGGCACCTCGTGCGCGCCGCCATCGAGCTCACCAAGGATTGGCGCACCGACCGGGTGCTGCGCCGGCTCGAGGCGATGCTCGCGGTGGCCGACAAGGACGCTTCGCTCATCATCACCGGCAACGGCGACGTGCTCGAGCCCGAGCACGGCATCGTCGCCATCGGCTCCGGCGGCGCGTATGCGCAGGCCGCTGCCCGTGCCCTGCTGGAGCACACCGAGCTGGCGCCGGCCGACATCGTGAAGAAGTCGCTCGAGATCGCCGGCGAGATCTGCATCTACACCAACCAGCACCACACCATCGAGACGCTGGAATGACGACCGACATGAAATCCAGCATGACCCCGCAGGAGATCGTCTCCGAGCTCGATCGCCACATCGTCGGCCAGGCCGAGGCCAAGCGCGCCGTGGCCATCGCGCTGCGCAACCGCTGGCGGCGCCAGCAGGTCGACGAGAAGCTGCGCGCAGAGATCACGCCCAAGAACATCCTCATGATCGGGCCCACCGGCGTGGGCAAGACCGAGATCGCGCGGCGCCTGGCCAAGCTCGCCGATGCGCCCTTCATCAAGGTCGAGGCGACCAAGTTCACCGAGGTCGGCTACGTCGGCAAGGACGTGGACTCGATCGTGCGCGACCTGGTCGACATGGCGGTCAAGCAAGAGCGCGAGAGCGCCATGCGGCGCCAGCGCACCCGCGCCGAGGACGCGGCCGAGGACCGCGTGCTCGACATCCTGGTGCCGCCGCCGCGCAGCGATTTCGGCCTCGCGCCCTCGTCGGGCGGCGACAACACCGCGCGCCAGACCATGCGCAAGCGCCTGCGCGAGGGCGCCCTGGACGACAAGGAGATCGAGATCGAAGTCGCCGACCCCAAGCCGGCGCTGGAGATCATGGGTCCGGCGGGCATGGAGGACATGGCCGAGCAGCTGCGCGGAATGTTCGCCAACCTGGGCGGCGGCAAGCGCAAGCTGCGCAAGGTGAAGATCGCCGAGGCGATGCGCCTGCTGGTCGACGAGGAAGCCGCCAAGATGGTCAACGAGGACGAGATCCGCGGCGCCGCGCTCGCCAATGCCGAGCAGAACGGCATCGTCTTCATCGACGAGATCGACAAGGTGACCTCGCGCTCCGAGCACGCCGGCGGCGCCGACGTCTCGCGCCAAGGCGTGCAGCGCGACCTGCTGCCGCTGGTCGAGGGTACGGCCGTGAACACGAAGTACGGCATGGTGAAGACCGACCACATCCTCTTCATCGCGTCGGGCGCGTTCCACCTCACCAAGCCGAGTGACCTGATCCCCGAGTTGCAGGGGCGCTTTCCGATCCGCGTCGAGCTCGGCTCGCTCAGCGTCGACGACTTCGAGGCCATCCTCACGCAGACCCACGCGAGCCTGGTCAAGCAGTACCAGGCGCTGCTCGCGACCGAAGGCGTGACGCTGGAGCTGCGGCCGGACGGCATCCGCCGGCTGGCGCAGATCGCCTACGACGTGAACGAGCGCACCGAGAACATCGGCGCGCGCCGGCTGTCCACGGTGATGGAGCGTCTGCTCGACGAGGTGAGCTTCGACGCACCCAACCTGGGCGGCCGCACGGTCTCGCTGGGCGCGACCGAGGTCGACGCCAAGCTCGGCGCGCTCGCCAAGGACGAGGACCTGTCGCGCTACATCCTCTAGAGCGCCAGCCGGTGCGATTGGAGGGCGAGCAGACCCTCGAAGATGAGCGTGTCGATCATCTCGAAGGCCAGGTCGGTGATCGGCGCGAGCTTCACGGCCGCGCCGCCGCTCATCAGCAGCACCGGCTCCTGGCCGCAGTGCTTGCGCAGGCGCCGGTACATGCGCTCGATGGCGCCGGCGATCGCATGCGCGCCGCCGCTCATCAGCGCGTCGCTGGTGTTGGTCGGAAAGTCGCGCACCTCGCCGGTGGGCGCCTTCAGGCCGGCGGTGCCCATCTCCAGCGCGCGCAGCATGAGGCCGAAGCCCGGCAGGATCAGGCCGCCGAGGAAGCGGCCGGTGTCGTCCAGCGCGTCGACCGTCACCGCGGTGCCCACCATCACCACCAGCGCGGGGCGCGGGCTGCCGCTGGCCATCACGCGGTGGCGCGCACCGATGAGCGCGACCCAGCGGTCGGTGCCCAGCCGGTTGGGATGGTCGTAGCCGTTGGTCACGCCGGCCGCATGCGCGCTCGACACGACCCAGCGCGGAGCGATGTCCCAGATCTCGAGCTGCTCCTCGACACGGCGCTTCACGCCTTCGCCGGCGACGATGCTGCCCAGCATGCTCGAGGGCGGCGCGAGGCGCTTCCAGTCGGTTTCGGCCAGGTTGTCGATCTGCTCGAGGAACACGGCGCCGTGCGCCAGCAGGCCCGCCCCCGGCTGCGGCGACGCGTACTGCGCCCACTTCAGGCGGGTGTTGCCGACGTCGATCGCGAGAAAGCTCATCGACCGTAATTTAGCGTGTCACGGCCACGCGCCGGCTTGCGGCCGATCAGGCCGTCTGCGAAACCGACTCCGCGCGCGGCGCGAGCAGGTGGCGTGCGCGGCGCAGCACCTGCTGCGCCGCGAGCGACCGATAGGGCTTGATGATGCGCGCCTCGACCTCGTCGATCAGCTCGACGAGGTCGCCTCGGGTGCGCGCGCGGCGCAGGCGCAGCATGGTCAGCGAGCCGGCGACCGGTGCTTCGCGGCGCACGGCCTGAAGCAGGATGCCGCGCGCCTCCTCCAGCGAAGGGTCGCCGCTCGGCGCCTCGTCGAGCGCGTCGAAGTCCTCCAGCACCGACTGGCCCTGCAGCGAGTCGCCCAGCACCGATTCCGGCTGCAGCGTGGCCGCCGCCGGCAACAGCGATTCGGGCCCTGGGTCGGGCGACGACGGGCCCGAAGGCGCCGGCTCGTCGAGCGGGATGTCCACGTGCAGCGGCTCGTCGTCCTTCTCGACCGGCGGGCGCGGAATCGGCACGGTCGAGACGGCCGGGTCGAAGCTCGGGGGCACGCTGATCAGGCCTTGGTCCAGCAGTTCGTCGAAGCACGTGTCGCCTGCCCCCGCCTGCAGTGCGAGCGCACGCACCTGTTGCTCGTTGCGGCGGCCGTCGACCAGCAGCAGCACCGTGCGGTGCCGCTGGCTCAGGCGGCGCTGTCGATGGCTCAGTTCGGCCTGGCCTTCGGCGGTCTTGACCGGAATGCGTTGAGTCCCCACGAATACCTCCTGTCGTGCAGCGTCGTGCGGTGCCCGCCGTCGCCGTCTCCCTAGGCGCGGATTCTGACGCGAAAGACCCCGCGCCCGTTGCGCCCGGCGGCGTGTGCAACCGCACAAAGCGTGCAACTTGGCACTGTTGCGCCACCCGACTGCGGCAACGGCGATACACTCCGGCAATTGACGTATACGTCAATCAGACCTTCGCTCGACCCGAGGACCGCTTGGCCGCACGCACCCCCGATCTCGCCGACTTCCAGCACCGCGACGCGCTCACGGCCAAGGCCAGACGCTTCGAGCTGGCGCGCTTCGATCCGTCGGCCAAGCCGTTTTCCAGCGGCAACAAGGTCCGCGACCGGGCTCGGGTGGAGGAACTGGCCCGCGAGCTCGACACCTTGCAGGACCTGTTCTACGCCGACCGGCGCTACAAGCTTCTGGTGGTGCTGCAGGGCACCGACACCAGCGGCAAGGACGGCACGATCCGCGGCGTCTTCAAGGAGATGAGCGCGCTGGGCGTGCACACCGTCGCCTGGAAGGCGCCGACCGAGGACGAGCGCGCGCACGACTATCTCTGGCGCATCCACCAGCGCATGCCGGCCAAGGGCGAGATCGTCATCTTCAACCGCAGCCACTACGAGGACGTGCTGGTGCCGCGGGTCAACGGCGAGCTGACGCACGAGCAGGTGCTGCAGCGCTACGCGCAGATCAACGACTTCGAGCGGCTGCTGGTCGAGACGGGCACCGTGGTGCTCAAGTTCATGCTGCACATCTCCAAGGACGAGCAGCGCGAGCGGCTGCAGGCGCGGCTGGACGATCCGAACAAGCACTGGAAGTTCGAAGGCGGCGACCTCAAGACCCGCGAGCACTGGGACGCCTACCAGCAGGCCTATGCCGACGCGATCGCGGCCACCGGCACCCGCTGGGCGCCATGGACCGTCGTGCCGGCCGACTCCAAGACCCACCGCAACCTGATGGTGGCGATGGTGCTGAATAAAGCCATGCAGGACCTGGACCTGCGCTATCCGCCGGGCGACCCGTCGCTCAACCAGATCAAGATCGAGTGAGTGCGGCCGCGCCGCACGAGCCGCACACCCAGTTCCCGCAGGAGCGCAACGCATGACCGACCTTTCCGCCGAATACAAGGCCCTGGCCGACTACCGCCCGACGCACAAGGTGCGCTTCGTGACCGCGGCGTCGCTCTTCGACGGCCACGATGCGGCGATCAACATCATGCGGCGCATCCTGCAAGGCATGGGCGCCGAGGTGATCCACCTCGGCCACAACCGCTCCGTCGACGAGGTCGTCACCGCCGCGCTGCAAGAAGACGTGCAGGGCATCGCGATCAGCTCCTACCAGGGCGGCCACGTCGAGTACTTCAAGTACATGGTCGACCTGCTGAAAGCACGCGGCGGCGAGCACATCCAGGTCTTCGGCGGCGGCGGCGGCGTGATCGTGCCGGCGGAGATCGCCGAGCTGCAGGGCTACGGCGTGGCGCGCATCTACAGCCCCGAGGACGGCCAGCGCATGGGCCTGCAGGGCATGATCGGCGAGATGGTCATGCGCTGCGACCAGGACATCTCCGTGCATGCGCCGAAGCAGGCGCAGGCGATCCGCGGCCGCGACGAGGCCCACTGGCGCGCGCTGGCCCAGCTGATCACGGCGCTGGAGAACGGCACCGCCTCCGAGGCGCTGAAGAAGTCGCTGCACGCCGCGGCCCAGCAGGCCAGGACGCCGGTGCTCGGCATCACGGGCACCGGCGGCGCGGGCAAGTCCAGCCTCACCGACGAGTTGATCCGCCGCCTGCGCCTGGACCAGGACGACCGGCTGCACGTGGCGGTGATCAGCATCGACCCGTCGCGGCGCAAGAGCGGCGGCGCGCTGCTGGGCGACCGCATCCGCATGAACGCGATCGGGCCGTGGAGCAAGGGCCAGCGGGTGTTCATGCGTTCGCTCGCCACGCGCGACTTCGGCAGCGAGATCAGCCAGGCACTGCCCGATGTGCTGGCCGCCTGCAAGACCGCCGGCTTCGACCTGATCGTGGTCGAGACCTCGGGCATCGGCCAGGGCGACGCGGCGATCGTGCCGCTGGTGGACGTGCCGATGTACGTCATGACGCCCGAGTACGGCGCGGCCAGCCAGCTCGAGAAGATCGACATGCTGGACTTCGCCGAGTTCGTGGCGATCAACAAGTTCGACCGCAAGGGCGCGATGGACGCGCTGCGCGACGTCGCCAAGCAGGTGCAGCGCAACAAGGAGGCCTGGAAGCGCAAGCCGGAGGAGATGCCGGTGTTCGGCACCATGGCCAGCCGCTTCAACGACGACGGCGTGACCGCGCTGTACCAGGCGCTGCTGCCGCGCCTGGCCTCGCTCGGGCTCGAGGTCGTGCCCGGTCGGCTGCCCACCGTCGAGACCCGCCACAGCACGCACCAGGTGCCGATCGTGCCGGGCGCGCGGGTGCGCTACCTGGCCGAGATCGCCGACACCGTGCGCGGCTACAAGCAGCACGCGCGCGCGCAGGCCCGCCTGGCGCGCGAGCTCCAGCAGCTGCGCGAGACGGCGCGCATGCTGGGCGAGGCCAAGGCGGCCGGCGCCATCGACGCGGTGAGCGGCCTCGCCGCGCAGCGCGAGACGCTGCTCGACGCACAGGCGAAGAAGCTGCTCGCCATGTGGCCGCAGATGCAGAAGGCCTACGCCGGCGACGAGTACGTGGTGAAGATCCGCGACAAGGAGATCCGCACCGCGCTCACGCACACCACGCTGTCGGGCAACAAGATCCGCAAGGTGGCGCTGCCGCAGTACGAGGACCACGGCGAGATCCTCAAGTGGCTGCTGCTGGACAACGTGCCGGGCAGCTTTCCCTACACCGCCGGCACCTTCGCCTTCAAGCGCGAGGGCGAGGACCCGACCCGCATGTTCGCGGGCGAGGGCGATGCGTTTCGGACCAACCGCCGCTTCAAGCTGCTGTCCGAAGGCATGCCGGCCAAGCGCCTGTCCACCGCCTTCGACAGCGTGACCCTGTACGGCCACGACCCCGACCGGCAACCCGACATCTACGGCAAGGTCGGCAACTCGGGCGTGTCGATCGCCACCCTCGAGGACATGAAGGTGCTGTACTCGGGCTTCGACCTGTGCAGCCCGAGCACCTCGGTGTCGATGACGATCAACGGCCCGGCACCGAGCATCCTCGCGATGTTCATGAACACCGCGATCGACCAGCAGCTCGAGAAGTTCAAGGGCGACAACGGCCGCGAGCCGACCGACGACGAGGCCCAGAAGATCGCCGCCTGGGTCAAGCAGAACGTGCGCGGCACGGTGCAGGCCGACATCCTCAAGGAAGACCAGGGCCAGAACACCTGCATCTTCTCGACCGAGTTCTCGCTCAAGGTGATGGGCGACATCGCCGAGTACTTCGTGCACCACCAGGTGCGCAACTTCTATTCGGTGAGCATCTCGGGCTACCACATCGCCGAAGCCGGCGCGAACCCGATCTCTCAGCTCGCTTTCACGCTGTCGAACGGCTTCACCTTCGTCGAGGCGTACCTCGCGCGCGGCATGCACATCGACGACTTCGCGCCCAACCTGTCGTTCTTCTTCAGCAACGGCATGGACCCCGAGTACACCGTGCTCGGCCGCGTGGCGCGGCGCATCTGGTCGGTGGCGATGCGCGACCGCTACGGCGCCAACGAGCGCAGCCAGAAGCTCAAGTACCACGTGCAGACGAGCGGGCGCTCCTTGCACGCGCAGGAGATCCAGTTCAACGACATCCGCACGACCCTGCAGGCGCTGATCGCGATCTACGACAACTGCAACTCGCTGCACACCAACGCCTTCGACGAGGCGATCACCACGCCCACCGAGGACAGCGTACGCCGCGCGATGGCGATCCAGCTCATCATCAACCGAGAGTGGGGCCTGGCGAAGAACGAGAACCCCAACCAGGGCGCGTTCATCATCGACGAGCTGACCGAGCTGGTCGAGGAGGCGGTGCTGAAGGAATTCGAGAAGATCGCCGAGCGCGGCGGCGTGCTGGGCGCGATGGAGACCGGCTACCAGCGCGGCCAGATCCAGGAAGAGAGCATGCACTACGAGATGCGCAAGCACACGGGCGAGTACCCGATCGTGGGCGTCAACACCTTCCGTAATCCGCATGGCGACCCGGTGCCCGATCACATCGAGCTGGCACGCTCCACCGAGGAGGAGAAACAGTCGCAGCTCGCGCGCCTGGCCGACTTCCACCAGCGCCATGCCGGCGAGGCACCGGCCATGCTGGCGCGGCTGCAGCAGGCGGTGATCGACAACCGCAACGTGTTCGAGGTCCTGATGGAGGCCGTGCGGGTGTGCTCGCTCGGCCAGATCACGAACGCGCTGTTCGAGGTGGGCGGCCAGTACCGGCGCAGCATGTGAGGCGCGAGCGATGGGCAACGACAACCTCACCTACCGCGGCACCGTCTATCCCTGGCACTGCGATCACGTCGGCCACATGAACGTCATGTGGTACGTGGGCAAGTTCGACGAGGCGACCTGGAACCTGTTCCAGCAGATCGGCGTCACGCCCTCGTACCTGCGCGCGCAGCAGCGCGGGATGGCCGCGGTGGACCAGCACATCGAGTACAGGCGCGAACTCAAGGCCGGCGACACCGTGCAGGTGCACTCCGAGATCCTCGAGCTCGAAGGCAAGAAGATCCGCTTCCGCCACGAGATGCGCAACGGCGAGACCGGCGAAGTCGCCGCCGTGACCACGCTGCTGGGCGTGCACATGGACACGCAGGCGCGCAAGGCCTGCCCCTTCCCCGAGGAGATCGTCGCCCACGCACGGGAGCGGCTGGGCCGCTGACGCAACCTGGGCTCATGCCGGCGCTGCGCCGGCATGTCCGCGCAGCGCCGGCTCCTGCCTCAGCCGCTCGACCGCGAACTCGACGAAGGCCTTGACCTTCGCGGCGGCCTTGCGGCCGTCGGCGTAGACCACCTGCACCGGAATCGGCGGCGGCTCGTGGTCGGCCAGCACGATGCGCAGCCGGCCCTGCGCCACATGCTCGGCCACCTGGTACGACAGCGCGCGCGCCAGGCCGCGCCCGGCCAGCGCCGCGCTGATGCCGACCTCGCCCATGTTGGCGGACAGGCGCATCCGCGGGTGGCCGATCTCGCGCTCGGCGCGGCCCTTGCGCCCCGGCGGATGGAGCGCCCAGGGCGCGACCGCACCCCCGCCGATGGCAAAGCCCACGCCGTCGTGCTGCGCCAGGTCGGCCGCCGTGCGCGGCACGCCCCGTTCGGCCAGGTAGGCGGGCGAGGCGACGACGACGCGCCGCACGTGCCCCACGCCGATCGCCGTGAGCCCCGAGTCGGGCAGGTGGGCGATGCGCACCGCCACGTCGAAGCCCTCCTCGAACAAGGGCACGATGTGGTCGACGAAGAAGGTGCGCACCGTCACCAGCGGCTGCTCGGCCAGGAAGTCCAGCACCACCGGCGCCACGTGCATGCGGCCGAACATCTGCGGCGCCGTGACGTGCAGCGTGCCTTGCGGCGCCGCATGCGCACCGCTCGCGACCGCTTCGGCTTCGGCCACCTCGCCGAGGATGCGCTTGCAGTCGGCATGGAATCGCTCGCCCACGTCGGTGAGCGCCACGTTGCGCGTGGTGCGACGCAGCAGTTGTGCCCCCACGTGCTGCTCCAGCGCGACGATCGCGCGGCTCACCGCCGGCGCGGACAGGCCGAGCCGGCGCGCGGCCGGCGCGAAGCCGCGGTCGTCGGCCACGGCCACGAAGATGCGCATCGCTTCGAATCGATCCATGGCGGCATTCCGTCTGGCGTAAGAGTGAAGTGTCCGCGATGACCGTTCACGCCGCAGCGTCGCGCCGCTAAGGTCGCGTCTCGAATCCGCATCCACGAGGACACGCCATGACCACCGACGCCCGCCCCCGCTCGCCGATCCGCCTGTATGCCCACGGCCTGTCCGGCCACTCGCACCGCGTCGAGCTGTTTCTCGGCCTGCTGGGCCTGCCCTTCGAGAAGATCGAGGTCGACCTGGTGCGCGGCGAGCAGAAGAAGCCCGAGTTCCAGGCGCTCAACCCTTTCGGCCAGGTGCCGGTGATCCAGGACGGCGAGGTGACGCTGCCCGACAGCAACGCCATCCTCACCTACCTCGCGCTGCGCTATGACGGCAGCGGCCGCTGGCTGCCGCGCGACCCGCTGGGCGCGGCGCAGGTGCAGCGCTGGCTGTCGGTGGCGGCCGGGCCGCTGGCCGCCGGCCCGGCCAGCGCACGGGTCAACGTTCTGTTCGGCCGGCCGCAGGAGGCACGCTGCATCGAGCTCGCGGCGCTGCTGTTCTCGCGCATGGAGCAGCACCTGGCGACACGCGCCTGGCTGGTGGGCGACGCGCCGACCATCGCGGACCTCGCGCTGTACACCTACACCAGCCATGCGCCCGAGGGTGGCGTGTCGCTCGCGGGCTTGCCTGCGCTGCGCGAGTGGCTGTCGCGTATCGAGGCGCTGCCGCGCTTCGTGGGCATGACCCGGCGCCCGGCCGCGGAGGCCGCCGCATGAGCTCGTCCTCGAACGCACCGTTTCACGAGGGCGAGAAGGCGGTGCAGGCGCGCGTGGGCGTGCGCGACAAGATGGAGGGCATCGGCCATCGCGCGATCCGCGACGCGATGCCCGAGCAGCATCAGGAGCTCTTTCGCAAGCTGCCGACACTGTTCGTCGGCAGCCTCGATGCGCAACGTCGTCCCTGGGCCTCGGTCCTCGTCGGCGCGCCGGGCTTCATCGAGACGCCCGACGAGCGCACGCTGCGCATCCGCGCCCGCCCGATCGACGGTGATCCGCTCGAGGGGCAGCTGGCGCCCGGCCTGCCGCTGGGCCTCCTGGGCATCGAGCCGCACACGCGGCGGCGCAACCGCATGAACGGCAGCATCGAGGCGGTCGACGACACCGGCTTCACGGTGGGCGTCGACCAGAGCTTCGGCAACTGCCCGAAGTACATCCAGGCCCGCGAGCCGCAGTGGCTGCGCGACCCCGGCGCTCCGGCGCCGCGGCACCGCGTCCACGCGCTCGGCCCGGCGTTGAACGAGCCGGCTTGCGCGCTGATCGGCCGCGCCGACACCTTGTTCATCGCCTCGGCCTCGCCGCACGCGCGCGCCCACGCCGGCGCCGACGGCGTGGACGTGTCGCACCGCGGCGGCCAGCGTGGTTTCGTCCGCGTGGATGGCGGCGCCGACGGCCAAGTGACGCTCACGCTGCCCGACTTCCAGGGCAACCTGATGTTCAACACGCTCGGCAACATCGTCGCGTGGCCGCATGCGGGTCTGCTCTTCATCGACCACGACCATGGCGACGTGCTGCAACTCACCGGCCGCGCCGAAGTGATCTGGGACGGGCCGCAAGTGCAATCCTTCGCGCTCGCGCAGCGCCTGCTGCAGTTGCGGGTGGACGAAGCCCGCTGGCTGCCCGGCGTGCTGCCTTTGCGCTGGAGTGCGCCGGAGTTCGCACCGCAACTCGCCGCGACCGGCCGCTGGCCCTAGCGCGCGCCGAGTTGGCGCCTAGGCGACTGCCGTGCGCATCGTTCATCGCTAGTCTCGCGCATCCCTTCCCGCGAAAGACATCGCCATGAACGACCTCTTTTCCCTGAAAGGCCGCACCGCCCTCATCACGGGCGGCTCGCGCGGCATCGGGCGCATGATCGCGGCCGGCTTCATCGCCGCCGGCGCCCGCGTCTACATCTCCGCGCGCAAGGCGGAGGCTTGCGACCAGACGGCACGCGAACTGTCCGAGGGCGGCGGGCACTGCGTCTCGCTTCCGGCCGACGTGTCCACGCTCGACGGCGTGCGCGCGCTCGTCGACGCCTACGGCCAGCGCGAGTCGCAGCTCGACATCCTGGTCAACAACGCCGGTGCCGCCTGGGGCGCCCCCTACGACGAGTTTCCCGAGAAGGGCTGGGACAAGGTCGTCGACCTGAACCTGAAGACACCCTTCTTCCTCACGCAGGCACTGAGCGCGCCGCTGCGCCGCGCGGCCGAGTTCCGCCCGGCCAAGGTGATCCACATCGCCTCGATCGACGGCATCTCGGTCAACCCGCTCGAGACCTATTCCTATGCGGCGAGCAAGGCCGGCCTCATCCACCTCACGCGCCGCATGGCGCTGCGCCTGGTGCAGGACAACATCATCGTCAACGCGATCGCGCCGGGCGCCTTCGCCTCGGAGATGAACCGCGACGCCCGCGACCATGCGGGCGAAGTCTCGGCGCGCGTGCCGGCCGGGCGCATCGGGCAGGACGACGACATGGCGGGCGCGGCGATCTACCTCGCCTCGCGCGCCGGCGACTACGTGGTGGGCACCACGCTGGTGGTCGACGGCGGCGTCACCCACGC
>DATFAY010000581.1:0-6594 GCA_035254085.1 Piscinibacter sp.
TGCAGCAGCGGCAGGCACGCGTCGACGATCTCGCTGCCGCTGGCCATCACGTAGGCCCGCTCGACGGCGTTGCGCAGCTCGCGCACGTTGCCCGGCCAGAAGTAGCCTTCGAAGGTCTGCAGCACCTGCGGCGCGAAGCGCTTGGCGCCGCGCTCGCGGCGCGAGACGATCTCGAGGAAATGGTGCGCGATGGGGGCGATGTCCTCCGGCCGTTCGCGCAGCGCGGGGACACGGATCGGAAAGACGTCGAGGCGGTACAGGAGGTCTTCGCGAAGCTTGCCCTCGGCCACCGCCTGCATCGGATCGCGGTTGGTGGCCGCGACGATGCGCACGTCCGAGGTCTGCAGCTGGGTCGATCCCACGCGCATGAAGGTGCCGGTCTCGAGCACGCGCAGCAGCTTCACCTGCAGCTCGGGCGGCATCTCGGTGATCTCGTCGAGGAACAGCGTGCCGCCCTTGGCCCGCTCGAAGAAGCCCAGGTGCTGGACGTCGGCGCCGGTGAAGCTGCCCTTCTCGTGGCCGAAAAGCTCGCTCTCCATCAGGTTCGCAGAGATCGCGGCGCAGTTGATCGCCAGCATGGGCTTGTCGGCGCGGCGGCTGCGCATGTGCAGCGTGCTGGCCACCAGTTCCTTGCCGCTGCCGCTCTCGCCGGTGACGAGCACCGGCACGGAGGTGGGCGCGACGCGCTCGATCTGGTCGACGACCAGCCGCATCTGCCGCGAGCGACCGAGGAGCCGCGATCCGCCGTGTCGCATGCCGCTGCGCGACGGCGCCGAGCGCGGCGTGCCGCGGCTCAGGCGCTTGAGCAGGTCCATGAGCTGCGCGACGTCGACCGGCTTGAGGAGGTAATCGACCGCCCCCTTGCGCAGCGCCTGCACGGAGCTTTCGACGTCACCGTGTCCGGTGACGAAGATGACGTCGGTGTCCTGGCACAGCGACGGGTCGTCGAGCAGCTTCATCCCGTTGCCGTCGGGCAGGACGAGATCGAGCAGCACCAGGTCGGGCTTGTGCATCGCCATCTGGCGCCGCGCGTCGTACAGCGATCGCGCGGTGGCCACCGTGTAGCCCGCGTCGACGATCAGCAAGGCCATGGCCTGCGCCGCATCGAGCTCGTCGTCCACCACCAGCACGTGTCGCATGAAGCGCTCCAATGGCGTTGCCTAGACCGCCGCCGCGCAGGCTCCGGTCGACCACAGGCATCGCGTCACCACGCGACGCAGATCGGCCGCGGCGAACGGCTTGACGAGCACGTCATCCATGCCGGCCTCCACGTAGCGCTCGCACTCCTGGGTCATGGCGCTGGCCGTCACGGCGACGATCGGCAGGCGCTTGCCTTGCTGCGTCTGCTCCCAGCGTCGGATGCGGCGGGTCGCCTCGATGCCGTCCAGGACCGGCATCACGTAGTCCATCAGCACCATCGCAAACTGTTGCGAGCGCACCGCCTCGACCGCCTGCTCGCCGTTGCCGACCTGCACCACCGCGATGCCCAGCCGCTCGAGGAAGAGCCGCAGCACCAGCGCCTGCACCGGTTCGTCTTCGGCCACCAGCACGCGCACGGGCGGCTGCAGCGGCACCGGCAGGCTGAACTCGCCGAAGTCGGTCTGCAAGGTGCTGCGGCCGCCGCTCATTTGCCCAGCCTGATCATGGTCGCGTAGACCTGGGTGCCGTGGTTCGTGAGCCGTCCCTTGACGTCGACCTCCGCGCCGGCGACCAGGTCGGCTGCGCTGCCGCGCACGAAGCGCGTGCCGGCGTCGTAGACGACGGTATTGCCGCGCAGCACGAACGACATCCGCGCCGCATCGGCCGACTCGATGAGGCCGTGCAGGTCGATGCCCTGGTTGTCGGCATCGGCCTGGCGTATCTCGACCGTCGTGGCTTGCACGACGCCGTTGTTCATCACGCCTTCGACCTCCAGGCGCACGCCATTGGCGATCTGGTTCGGGCTGCCGCGGCGGAAGACGACGCCCGAGCCGCTCGCGTCGACCAGCGTGCCATCGAGCATGAAACTGCCGAGGCCCGTGAAGTTGGAGACGATGCCTTCCACGGCCGTGTTGGCGGCATTGGCGATGTGGTTCGATGCCAACGTCCCCTTGGCCAGGATCCACAGGCCCGCCTGCTGCTGGGTCTGCAGCCTCAGGTTGACGAGCGTTCCGTTGACCAGGGTCGGCAGCGAGGCCGCGGGGACGCCGGCGTAGCTGATGTCTGCGCCGCCGATGGAGAAGGTCTGCGCCGCTGTGTCGAGGCGGCTGACCACGCCGCGCAGGCGGTAGGCCGGCAGGTTCGACTTCAGCTCGACGCGTGTCGCGGTGTACACGCCGCTGGACGTGTCGAGCAGCGCGTTGACCTCCAGCAGGTCGCCCGCATGCACGCCGGCAATGCCGTCACTGATGCCCGCGAACACTGTCGCCGCATTGATCTTCACCGGTTGGCCGATCACGGTCAGCACGGAGCCGACACTGTCGATCGCCTGCACCGGCCCGGCGATCGCGCTGCCGAACTGCACCCGGCTCGCGACCGCGGTCGACAAGCCGGTGGACGCATCGACCGAGATGGGCCCGGCATCGATCGCAACCAGCATGCCGAGCTTGAGGTCGCTGCGACCATGCGAAACACCGTCGTCGTCGACGATGCTGGCGTTGGTCTCGTCGAAGTGGACGCCGTTGACGATCACGGAGCCGAAGCCGGCGATGCGGCCGGCGGAGAACGTCTGCGCCGGCGCCCCGGTGCCGCCGCTGTCCACTCCGCCGCCGCAGGCTGCCGCCAGGCAAGCCGACACCAGCGTGGCCGCGGCCACGCGCCATGACGAGCGCACGAACTGCAAGAGCGCGAACTTCACTTTTTCAGTCTCCTCGACGGGGCTGCCGTCTTCGCCGGCTCGGCCGGCGCGACCGCATCCGCGGCCTTGCCGGCCGCTGCGGCCATGGGTCCCGCATAGGCATACATGCCGACACGCAGCCGCTGGTCGCGCGTGCGTTCGCCGGCGGCGTCTTCATCGACCATGGCCTGCACGGTCGGGGCGAGTTCGCGCAGCAGCGACTGCCAATGCTCGCGCACGATGGGCTCCAGGCGCTCGATCGACTGCCGAGACAGCTCGTCGGCGAACATCGCCTGCTCGAGTTGTCGCGGCCCGCGGCCGAGCACGTTCACCACCGCGGCGGACAGGTGGTCGCCGACGTTGTTGCCCAGGAAGGCGAACATGCGCTGCTCGTCGTTGCTCGGAACGAAGGTCTCGCGCAGGAGGTGCACGGTGTCGTCTTCGACCTCGTGCTTGGCCAGGCCCAGGCGCGACATCTCTTCGAGCAGCGTGCGCGGGTGAACGTCCTTGGTCACCGACTGCGCCAGGCTCTCGAAGCTCTTGCCCGCCCCCTGGCGCGGCAGCGAGCGCAGCGGCTCGCCCTTGTGGCGCAGCCTCGGGTCGCTCAGCCAACGGGTGAACAGCTCGGTGGCCAGCGAACGCTTCGAGGCTTCGGGCGCATCGGACTTCATCAGGCGTGTCACTTCACGCCGGTTGAGGCCGGTGGCTGCGCTCACTCGACTGGCCGCGCGGTGCGCGGGCATGTCCGAATGCGCATCGCGTGCTGCCTCCACGAGCGCGCTGCGCAGCAAGTCGTCGATCTGGGCGTAACGCAGTCCTCGCGCCACGGCCAGACGGGCCAACGGCGCGAGCACCGCGCGGCAGGCGCGCAGCAGCGCGTGATCGCTGCTTTGCTCTGCCGCGGAGGCGCTCGGGTTCGGTTCCGTCGATTTAAAGGCCATCGGGATCCATCGGGTTGCAGGCAGTCTAAATGTGCGACTTGCACATTTCAACAGGATCAACCCCGTGGATGTGGCAAATCCGCCATACCCGCACGTCGCCTGGGGCACGCGCGTTGCTTCATTGTCCACGAGGTGAATGCATGGAGAAACGCCCCGATTTTCGCCGCCTCGAAGAGGCGATCGACGAAGCCGTCCTGGCCCTGCCCGCCACGGCATGCGAAGGCGACGACGCCGCGTTGCGCCGCGCATGCCACGAAGTGGTCCTGCTGTTGAGGCAGACCAAGGAGCGCGTGCTGCACTTGCGCGGCCTGTTCGCCGCGCAAGGCCCGCGGGGCCGGGACTGAGCAGAAGCCTTCAGTCGGCCAGCGGCATCGCCGGCACGTCGCCCGGCGAGCGCGCCAGCGCGGCGAGCAGTTCGCGGTTGAAGGCCGGCAGGTCTTGCGGCTTGCGGCTGGAGATCCAGTTCGCGTCGACGACGACCTCGCGATCGACCCAGTTGCCGCCTGCGTTGCGGATGTCGTCCTGCAGCGACGGCCAGCTCGTGAGCGTGCGTCCCGCAACGAGTCCGGCCGACACCAGCAGCCACGGGCCGTGGCAGATGACCGCGATCGGCTTGGTTTGCGCCTGGAATGCCTGCACGAATCGCTGCGCCGACTCGACCATGCGCAAGGCGTCGGCGTTCAGCGTGCCGCCGGGCAACACGAGCGCATCGAAGTCGGCCGCCTTGGCGCGGGCGAGGTCGACGTCGACGCGGAAGCCGTCGCCCGTCTTCTCGTGGTGCATGCCGTGCACGATGGGGCCCTTGTTGGAGACGATCGCGACCTTGGCGCCCGCCTCCTCGAGCGCGCGCCGCGGCTCGGCCAGTTCGGCCTGCTCGAACAGGTCGGACACGAGGATCGCTACGTTCAGTCCGTCGAGTTGCTTGTCGCGTGGCATGAATGCTCCTTCCTGTGCAGCGTTCGCTGCAAAAAAGGGGGCAGGCACCATGCCCGCATCGGACGTCCGCCCTCCTTGTAGGCCATCGCGCACAGGCCATCGGCCCGCTCGCCGACCGCGAGAGTCGAGGACGGCCGGCAGCGCCCGGCCCGCCGTCGCGCGAGCATGAGACACCGCCATTGGGACGCGGGTGGTGGCGAACGACCGCCACGTCAGGAAAAAGGAGTTGGACATGACACGCAAGTTGATGACGCTTTGCGCTTTCGTCTCGCCGTTGGTGATCGCAGTCGGTTGCTCGTCGGTGAACAACCCGCCGACGCCGACCTACGGCACCGTCGGCTCGTCGCCCGCCTACGCGAGCTCGGGCACCTATGACTCGGTGCAGTACGGCACCGTGCGCAACATCCAGCAGCTGGACTCGTCGCGTCGCGGCCCGGGCGCCGGCGCGCTGCTCGGCGCGGTGGTCGGCGGCGTGGTCGGCAACCAGATCGGACACGGCACCGGTCGCGCCGCGGCGACGGCCCTCGGTGCGGTCGGCGGCGCAGTGGCCGGCAATGCCTACGACCAGCGCAACGCGACTCCTCAGACCTACTACCAGGTCGACGTCCGGCTGGACAACGGCGACTTCCGCAGCTTCGACTACATGGACCTGAACGGCCTGCGCGTGGGTGACCGCGTGCGCATTCAGGACGGCCAGTTGCAGCGCTGGTAAGCCCAGCGCATCGCCGTCGCCCGCCAGTGGCGGCGGCGACCAGCGGACTTCAGTGGCTGAGCTTCTTCTCGAGCTCGGCCTTGCTCATGCTGGAGCGTCCCTTCAGGCCCTTTTCCTGGGCCTCGTGGTAGAGCTGCCGATAAGTGCGGCCGCGCTCGCCCAGTTCAGCGTGCAGCGCGCCGCGGCGGCCCGATGACATGTCGTCGATCGAGGTGGAGCTCGCCTCGCGCGCCTCGCCGTGCCGCGCGCGCTCCTTGTTGACGGTGCGCGCGGCAATCTCTTCGGCCACGTCGCGCTTCTCGCCTCGCTGCTCGAGGCCCTGCTTGATGTGCTCGTACTGGCGTTCGCGCTTGTCGCTCCATGACTTGGGCATGGCGGCTCCTTTCGGCTCGCGGCTCAATGAATCCCGATCGGCGTGGGCATCACCGGCGGCTCGCGCACCGGCACCGGATCGTTGTTGGGCACCGGCGGATCATCGACCGGCGGCGGGATCTCCGGCCCCGGCGGGATCACCGGCGGCGGCTGGGGATGCGGCGGCACGGGCGGGTTGATGTGCGCGCGCCACGGCGCGCGCGACCCGTTCTGCACTGCAGCGCGACTCACGCCTTGTCGATCGCGCGCTTCACCTTTTGCTTGGTGTCGCCGACCTTTGCCTGGGCCTTGCCGGCGGTCTTGTCCACCTGGCCTTCGCTTTCGAGACGGGTGTTGCCGCTCAACGTGCCGGCCTCTTGCTTGGCCTTGCCCTTCGCCTGCTCCAGGCGACCTTTCATCTGGTCCTTGTTCATGGATCGTCCTTTCCGAACATCTGGGTTGAACGAGACCGGGTCGGGCCTCGCGTGCAGCGCGGCAAATGCCGCGCCCGCGACGCCTCGCGGGCGGGCGTGCCGGGCTCGTGAAGAAAGTGCGCAGAAGCGGTGTCCGCTGGGCGTCGCGTTTGCTCCTGAAAAGCGATGGGCCAAGGGCACGCGGCCACCCCGGGCGCGGGCGATCCATCACCTTCACTGCAGGAGAAACTCATGGCTGAATCGCACATGGTGACCGGGCTCTTCCGCGACCGCGAGAGCGCGGAGCGCGCCTACCAATCCGTCACCGACCGCGGCTACGACCGCAATGACGTCAACCTCGTGATGTCCGACGAGACACGCAAGCGCCACTTCGCCGGCGGCGAGCAGACCGAACTCGGCAGCAAG
>DATFAY010000582.1:0-3556 GCA_035254085.1 Piscinibacter sp.
CACCGAATTGCGGGTGAGTGTTGAGCCCCGTGCCGACCGCAGTGCCACCCAGCGCGAGCCCGAGCACCGGCTGCAGTGCGGACTCGATCGCGCGCAGCGCCGCGCCGAGCTGCGCTTCGTAGCCGGAGAACTCCTGCCCGAGCGTGAGCGGCGTGGCGTCTTGCAGGTGGGTGCGCCCGATCTTGACGAGGCTGCGGTAGCGCAGCGCCTTCTGCGCCAACGCCTCGCGCAACCCGGCCAGCGCGGGCACCAGGCGGCGCGACACCGCCACGGCCGCCGAGACGTTCATCGCCGTCGGAAACACGTCGTTGGACGATTGCCCCTTGTTCACGTGGTCATTGGGATGCACCGGCCGCTTGCGGCCCGCCTCGGCGCCGAGCGCCCGCGACGCCAGGTTGGCGAGCACCTCGTTCACGTTCATGTTGGTCTGGGTGCCTGACCCGGTCTGCCACACCGAGAGCGGGAATTCGCCTTCCAGGCCGCCGGCCAGCACTTGCTGCGCCGCGTCCACGATCGCACCGGCGATGCCCGCGTCGAGCAGCCCCAGCTCGAGGTTGACACGTGCGGCGGCCCGCTTGATGCGCACCAGGGCGTCGATCAGCTCGGGCGGCATGCGCTCCTGGCCGATGCGAAAGTGCTGCAGCGAACGCTGGGTCTGGGCGCCCCACAGGCGCTCGGCGTCCACCTCGATCTCCCCCATGGAATCCGTCTCGATGCGAGTGCTCATGTGTGCTCCGTTGGTAGGGACCGTGTGCGCGGCAAGCGGCGCGCCAAGCCGGTAAGACCGCCGCGGAGCAGTCATTTTTTCATGCCTTGCGGAAGGCGATCGGCCATGCGGCACGAGGCTCGACGGCAAGAGGGGCAAACCGGCGAGCGGGTACACCGATTGCCCCTGCGCCTCTTCAACGACCACTCCGCAGGACGGCGACGTGAGCACCTTCAGCGATCCCGCAGACCATCTCGACGACGACCCCGCGCCGCTTTGCGTGCTCTACGTCGAGGATCACCCCGTCAACGTGCTGCTCATGCAGGCGCTCTTCGCCAAGCGGCCGGGGCTGCGCCTGATCGTGGCCACGACGGGCGAAGAAGGCCTGCGCGCGGCGCGCCTGGCGCCGCCGGCGCTCTTGCTGCTCGACTTGCGCCTGCCGGACTGCCATGGCACGCAGCTGCTGCGCCGCTTGCGCGAACTGCCCGGGCTGCGCGAGGTGCCCGCCGTCGCAGTGACCGCCGAAGACACCATCGGTGTGGCGCAGGCGGGCTTTGCCGAGGTCTGGCACAAGCCGATGAACCTGCAAGCGGCGCTCGGCCGCCTGGATCGCCTGCTGCATCGTCCACCGCCGCCCGCGGAGGAGTCGCTGCGCGACTGGACCGGGGCCGCTGGGCGCGGCAAGCCCCCGCGGCCGATTCCCTTTCCCACCGAGGCGCCGCAAGGCATGGACCTTGCCGCGCACGATTGCGCGAGTGCCGCCTGACCCGGCGGCCGATTTCAGATTGGAGAGAGCGATCATGGGCACTCCAGCCGACAAGGCGAAAGGCGGAACCGTTCAAGGCGAAGGCGACTACGAGGCCGGTCGCCGCTTCGACAAGGCCGAGGGCGAGTTCGTGAAGTCGGGCCAGGCGCGCCAGCGCAGCGGCCAGGCCACGCCGCGTGACGCCGCCGAGGCCGCCGACATGGACGAGGCCGAGCGGCAAGGCCGCTCGCATTCCAAGGGCGAGGCCCCGGGCGACCTGTCGTCCGGGCAGAAGGCGCCCAAGCAGCCGAAGCCGCGCAAGTAGCGGCACAATCGGCCGCGCAGCCGCCCGCGCAAAGCATTGCGCGGCGGACGGCGTTGCTGGCTTCGCGGCGCGGACCCTTCCCTTCGGTCCTCACGTGGACCGAACTGGATGCATCGTGCCCGTCATCTTCGACATCACACACACCACCGAGTACCGTTACGCGAGGCCGGTGCAACTGGGCGAGCATCGCCTGATGTTCCGCCCGCGCGACAGCCACGACCTGCGCGTCTTGGCCACCGACCTGCAGGTCCAACCTCCTGCGGCCGGCATCCGCATGGTGATCGACGCGTACGAGAACTCGATCGCGGTTGTGCAGCCGGCGAGTCCTGCCGACCACGTGCGGTTCCAGTGCTCGTTCACCGTCGAGCACACCGGCTCGCTAGCCCTGGCGCTGCCGCTTCGGCCGGGGGCGGAACACTACCCGTTCGAGTACGGGGCGGAGGAACGGCTGGTGCTGCACCCCTACCTCGTGCCCTTCTACGACGCCGACGAGGCGCTGATGGCCTGGGCGCGCCAGTTCGTCGGCACCGACAGCCGCCAGTTGCTGGTCGACATGACGAGGCGCATCCGCGAATCCATGGTGTACGAGCCGCGCGAGGAAGAAGGCGTGCAGTCGCCCGGCAACACGCTGCAGCGCGGCAAAGGCAGTTGCCGCGACTTCGCGACCTTGATGATCGAAGCACTGCGGCGACTCGGCTATGCCGCACGCTTCGTTTCCGGCTACATGTACGCGCCCGCAAGCCCGGGCGCACCGGCTGCCAACACCTCGGGGACGACTCACGCGTGGGTCCAGGTCTTCATGCCCGGTGCCGGCTGGCTGGCCTTCGACCCCACCAACAATCTGATCGGCGGCACCGACCTCATCCGCGTCGGCGTGGCCCGGCACGCGAGCCAGGCGTCGCCGATCAGCGGCACCTGGACGGGCGCGCCGGCGGACTATCTCGGCATGAGGGTCGACGTGTCGGTCGCCAAGCGGCCATGAGCCGGCGCCGCCGCGCAGTTCAGCCGTCGGCGTCGGCGTTCGCCTGGGCCCCGCGTTCGGGCACGGTGGAGTATTCCTTCAGGCGGTTGTAGAGCGTCTTCAGGCTCACGCCGAGGGTCGCCGCCGTCTTCTCCTTGTGACGGCCGAAATATTCGAGCGTGGCCAGGGTGACCTGCCGCTCGATCTCGGCGAGCGGCGTGCCCACGCGGATCTGCAGCACCGGCGCACCGGTCATCACGGGTAGCGGCGACTCGGTGCTGGGCAGGCATTCGTCGACGATGGTCGTGTCGGGCGCCATCACGTAGGCGCGGTGCACGATGTTGCGCAGCTCGCGCACGTTGCCCGGCCAGCGGTAGCCCTGCAGCCGTTGCAGGGCCTGCGGCGCGAAATGCTTGACGACGCCCTCGCGGCGCGAGATCTCGTCGAGGAAGTGCTCGGCAATGAGCGGGATGTCGTCGGCGCGATCGCGCAGCGGCGGCAGGTGGATCGGAAACACGTTGAGCCTGTACAGCAGGTCCTCGCGCAGCTTGCCTTGCTGCACCGCCTCCATCGGGTTGCGGTTGGTGGCGGCGATCATGCGGACGTCGGTCTCGAGCACCTGCGTCGAGCCCACGCGCATGAAAGTGCCGGTCTCGAGCACGCGCAGCAGCTTGACCTGCAGGTCCAGCGGCATCTCGGTGATTTCGTCGAGGAAGAGCGTTCCCCCGCTGGCGCGCTCGAAGAAGCCCTGGTGCTGGCGGTCGGCCCCGGTGAAGCTGCCCTTCTCGTGGCCGAAGATCTCGCTCTCGATGAGGTGGG
>DATFAY010000583.1:0-11503 GCA_035254085.1 Piscinibacter sp.
AATGCATGTGTCCCGGCCGCTCGTCCCCATCGCTTTTTCTCGTTGGTTTTGTTTACTTCCCCTAGAAAGGTTCTGCCATGCTCCCCACCCAGAGTTCCGTCATCGATGTGCGCGAGATTGCACCGCGCGAGCGCCACGCCTTCATCTTCGGCCGGTTCGATGAACTTTTGCCCGGCGAGGCGCTGCAATTGGTCAACGACCACGATCCGCAGCCCCTGCGCCATCAGTTCGAGGCCCGTTCTGCTGGCGAGTTCAAGTGGGCCTATCTGCAGCAGGGCCCCGACCTGTGGCGCGTGCTGATCAGCAAGTCCGAGCCGACCGCTGCGTCGCAAGACTCCTGCTGTTCCGGTGGCGCCTGCGGAGGCTGAGGTTCAGTGGTACCGGCGGCGCAAGGCCGCCGGATGGGCCCTGCCTTGTGGCAGAGCAGGGCGGGGCGCGGTGCCCCGCGAGGGCTTTTTTACATCCCCAGGGCCAGCATCGCGGCCTCGGACATTCTTGAGCGATCCCAGGGCGGATCGAAAACCATGTTGACGGTGATCTCGCCCACACGGGGCAGCGCCAGCACCTTGTCGCACACCTCGTCGGCAATCGATTCGCCCATGCCGCAGCCCGGTGCGGTGAGCGACATGTCGATCCACACCTTGACTTCTTCGCCGCCCTCCAGCGGCTCGATATCGCAGCGATAGATCAGGCCCAGCTCGACGATGTCGACGGGAATCTCCGGGTCGTAGCAGGTCTTGAGCGTTTGCCAGACCAGATCGCTCACGTCTTCCAGTTCAACCTTGTCGGGCAGGGCCACGGCTTCTGGCGGGGTTTTGCCGATGGCATCGGCATCGGCGCCCTTCAGCCGCACCAGTTGTCCGTCCACCAGCAGCGTGAACGACGATCCTAGCGCCTGCGTGATCTGCGCCAGCTCTCCGGCTGCAAGATCTTGCGGAGAGCCGTCGGGAATTCGCTCCACACGCACGGGCCGGCGGATCAACACATCTTCGCGGTGCCGTTTCATCATCGCGTCTCTCCG
Organism: Piscinibacter sp.; assembly: GCA_035254085.1. GTDB lineage: Bacteria > Pseudomonadota > Gammaproteobacteria > Burkholderiales > Burkholderiaceae_C > Albitalea. The sequence continues at coordinate 1,022 of DATFAY010000583.1, forward strand.
AGGGCGGTTGCCACGGGCGCCGCGTCCTGTTCGGGCGCTTGGGCCAGTGCGTGCATCAGTGCGTGCCAGCCCAGCAGCGCGCATTTGATACGGCTGGGGTAGCGGCGTACGCCGGCCAGGCTGACGAGCTTGCCCAGTTGGGTTTCTTCGGGTTCTGTCTGACCCGTGAGCACGGCGCGGAAATGCTGCTGCAGTTGCTGGGCCGCCTGCACGTCATGGCCCTTCACGGCCTCGCTCATCATCGATGCCGAGGCAATGCAGATGGCACATCCCTGGCCGCTGAATCGGATATCGCGCACCTGGCCATTCTGGATGTCCAGCTCTACGCTCAGGTTGTCGCCACATTGCGGGTTGGTGCCTTGCGCCTGGTGGGTGGGGGCGGTGAGATGGCCAAAGTTGCGTGGGGTGCGCTTGTGCTCTACCACCACCTCCTGGTACAGGTCGTTTTCAGCGGTGCTCATCGCAGTACCTCCAGGGCCCGTGCCACCGCGGCAATGAGCCGTTCCACCTCGTGGTGGGTGTTGTAGAGCGCGAAGGAGGCCCGCGTGGTGGGCCCCAGCTTCAAATGATCGAGCAGCGGCTGGGCGCAATGGTGCCCGGTGCGCACAGCAACGCCCTGTTCGTCCAGCAGGGTGCCGATGTCGTGCGGATGCACATCCCGCGCCACGAAGGAAACGATGGCCGACGCGCTGGCCTCGGGTGCCAGCACCGTGACGCCATCGATGGCCGTGAGGCCCGCCACTGCATGCGCCCGCAGGGCCTGCACGTGGGCGTCGATGGTGTTGCGGCCGAGCTGGTCGATGAATGCTGCCGCGGCAGCCATGGCCACCGCGCCCGCCACATTCGGCGTACCGCCTTCCAGTCGGCTGGGCAGCGCGGCAAAGCCTGCATCGGAATAGCGCACCCACTCGACCATGTCGCCGCCATAACGCAGGGGCGCCAGCCGCTCCAGGGCGGCGGCGCGTCCCACGAGGGCACCAGTGCCCATGGGGCCATACATCTTGTGGCCCGAGAAAGCCATGTAATCGCACGACAGCGCAGACAGGTTGGGTACGGCGTGGCCCACCGCCTGCGCTGCGTCGAGCACGGTGAGCGCACCGGCCTGTGCGGCCAGTGCCAGCAGGGCCTCGTACGGAGGCGTCTCACCGGTGGCGTTGGCACAGGCCGTCACTGCGAAAACCCGGGTACGCGGGGTAAGCAGGCGGGCCAGGTCTTTGGTGTGCAGGTGCCCCTGTGCGTCGGGCAGCAGCACGGTAAGTGTGGCGCCGCTGCGCCGGGCGGCCTGTTGCCACGGCACGAGGTTGGCATGGTGCTCCAGGCCACTGACGATGATCTGATCGCCCGGCTGCAGGAAGGCGCCCCCGGCTTGAACTGCCGAGAGCCCATTCGCCACGAGGTTGAGTGCTTCGGTGGTGCCTGAGGTGAAGACCAGTTCATGCCCAGGTCCCGCGCCGACAAAGCGCTTGAGATCGGTGCGCGCCCGTTCGAAGGCATCCGTGGCGCGCTGGCTGAGCGTGTGCACGGCGCGGTGGATGTTGGCCCGGTCCTCTTCCTCGAAGCAGCGCATGGCGGCCAGCACGGGCAGCGGCACCTGGGTGGTGGCGGCGTTGTCGAGATAGGCCAGCGCCGTTCCGTGGATGTGCTGCTCAAACACCGGAAACAGGCTGCGCACGCCATGGGCCATGGCGCCGGAGGCTGTCGCCAAGTCCCGCAGGAAATGCATTTCACCCATGGCGGGACTCCTCGGAAGGTGCTAGGTGGCGCGCAATGGCGCGCGCCAGCAGGCCATCCTGTGTCAACGTGGCGAGCAGGTCCGGGTCGTCAAAGCAGCGCTCCAGCAACGCGGTGGCCATGCCTTCGATGATCAGGGCGCGGGCGCTGGATTCGTCCAGGCCACGCTGGCGGGCGTAGAACAGGGCGTCTTCGGGCAAGGCACCCCAGGTGGCGCCATGGGCTGCCTGCACGTTGTCGTGGTGAATCTCCAGGTGGGGGCGCAGCACCAGGCGTGGCCGGCCTTCCATGGGGATACCGCTCAGCCGCTGGCGCACGGCGGCCTCGTCGACCCCCGGGGCGATGACGGTGTGGGCGTTGACCACCGTGTGGGCATGGCCGCTGGCCAGCACCAAGGCTTCCACTGCACTGTGGGTGTGGGCGGCGTGGTGTGTCGTGTGCACCTGCTGCTCCAGGGACGCACCTTGGGCCAGCAGTACGCCGGCTGTGCGCGCATGGGCGTGGGAACCTTGCAACTCCAGTACGGTGCGCTGCAGGTGGTAGGGGCTGCCAGAAGCGACGAGGGCCTGCGCATAGTGCCCACCCTGGTCCACCCGTGCCTGCACGATGTGGGCGATCTGGTCGCCCGCGTCGGGGGTGGCCACGCGCAGGTGCTGCAGCGTTGCGCCTTGCCGTATCTGCAGGTGGATATGCAGGTTCTGCGCAAGTCTGCGACCGCATTGGGCAGGCTCGCGTTCATGGGTTTCGAGCAGCACGCAGCACACGCCCTCCTGCACTTCCACCACGAGCAGCGGGGCCTCCACGCTGGCCCGGGGCTGGTGGCGCAAGTGCAGCCACACCGTCCTGCCGGCATCGGCGCCGGATGCGCTGCCCACCTGCAGGCGCAGCCCCTGGCGGCACAGGGCGCGGTGCGCCCAGGCAAACGGAGCGGCATCTCCTTCGCCGGGCAGCGGCAGGCCGGCGAACAGTTCTGTGCGTTGCGCCGGGTCCGAGGCGTCCAGCCAGCGGGCATGGACACCGCTTTGTGGCGTGTCACCGAACGGGTGCAGCGTCCAGCCGGCGCCCGCGAGTGGCGGGGCGTCGCAGCCCACGGCAGTCGATTCGGCCGCCTCTCCAAGCCAAAGATCTGCCCCTGGCGGCGGCAGATGGCGAAAAGTTTCGTTGCGCGCGGATATCCAGCCCCGCACGCTCAGGCGGTCCCTGGCGGCCAGGGCATCGGCTCTTGCGGTGTCCATGGCTCAGGCCTCCACCAGGTCGGCGGCGCGTGCGAAGCCGGTCCGGGCAATGTCGCGTGCCAGTTCCAGATCGCCGGCTTCCGCGATGCAGCCCTGGTCCAGCCGCAAAACAGTGTCGGGCTCCAGCGATTCGATGAGCTGCAGGTAGTGCGACACCACCACGAAAGCCGTGCCCTGGGCGCGCAGCTTCTGCACCTGCTGGACGACGGCGCGCACACCGTCGACATCCATGCCCGAATCGATTTCGTCGAGCAGCGCCAGGCGCGGCTGCAGCAATGCCATCTGCAGCAGTTCGTTGCGCTTGCGCTCGCCGCCTGAAAAGCCTTCGTTGACCGGGCGGCCCAGCATGGCTTCCGGCAGGCCCAGCTGCTGGGCGGCGGCGCGCGCGCTGCCCAGGAAGTCGAACGCGTCCAGGGGCGCTTCACCGCGTGCCTCGCGCACGGCATTGAGCGCGGTGCGAATGAAGAGGTTGTTCTTCACCCCCGGAATGTCGGGCGGTGCCTGAAAGGAAAGGAACAGGCCGGCCCGTGCACGCTCCTGGGCGCTCAGGGCCAGCAGATCCTGCCCGGCAAACCGCGCCTGGCCGCCCACGACGTGGTAGCGGGGGTGGCCCGCCAGCGTCAGTCCCAGTGTGCTTTTGCCGCTGCCATTGGCGCCCATCAGCACCACAAGGGCGCCCGCGGGCACGTCGAGCGTGACGGACTTGAGCACGTTGCGGTCGCCCACATCGACGCGCAGGTCGCGTACCTGCAGCAGGGGTTCGGTGGAGTTCATGGTGTGTCCTTGGTCGGAAGTTGGGGGGGCGCGGGTCAGCCCACGGCGCCTTCGAGCGAGACGGCCAGCAGGGCCTTGGCTTCGAGGGCGAATTCCATCGGCAGCTCTTCGAGCACGGCCTGGCAGAAGCCGCCTACGATCAGCGCCGTGGCGTCCTGCGGGTCCATGCCGCGTTGCTGGCAATAGAACAGCCGCTCTTCGGAGATGCGGGTGGTGGTGGCCTCGTGCTCGACCACGGCATCGCTGCAGGCGGTGTCGATGTAGGGGTAGGTGTGCGCACCGCAATCGTGCCCGATCAGCAGCGAGTCGCACTGCGTGTGGTTGGCGGCGCCGGCGGCGGTGGGCGCCACGCGCACTAGGCCGCGGTAGCTGTTTTGCGCGTGTCCGGCGCTGATGCCCTTGGAGACGATGCGGCTCTTGGTGTTGCGCCCCAGGTGGATCATCTTGGTGCCGGTGTCGGCCTGCTGGAAGTGGTTGGACACCGCGATCGAATGGAACTCGCCGCTGGAGTCGTCCCCGCGCAGCACGACGCTCGGGTACTTCCAGGTGATGGCCGAGCCGGTCTCGATCTGCGTCCATGCGATGTGCGAGCGCTTGCCGGCGCACAGGCCGCGCTTGGTGACGAAGTTGTAGATGCCGCCGCGCCCCTGCTCGTCGCCGGGGTACCAGTTCTGCACCGTCGAATACTTGATGTGCGCGTCTTCGTGCGCGACCAGTTCCACCACCGCCGCGTGCAGTTGGTTCTCGTCGCGCTGCGGCGCGGTGCAGCCTTCGAGGTAGCTCACGTGGCTGCCGCGCTCGGCGATGATCAGCGTGCGCTCGAACTGGCCGGTGTTGCGCGCGTTGATTCGAAAGTACGACGACAGCTCCATCGGGCAGCGCACGCCTTCGGGGATGTAGACGAAGGAGCCGTCGGAGAACACCGCCGAATTGAGCGCGGCGTAGAAGTTGTCTCCCGGCGGCACCACGCTGCCGAGATAGCGCTCGATCAGCTCGGGGTGGTGCTCCACCGCGTGCGAGAACGAGCAGAAGATCACCCCCACGGCGGCGAGCTGCTCGCGGAAGGTGGTGCCCACCGAGACCGAATCGAACACCGCGTCGACCGCCACGCCGGCCAGCCGCGCGCGCTCGTGCAGCGGCACGTTCAGCTTCTCGTAGGTCTCGAGCAGCTTGGGGTCCACTTCCGCCAGGCTCTTGGGGCCGTCCTTGAGCGACTTGGGCGCGGAGTAGTAGCTGAGCGCCTGGAAGTCCACCGGCGCCATGCGCAGCTTGCTCCAGGTCGGCGCCGACATGGCCTGCCAGCGCTCGAAGGCGGCCAGCCGCCAGCGCAGCAGGAATTCCGGCTCGCGCTTGCGCCGCGAGATCGCGCGGATGGTGCCTTCGTCGAGCCCCGGCGGCAGCGAGTCGGACTCGACGTCGGTGACGAAGCCGTGGCGGTAGGGGCGGTCCAGCGCGCGCGCCAGCGCGGGCGCCTGTTCAGTGGCTTGCATGGCGCAGCTCCTTGTCTTTATAGATGCATATCGTATGCATCTTTTGTGCGCGATGCAAGGTGCGCCAATGACCGCGCAGCGCTCAGGGCCGGCCGTCGTTACAAAAATGACCGCCCTGCGTGTCGATCCGCGCGCCGCCGGCGCGTCGTGGGGATGGAGCACGACGCTTCACCCATCGACAAACGGAGGTTCGACATGCGATTCATGGTGATGATCAAGGCCAACAAGGACACCGAAGCGGGCGTCATGCCCAGCGAGAAGCTGCTGGCCGACATGGGCCGCTACAACGAGGAGCTGGTCAAGGCCGGCGTGATGCTCGCGGGCGAAGGGCTGCAGCCCAGCGCCAAGGGAGCGCGGGTGCGCTTCTCGGGCAGCAAGCGCACCGTCGTCGACGGCCCGTTCGCCGAGACCAAGGAGTTGATCGCCGGCTTCTGGCTGTGGCAGGTGCGCTCCAAGGAGGAAGCCATCGAGTGGGTCAAGCGTTGTCCCAATCCGCTCGAAGGCGAGTCCGAGATCGAGCTGCGCCAGGTCTTCGAGGCGGAAGACTTCGGCGCGGAGTTCACCCCCGAGCTGCGCGACCAGGAGGACCGCCTGCGCGCGCAGATGGCGAGCCAGGCCGCCAAGGCGCCCGCCCAGGCCGTCACGCCGGTGCCCGAGCCGCGCGGCGCGATGCCCTACCTGGTGGTCAAGGGGGCGGCCGACGCGATCGCGTTCTACCAGCGGGTGTTCGGCGCCGAGACGCTGTTCCGCCTGAACGAGCCGAAGGGCAGCGTGATGCACGCGGAGCTGCGCGTCGGCCCGGCCCACTTCATGCTCACCGAGGAAAGCCCCGCGCATGGCGCGCTCGGTCCGCTGAGCATCGGCGGCTCGGCCTCGAGCGCGACCCTGTACGTGCCGGACGCGGACGCGGTGTTCGAGCGCGCCGTGAACGCCGGATCGACGGTGCTGATGCCGATGCAGAACCAGTTCTGGGGCGACCGCGCCGGCGCCGTCACCGACCCCTTCGGCCACAAGTGGTTCATCGCCACCCGGCTCGAGGAGCCTTCGCCGCAGGAGATCGAGCAGCGCGTCGCGAAACTGTTCGCGTCCGGCGGACCCTGCTGACCCTTGCGCGAGCGGCGCGCCGTCAGCCGCTGCGGGCGGCGGCGCCGTCGTCCGACACCGCGGCCCGATAGGCGTGCCAGCTCGCGTGCCCGAGCACCGGGCCGACCACCAGCAGGCCGAGGAACCAGGGCAGCAGCGCCAGCACCACCAGCGCGGTGATGATCGCGCCCCACAGCAACATCACCGCGGTCTGCGTGAGCACCAGGCGCATGCTGGTGAGCGCCGCGGTGATGCCGTCGACCGGGCGGTCCAGCATCATCGGCATCGAGATGACGCTCACCGCGTAGATGAGCCCCGCGAACACCGCGCCCACGCCGAGGTAGGCCACCACGAAGCCCAGCTTGTCGGGATCGAGCAGCGCCGCCAGCGAGCCCTTGAAGTCGGGCATGCCGTCGAAGCTGACGGCGAAGATGATGAGCGCCGCGCGGCTCCACAGCATCTCGAGCACCAGCAGCACGAAGCCGAAGATCGCCAGCGTGCCGCCCTGGCGGCGCCAGGCCATCAGCGAGTCCGCCAGTTGCGGCGCGCCGCCGCGCTCGAGCTGCTGGCTGGCGCGGTACAGGCCGAGGCAGAGGAACGGCCCCACCAGCAGGAAGCCCGCCGACAGCGCCAGGACGTACACCGGCGCATGCTCGAACAAGGCGAGCAGCGCCCAGCCCATCAGCACGAAGCAGCTGCCGTAGAAGAGGCCGATGCCGGGCGCCTGCATGAAGTCGCGCAGGCCCAGGCGCAGCCAGCGCACCGGGTCGGACAAGCGCAGGCGGCGCAGCGGGATGTCGAAGGGGTTGAGGGCCTTCGAGGCGTCGGGGGGCGGGGGCTCGGGGGTCATGGCGCAGGACGCCGCGATCTTCGCCCAGTGCGCGTTCGCGCGCTACGCCTGCAGCTGGTACTGGGCCAGGCGCGGTGCGTCGACGATGCGGATCTCGCGGCCGTCGACCTCGATCAGGCCCTGCGCCTCGAGCTCGTGCAGCACGCGCGAGAAATACTCCGGCGTGAGCGACAGGCGCGAGGCGATCGTCGCCTTGCTCACCGGCAGCGACACCGTGCGCACCTCGCCGGCCTCGGCGTCCTCGATCGGCTGGTCGCGCAGCAGGTAGCCGATCACGCGCTGCAGTCCCGAGTGCAATGCATAGGCCTCCACATCGTGGATCAAGCCGTGCAGGCGGCGCGACAGGCCCGCCAGCATGCGCAGCGCGAAGCGATGGTCGCGCTCGATCTCGCCGAAGACCGCCTGCTGCGACACCGTGAGCAGCAGCGTGTCGGTGAGCGCCTGCGCGTTCAGGATGTAGGGGCGGCCGGTGAACATGATGGCTTCGCCGAAGCTCTGCCCGGCGCCGATCAGCTCGACCACCTTCTCCTGGCCCTGCGGCGACAGCACGAACAGCTTCACCTGGCCGGTGACGACGACGTGGAACTCCTCGCAGCGCTCTCCCATGCGAAACACCATGTCGCCGCGGCCGAGCCGCCGCAGCTGGCACCCCTGCGCGAGCTGGGTCAGCTCGGCGGGACTGAGGTCGTTGAACAGGGGAAGTACCGAGAGATACCTCGGCACATCGAAGGATCGGGGCTGCATGCGCCATGTCCGGTTCGAAGCGTGCGCGGATTGTCCGGTCGCCCGCCACCGGGCCTCTTGACTCAGCGCAAATGCCGCACGCCGCCGGTGAGGTAGGCGGCCGTCGCCAGCAGCAAGGCGGCCACGATGTTGTGCGCCAGCGCGGCGCCGAACGGCAGGCGCGCCCATACCAGCACGACACCGAGCGCCAGTTGCAGCACGAGCAGCAGCACCAGCATGCCGCCCGCGGCCCGCCCGCGGCGCCACGCCGCCAGCCCGACGGGCAGCAGCACCACGCCCACCAGCAGCGCCATCGCGCGGTGCGCCCCGTGCACGAGCGCAGCCGAGGCGTCGCCCACCCCGCCATTCGACGCCGCCGGCGCATGCCACGGATTCAGCGCCTGCCACGATGCGCCGCTCGCGTCGCAGCCGGCGAGCTGCGGACACGCGAGCCCGGCATGGCCCGCGCTCACGAGCCCGCCAAGCGCGATCTGCACGACCAGCAGGGCGGCGCCCGCCGCTGCCCAGCCGTGAACGGATGATCCCGTGGGGCGATGCGCTGGCCCGGCCGTCTGCGCCAGGCGGACGCTCCACGCGAACATCGCGAAGCCGGCGAGCAGGTTGCCGAGCGTGACGGCCGGCACGCGGGCGCTGGCCGTCCAGCGCCCGAGCACGGCGAGGAACAAGGCCAGCGCGAGCAAGACGAGTGCGTGCCGGCCGGCCCGCCACATCGGCGGACGGGTGGCGAGCGTGGTCATCACCATCATCAGCACGACCACCAGCGCGGCGACCGCGACGATGCGATGGGCGAGCCGCGCGGCGGCCGTCGCCGCATCCGTCGACGGCGGCGCGCCCGATGCGAGGCTCGCGCCCGCCTGCACGTAGCACTGCGGCCAGGGCTCGCAGCCGAGCCCGGCCTTGGACAAGCGCAAGAAGGCGCTCAGGCTCGTGATCGCGAGCACGAGCGCCGCGCACAGCCACGCCATGCGCTGCAGCAAACGCTGCCGTCGCTCGGTGGAATTCATGGCCGCGATTCTCGCGGCGGCGTGACGTGAGGGGTTCCCCGCAATACCCGACGAGATCGTTCTTTCTTGTTCCAGTTCAAGTTTTCGCGTCGAGGGTGCGGCAAAGATCGGCGCCACTCGACATCCATCAAGGAGACGCCATGAGCGACCACGATTCGGGAACCGACAAGGTGCCGCTGGTGCAGCAGCTGCTGGACAACCCGTTCCTGCTGCTGTTTCTCGGCGTGCTGATTCCGATGCTGGTCTACACGCTCTGGGGCGTGATCGACATCCTCACGATCCCGCTGGCGAAATAAGGAGGCATCGACATGAGCGCAATACTCCCGCCGGCCGAGCGGTTGTGGTGGAAGCACCCGCTGGACCGCGTCGAAGGCACCTGGATCGCCATCGCGTTCGTCTGGTGCATGGTGATGTTCTTCATGATGATCTACTGGCACGCGTACGGCCGGCAGAACCTCTCCACCGAGACATACAAGACCACCCCCGACAAGTACGTCGCGCAGGCACAGGCGGTGGTCGACAAGTACACCGTGCGCACCGAGACGGACGGCAAGATCCCGGTGGTGCATCCGCCCGAAGGCGGCGACGTCTACATGGTGGCGCGGCTGTGGAACTGGTGGCCCATCCTCGAGCTCGAGAAGGACAAGACCTACAAGCTGCACCTCACGTCCATGGACTACAACCATGGCTTCTCCCTGCAGCCGGCCAACATCAACATCCAGGTGGTGCCGGGCTACGAGCACGTGATCAAGATCACGCCCAACCAGTCGGGTACCTACTCGGTGGTGTGCAACGAATACTGCGGCATCAACCATCACACGATGGTCGGCCGCATCTACGTCAAGTAGCGGGGGGACACGATGACTGCAACGCTTCCGGTGCCGGCCACCACGCCCGCCACCACCTACCGAACCTGCCCGCGCTCGGGCCTGCAGTTCGAGGCGCGCGCCGAGCGGCTGATGATCGCCAACGCGGTCACGGCCGTGGTGGCGCTGCTGATCGGCGGACTGCTCGCCGTCGGCGTCGTGCTCACGCGCTGGCCGGCCGTGCACTGGCTCGCGGCCGACACCTTCTACATGGTGCTCACCGCCCACGGCATCGACATGCTGATCTTCTGGATCATCTTCTTCGAAGTCGCGGTGCTGTACTTCTGCTCGTCGACCCTGCTGCGATGCCGGATCGCCACACCCAACATCGCCTGGCTGGCGCTGGCATTGATGCTGATCGGCGCGGTGACGAACAACGTCGCGGTGTTCCAGGGCGGCTCCAGCGTCATGATGACCTCGTACGTGCCGATGATGGCCGCGCCCACGTTCTACCTGGGCCTGATCCTGTTCGCCGTCGGAGCCCTCATCGCGTGTTTCGTGTTCTTCGGCACCCTGGTGATCGCCCGGCGCGACCGCACCTACGAAGGATCGGTTCCGCTGGTGACCTTCGGCGCCATCACGGCGGCCATCATCGCGGTCTTCACCATCGCCTCGGGCGCGATCATCCTCATCCCGACCTTCCTGCTGTCGGTCGGCCTCATCAAGGCCGTGGATCCGCTGGTCTACCGCACCATCTGGTGGGCC
>DATFAY010000584.1:0-3963 GCA_035254085.1 Piscinibacter sp.
GCGACATCGCGCACCAGGTCCTCGACGAACTTGGGGTTCTCGTAGGCACGCTCGGTGACCCACTTCTCGTCGGCGCGCTTGAGCATCGGCCAGATCTCGCTGGACGCGCTGTCCTCGGCGAAGCGCACCAGCTCGGTCCAGTCGATGTCCTGCTTGAGCTCGACGCGGATCGTCACGTGCGAGCGCTGGTTGTGCGCGCCGTAGTCGGAGATCTCCTTCGAGCAGGGGCACAGCGACTTCACCGGCACGACCGCCTCGGCCCACACCGCGGACACGCCGCCGCGGGCCTCGGCGATCCAGCGGCCCTGGTATTCGAGCAGGCTCTCGACGCCCGAGACCGGCGCCCGCTTGCGCAGGAAGAACGGAAAGCGCGCTTCGATGCGGCCCTCGCTCGCATGCAGCTTGTCGAGCATCGCCACCAGGCCGCTGCGCAACGACGCCGCGTCCAGCGGCGCGTCGATCGCCTCCAGCCAGGCCACGAAGCGCGACATGTGGGTGCCCTTCTTGTCGGCCGGCAGGGCCACGTCCAGGTCCCATTGCGCGATGGTGGGCAGCACCGACTTGCCGATGCGCAGTTCCACCGGGTAGCGGACGTCCTTCACGCCGACGCGCTGGATCGCGAGGCGGCGTTCGTCACGCTCGCTTTGCGTGTCCGGAATGTGCAGTGCGTCTTTCAGATTGCTCATGTGATTCATTGAAGTCCCCGGGACACCGCCCTGGCGCGGCGCGGTCCTTCCGCCCTCGTGACCGCCCGAAGCTTCTCATCATTTCACCGGCCTTGCGGCGCCAGGGGCATGAACGGCGCGTTCAATCCCCCGCAACGGACACCCGCCCGTTCAGTGGTTCACGGCCGGCCTCACCAGCGCCGGCCGGCCGCCGAATCGCTTGAGCACCGACTGCTCGATGCCCGCGGCGTCCAGGCCGCACATCGACAGCAGCTTCACGGGATCGCCGTGCTCGATGAACTCGTCGGGCAGGCCCAGCGCGAGCACCGGCACCTGAAGGCCGGCGGCCGCCAGCGCTTCCATGACCGCGCTGCCGGCACCGCCCATGGTGCTGCCTTCCTCGACGGTGACGATTGCATCATGGCTGCGCGCGAGTTCAGTCACCAGCGCGACATCGAGCGGCTTCACGAAGCGCATGTTGGCCACCGTGGCGTCGAGCTTCTCGGCCGCTTCGAGCGCGGGATACAGCAAGGTGCCGAAGGCGAGGATGGCGACCCGCTTGCCTCCCTGTCCGGCCGCCCGCGACGACTCGCGGCGGATCTCGGCCTTGCCGAACGGGATCGCCGTCATCTCGGCCTGGATGGCCGCGCCGACGCCGGCGCCGCGCGGGTAGCGCACGGCCACCGGGTGATCCTGCAGGAAGGCGGTGTAGAGCAGCTGGCGGCATTCGTTCTCGTCGGCCGGCGCCAGCAGGCTCATGTTGGGAATGCAGCGGATGTAGGCGATGTCGTAGGCGCCCGCATGCGTGGCGCCGTCGGCGCCGACGATGCCGGCGCGGTCGAGCGCGAACACGATCGGCAGGTTCTGGATCGCCACGTCGTGGATCATCTGATCGTAGGCGCGCTGCAGGAAAGTGGAGTAGATCGCCACCACCGGCTTGAGCCCTTCGCAGGCGAGGCCCGCGGCGAAGGTGACCGCATGCTGCTCGGCGATGCCCACGTCGTGGTAGCGCGCCGGAAAGCGCTTCTCGAATTCGACCATGCCCGAGCCTTCGCGCATCGCCGGCGTGATGCCGACCAGCCGCTGGTCCTTCTCGGCCATGTCGCACAGCCACTGGCCGAACACCTGCGTGAAGCTCGCTTTCGGCGGCGTGGCGGGCTTGATCACACCGTGCGCCGGGTCGAACGGCGACGGGCCGTGGTACTTGACCGGATCGGCCTCGGCGAGCTTGTAGCCATAGCCCTTCTTCGTGACCACGTGCAGGAACTGCGGGCCGGACTTGTCGCGCAGGTTCTCCAGCGTCGGAATCAGCGAGTCGAGATCGTGGCCGTCGATCGGGCCGACGTAGTTGAAGCCGAACTCCTCGAAGATCGTGCCGGGCACGATCATGCCCTTGGCATGCTCTTCGAAGCGGCGCGCCAGCTCGAACAGCGGCGGCGCGTTCTTCAGCACCTGCTTGGCACCCTCGCGCGCCGCTGTGTAGAAGCGCCCGCTCATCAGCCGCGCCAGGTAGCGGTTGAGCGCACCGACCGGCGGCGAGATCGACATGTCGTTGTCGTTGAGGATCACCAGCATGTCGGCCAGGCCGCACGCGTGCGGCATGCCGGCGTTGTTGAGCGCCTCGAAGGCCTCGCCCGCGGTCATGGCGCCATCGCCGATGATCGCCACGGCCTTGCGCGCCTCGCCTTTCATCTTGGCGGCGATCGCCATGCCCAGCGCGGCGGAGATCGAGGTCGACGAATGCGCCGTGCCGAAGGTGTCGTACTCGCTCTCGTCGCGTCGCGGGAAGCCGCTGATGCCGCCCAGCTGGCGCAGCGTGCTCATGCGGTCGCGCCGGCCGGTGAGGATCTTGTGCGGATAGGTCTGGTGACCCACGTCCCACACCAGCCGGTCGTGCGGCGTGTTGAAGACGTGGTGCAAGGCGATGGTGAGCTCCACGGTGCCGAGGTTCGACGACAGGTGTCCGCCGGTCTGCGACACGCTTTGCAGCACGAACTCGCGCAATTCGGCGGCCAGTTGCTTGAGCTCGCTGCGCGACAGCCGGCGCAGGTCGGCCGGGCTGTTGATGGACTGGAGCAGGGAGTTGTTCATGTCAGGGTCAGTTGTCCCGTTCGACGACCTTGTCGGCCAGCATGCTCAGCCAGGCCGCGTTGGCCAGGCCGCTGCGCGCGAGCGCGGCCTGCGCCTTGTCGCGCAGGTCGTCGGCGTGGCGCCGCGCGGCGTCGAGCCCGAGAACGGTCACGTAGGTGGGCTTGTTGTGGTGCAGGTCCTTGCCGGCCGTCTTGCCCAGGGTCTCGGAGGCCTGGGTGACGTCGAGGATGTCGTCGACCACCTGGAAGGCCAGCCCGAGTGCATCGCCGAAGTCGGCGAGCCCCGCCCACTGCGCCTCGGTGGTGCGGCCGGTGGCCGCGCCCATGAGCACGCTCGCCTGCAGCAAGGCCCCGGTCTTGCGATGGTGCATGTCGCGCAGGGTGCGCTCGTCCAGGGCAACGCCGATGCTCGCGAGATCGATCGCCTGGCCGCCCGCCATGCCCGCGTGGCCGGCCGCGCGCGCCAGCAGGCCGCACAACCGCGCCTGCAGCGCCGGCGGCACGCCCGGGCCCGCGAAGGCGGCGCTGTCGGCCGGGGTCGGCGTGAGCACTTCGAAGGCGAGCGCCTGCATCGCGTCGCCCGCGAGCATCGCCTGCGCCTCGCCGAACTGCACGTGCACGGTGGGCTTGCCCCGGCGCAGCACGTCGTTGTCCATGCAGGGCATGTCATCGTGCACCAGCGAGTAGGCATGGATCAGCTCGACCGCGCAGGCGGCGCGCAGGGCCGCCTCGTGCAGGCCGTCGACCGCCTGCGAGGCCGCCAGCACCAGCAGCGGCCGCAGCCGCTTGCCGCCGTCGAGCACGCCGTAGCGCATCGCCAGGCCCAGGCCGGCGGGCGCATCGGACGGCACCCACGACTGCAGCGCCGCCTCGACGGCATCCAGTTCGGCTCGCGCCCAGCTGTCGAATTCGGCGCGCTTCATCATGTGGCGCTCCAGGGTTTGAGCTCGCCCTCTTCGAGCACCTTGACCTGCTGCTCGACGGCTTCGAGGCGTGCGCGACAGAAGTTCAGCAGCTCGGCGCCGCGCTTGTAGCTCTCGAGGAGCTTGTCGAGCGGGAGCTGCCCGCCCTCCATCGCCGCGACCAGCCGTTCGAGTTCGGCGAGTGCGTCTTCGTAGGTGGCGGCCACGTCGGACTGCTCGGGTGACGGGTTTGCTCGTGCCATTTTCGCGAGGTGAAACCCCCGATTGTAGTCAGCCGGACACTTG
>DATFAY010000585.1:0-4298 GCA_035254085.1 Piscinibacter sp.
CCGCCACGCCGCAGGAGATCGCCACCGCCGAGGCACACGCCGCCACGCTGCAGGCGCTCGGGCTGGACATCTCGGCCTTGTCGCCCACCCTCTTGGCGGTGCGCGCCCGGCCCGCCGCGCTGGCCGGTGGTGACGCGGTCGAGCTGGCGCGCAGCGTGCTCGCCGAGCTCGCCCAGATCGGCGCCAGCGGCGTGGTGGAGCGCGCGCAGCACGAGATTCTTTCGACCATGGCCTGCCACGGCGCGGTGCGCGCCAACCGGCAACTCACGCTCGACGAGATGAACGCCTTGCTGCGCGACATGGAGCGCACGGAACGGGCCGACCAATGCAACCATGGCCGCCCGACCTGGCGCCAGATCAGCATGCGCGATCTCGACGCGCTCTTCTGGCGCGGGCGCTGACGCGGCGTCGCTGCGACCACCGGCGCGCGCCGAACTGGTCGCGGTGCCAGTAGGGCGATGCATGCAGGGGCGCTCGCCCCGGTCCATGATGGGCGCATTGCCCTGCGCTTCGAGGAGACCGACGCCATGCCGCATGCCGCCACGATGACGCCACCGGACACCGATCGCGCGACCCCTTCGCGCCTGCCGCTCGCCTGGCTGGCGCTGCTGCTCGCGCTGGTTTGCGGCCTGGCCGAACTCTCGGCCGGCCCGGGCTATCGCCTCGGCTGGTGGGGCCTGGGCGCCGGCCTCAAGACCATGCAGTGGGCGGCGATCGCGGCAGCGCTGGCGCTGCTGATCGCCGTCTTCGCGTTCGTGACGGCCACCCGGCGCGGCGCACGCCATGCGCGCCGCGTGGCACTCGCCGCGCTCGTGCTTGGCGTGATCGTCGTGGCGCCGCCGGCCGCGATGCTGGTGCAGCTGTACCGGCTGCCGCGCATCCACGACGTCAGCACCGACACCGAGAACCCGCCGCGCTTCGTCGCCGTGCTGCCCTTGCGCCAGCACGCTCGCAACCCCGTCGAGCCGGATCCGGCCGCGATCGCGCAGCAGCGCCGCGGCTATCCGGATCTGCGCCCGGCTCGGCTGCACCTGCCGCCTGCGCAGGCGCTGCAGCGTGCCGAGCAGGTCGCGCGCTCGATGGGCTGGGAGATCGTCGACGTCTCGCCGCAGGACCTGCGCCTCGAAGCGACGGCGACCACGCTGCTGTTCGGCTTCAAGGACGACGTGGTCGTGCGCGTGACGCCGCAAGGCAGCGGCAGCCGGGTGGACCTGCGTTCGCTGTCGCGCGTGGGCGGCAGCGACTTCGGCGCCAACGCCGCGCGCATCCGTGGCTTCGTCGACCGCATCGAGGCGGGCGAATAGCGCCGGCGCGGCGGGCGGGCCCGCCGGTGCGTGCTCCAATCGGCATGTCTTCGGATGAATCGCCATGGCCACGCTCAAGCTCAAGAAACCCGCCCAACCCGCCAAGACCACGGCGCAGCCCGCTCGCCCACCGGTGCGCGGCGCAGGCTCGGCACCGCGCAAGCGGCCGACGCTGGCGCAAGCGCAGACCGAGCGGGCCGAGCGCGAGGCGCGCTATCAGGAACAGCGGCGCCAGCGCTTCGGCGACAAGGCGCCGGCCGCGCCGGCCGCGCCGGCACGCGGCGCAAAGAACACCGCCTTCGAGCCCGCGCGCAAGCCGCCGCGCGAAGCCCCGCCGCCCATCGTGCACCCCACGCCCGACACGCGCCGGCCGCGTCCGCTGGTGCCGCAGCGACCACCGCAGCAGCGGCAAGAGCAGGCGCCCAGGGAGAGACCCGAGCAGGAGCACCCCGAGATCCCCGGCAGCATGCGGCTGTCCAAGCGCATGAGCGAGCTGGGCATCGCGTCGCGCCGCGAGGCCGACGAATGGATCGCCAAGGGCTGGGTGCGGGTCGACGGCCAGGTGGTGAACGAACTGGGCTCGCGGGTCCTGCCCGAGCAGCACATCACCGTCGACGCCAAGGCGCGGCACCTGCAGGCGCAGAAGGTCACCGTGCTGCTCAACAAGCCGGTCGGCTACGTGAGCGGCCAGGCCGAGGACGGCTATGAGCCCGCGGTGGTGCTGGTGCAGCCGCAGAACCAGTGGCGCGACGACCGCTCCGGCATCCGCTTCCTGCGCGAGCACCTGCGCGGCCTGGCGCCGGCCGGCCGGCTCGACATCGACTCGGTCGGCCTGCTCGTGCTCACGCAGGACGGTCGCGTCGCGCGCCAGCTGATCGGCGAGGCGAGCGACATCGAGAAGGAATACCTGGTGCGCGTCGAGACGGTCGATGGGGGCCGCCTGCCCGACGACAAGCTCGCGCTGCTGCGCCACGGGCTGGAGCTCGATGGCGAGCCGCTGCGGCCGGCGCAGGTGGAATGGGTCAACGAGGACCAGTTGCGCTTCGTGCTCAAGGAAGGCAAGAAGCGCCAGATCCGCCGCATGTGCGAGGCGGTCGGCCTCAAGGTGCTGGGCCTGAAGCGCGTGCGCATCGGCAGCGTGATGCTGGGCGACCTGCCCCCCGGGCACTGGCGCTACCTGCGGCTGGACGAGCGCTTCGGCTGAACGCACCGTGCGATCGGCACCTCAGCGCAGGCCGCTCGGGCTGGTGTCCAGGTCGCGCCGCATCAGGCGGCGCAGCGTGGTGCTGTCGCGGTAGCCGACCTGCGCGGCCACCTGCTCGATGGGCGTCTTCGTGGTTTCGATCAGGTGCGTCGCGCGCAGCAGGCGGCGGCGCTGGATCAGCTTGATCGGCGACAGGCCGGCGGCGGCGTGCACCCGGCGCGCCAAGGTCTTCTCGCTCACCGCGAGCTCGCCGGCCAGGGCACGCACCGTCATCGGCTCGTCGAGGTGCTCGTCGATCCAGCGCTCGGCGCGCTCCACCAGCGGGTCGTGCCGCTGCGAATGCGAGGCCATCATGTAGCGCGCCTGCGAGGGCCGCCGGTCGATGAGCAGATAACGCGCACACAGGTTGGCCACGCGCACGCCGACCAGGTCGCTCAGCAGCGCGAGCATCAGGTCGAGCTGGGCGAAGGCCGAGCCGGCCGTGAGCATGGGCCCGTCGCGCACGACCATGCGGCGCTCGTCGAGCGGGACCTCGGGGTAGCGCTGGCGAAAGCTCGCCGCCAGCCACCAGGTGGTGGTCGCCGCGCGCCGCTGCAGCAGCCCGGCCTCGGCCAGCAGGAACACCGACGCGCAAGAGGCGGCGATGCGCGCCTTGCCCGCGGCCAGGCGCTGCAGCAGCCGCGCGGCCTGGACGGCATCAGGCCGCGCCAGGTGCGAGGTCAGCGTCTGGCCATATTCGCCCATCGCGGGCACCACCACCCACTGCGGCAGCGCATCGGCGAGCGTCGCGGCGCGAAAGGTGCGACCGGTGCGCAACGTCAGCCCGGCGCCGGTGTGCACCTGCCTGCGCGCACCCAGCACCTGCACGTCGAACGATGCCGGCGATCCCGCCTGCGCGACGATGGCCTGCGCGGTGCGCAACAGGTCGAGCGTGATCGCGAGGCTCGAATCCATGACGCCGTCGAGTACCAGCACCCAGACCGATTTCATGGCCCGATCATAGCTGTCCGATCCAGCCCGAAAGCAGTCTTTTCAGACACTTCAAGGCGCAGCGTGGGGGACGTAGATTGACGCAGACCATCACCACGAAGGAGCCTTGCCGATGACCCGCCGCCTCGACCAACCCGATCCGCTGGACGACTTCGAGCACCGCCCGATCACGCTCGACGGCATCACGAAGACCGTTCATGTGGCGGGCCACGGCCCGGCGGTGATCGTGATGACCGAGATGCCGGGCATCAGCCCGCAGGTGGCGCGATTCGCGCGCTGGGTGCGCGACGCCGGCTTCACCGTCTACATGCCATCGCTCTTCGGCCACGACGGCGCCGTGCCGCAGGTGGACGAGGGCATCGCGGTGTTCAAGCGCGCCTGCGTCAGTGCCGAATTCCGCGCCTTCGCCGCCAACGAATCGAGCCCGGTGACGCGCTGGCTGCGCGCGCTCGCGCGGCTGGCGCACGAGCAAAGCGGCGGGCCGGGCGTGGGAGCCATCGGCATGTGCTTCACCGGGAACTTCGCGCTGACCATGATGCTGGAGCCCTCGATGCTGGCGCCGGTGCTGTCGCAGCCCACCCTGCCCTTGAACGACCCCGCCGGCCTGCACATCGCGCCCGACGAACTCGACGCCGTGCGCCAGCGCCTCGAGCGCGAGGACCTGAGCGTGCTCGCTCTGCGCTTCGAGGGCGACCGCTACTGCACCGCCCAGCGTTTCGCGGCCTACGCCGAGGCCCTGGGCGATCGCTTCGTCGCGCGCGTGCTGCCGGCCGAGGCGGCCAACCCGGACACGCCGCCCT
>DATFAY010000586.1:0-5406 GCA_035254085.1 Piscinibacter sp.
GCGCGGCAGCGAGTCGAGGATCTGCTCGGGCCGCACGATGCGGTCGAACCAGCGCGTCACCGGGCGGAAGCAGTCGTTGGCCGACACGTCGCCGTGGTGGAAATCCTCGACCTGCTGCAGCACCGGGTCGGGCGCACGCGAAGCGAAGGTGTCGCCCGGCAGCAGCAGCACCGGCAGGCGGTTCACGTGCGCGAGCGCGGCCGCCGTCACGAGGTTCGTCGCGCCCGGCCCGATGGACGTGGTGACCGCCATGATGCGGCGGCGCGCCAGTGCCTTGGCATAGGCGATCGCGGCATGCGCCATCGCCTGCTCGTTGTGGGCGCGCAGCGTCTTCAGGCTCGCGCGCTCGGCCCACAGCGCCTCGCCAAGTCCCGCCACGTTGCCGTGCCCGAAGATCGCGAACACGCCGCCCACGTAGGGCCGCACCGAGCCGTCGTCGAGCTCGACGCGCAAGGCCGCGAGGTGGCGCACCAGCGCCTGCGCCAAGGTCAATCGGATCGTCGTCGTCATGCCGTCCCTTCTTCGCGCGACGCGCGCCAGGCTTCGACCAGCGTCGCGAAGTTGTTCGCCACCGTGTCCACCAGCGCGGCGTCGTCGCAGCTGCCGTGCAGCCAGGCCAGAGAGGCGTCGGCCCACAGCGTGCGGCCGACCATGAAGCCCTTGACCACCGGGTCGCGCGCCTGCGTGAAGGCGGCCACCAGTTCGGGCAGCGGCTTGCTCAAGCCGAGGATCACCGCGCCGCGGCACTGCGGATCGCGTTCGGCGACCAGCCGCCCCAGCGCCGTCCAGCCCGCGGCCGACATCGGCGCGAGCTTCCACCATTCCGGCTTGAAGCCGAGGTTGTACAGGCGCTTGATGGCACGCAGCACGGCATCGTCGGCCTGGCCGTCGGCCGCCTCGATGGACAAGCGCTGGCGCGGCGGGATGACCTCGAGCAGCAGCTCGTGGCCGCTTTCGCGCGTGGCCTGCCAGAGCTGGCGCAGCATCGCTTCCTGCTCCAGACGCAGGTCCACCGGATCGTCCGGGTGGTAATGCACGAGGCATTTCACGCACTGCTCGCCGGGCCAGTGCACGAGCTGCGAGCCGACCGAGGCATCGACGTCGAAGCGCAACGGCCGCGAGCCGGGCAGTTCCACGGGGCGGCCCACCCACCAGCCTCGGCCGGTGGCGGCGGCCAGCGCGTCGGCGCCGTGCAGGCCGTCGACGAGCACGCCGATGCGTCCCTGCAGGCCGCACTGCGCCTCGACGCGCTCGACCGCCTGCACCAGCAGGCGCTTGAGTCGCGGCAAGCGGAACTCGTCGGCGCCGGCCTCGCGCGCCAGCTCGTGGAACTGGCTGCGGTGATCGAAGGCCATCACGCACAGCTCGCGCCAGTCGCGCCGCGCGACGGTCGTGCGGTGCAGGTGCGCGAGCGTCGCGTCGGCGTCGACCTTCTCGTGACGCGGCTGGCTGAACCAGTGGTGCAACTCCGCGGGCGTGGGCATGGCCGGCGAGCAGGCGTGGCGCGACACCACGATGGCGCCGCAGGCGTTGGCCAGGCGGGCCGCCTCCTCGAAACCCTGCCCTTGCAGGAAGCCGGTCAGCAAGCCGGCCGCGAAGGCGTCGCCTGCGCCCAGCACGTTGAGCACCTCGACCTGCTCGCCCTGGACGGCCGGCGCGTCCTCCAGCCGCTCGGGCACGGCCGCGGGAATGAAGCAGCAGCCCGCGGCGCCGAGCTTGACGACCATCGCGGCCGGCGTGACCGCGCGCACGCGGCGCAGCGAACGCAACAGATCGTCGGCGACCCCGCCGGCGATGCGGAACTCCTCGTCGGTGCCGATCAACAGGTCGAACTGCGGCAGCACCGCCTGCAACTGCGCCGTCACGGCCTCGCTGGCGACGAAGCGGTTCTCGCCCTCGCCGCGTTTGGTCAGGCCCCACAGCACGGGGCGGTAGTCGATGTCGAGCACACGCAGCACGCCGTGACGGCCGGCGTGCGCGAGCGCGGCCAGCGACGCGGCCCGCACGCCGGGCTGGCTCAGGTGCGTGCCGGTGACAAGCAAGGCGCGGCATTGCGCGATGAAAGCCTCGTCGATGCCCGCGGCATCGAGCGCCATGTCGGCGCAGTTCTCGCGGTAGAAGAGCAGCGGGAAGGTATCGCGGTCCTTGAGGCCGAGCAGCACCAGGCCGGTGAGGCGCTGCGGGTCGACCTGCACCTGCGACACGTCCACGCCTTCGCGCTGCAGCGTCTCGGTCAGGAAGCGGCCCATCTGCTCGTCGCCCACGCGCGAGACCATGGCGGTGCGCAGCCCCAGGCGGGCCGCGCCCAGGCAGATGTTGGCCGAGGAGCCTCCGATGTACTTGGCGAAGCTGGTCACGTCTTCGAGCCGGGCGCCGAACTGCTGCGCATACAGGTCGACCGCGAGCCGGCCGAGGCACGCGAGGTCGAAGCGCCGTTGACCCGGAATCGTCAGCATGCGGACTCCCTTTCACCGCCTCGGCCCTCGCCGCCTCGGGAGGGACGTTGCAGCCGCTTCAAATCGTCACCCCCTCGAGCTCTGCCATCAGCTTTTGCATCTCGGCGCCGCCGGCCATCATGTCGAGCACGTCCTCCTTGGCGATCTCGTTCTTCGCGAATGTGCCCATCGACTTGCCGCGGTTGAGCAGCGTGAAGCTGTCGCCCACCGGGTAGGCATGGTTGACGTTGTGGGTGATGAAGATGACCGAGATGCCGCGCTCGCGCGCCTTGTGCACGAGCTTGAGCACGTTCACGCTCTGCTTGACGCCCAGCGCCGCAGTCGGCTCGTCGAGGATCAGCACCTTGGCGCCGAAGTGGATGGCGCGCGCGATGGCCAGGCACTGCTTCTCTCCGCCCGACATGGTGCCCACCATCTGGTCGGGGTCGCGCACGCGGATGCCCATCTCCGCCAGGCGCGCCGTGGCGGCCTGACCCGCCGCCCAGTGGTCCATCACCGGCAGCACGCCGAAGAGCTTGCGGCGCGGCTCGCGGCCCATGTAGAAGTTGCGCGCCACGCTCATCAGCGGCACCAGCGCGAGGTCCTGGTAGACGGTGGCGATGCCGCGGTCGAGCGCGTCGCGCGGCGAGCCGAAGCGCACCGGCTGGCCTTCGACGATGTACTCGCCGTCGTCCGGCCGGTGCACGCCCGCGAGCGT
This sequence comes from Piscinibacter sp., assembly GCA_035254085.1. Classification (GTDB taxonomy): domain Bacteria; phylum Pseudomonadota; class Gammaproteobacteria; order Burkholderiales; family Burkholderiaceae_C; genus Albitalea. The sequence goes on from DATFAY010000586.1 coordinate 3,154, forward strand.
CTTGATCAGCGTGGACTTGCCCGCGCCGTTGTCGCCCAAGAGGCAGTGCACCTCGCCGCGCTTGAGGCGCAGCGTCACGCCGTTGAGCGCGATGACGGCACCGAAGAACTTGCTGATGTTCTCGAGCTGGAGGATGTAATCGCTCATCGCCGCCCCAGAGCCACCTTGCGGCGAATGAAGTTGTTGAACAGCACCGCGATCAAGAGCATGCCGCCCAGGAACACGCGGTACCAGTTGTTGTCGATGCTCGTGTAGCCGATGCCGATCTGCACCACGCCGAAGATGAGCGCGCCCAGCGAGGCGCCAATCACCGAGCCGTAGCCGCCGGTCAGCAGGCAGCCGCCGATCACCGCGGCGATAATGGCCTCGAACTCCTTCTGCAGCCCGCGATCGGCGGCGGCCGACCCGGCGTCGGCCACCTGCAGCACGGCGAACAGCGTCGAGCACGCCGCCATCAGGATGAACAGCGTGATCTTCACGCGCGCGACCGGGATGCCGCAGTTCTTCGCCGCATTCGCGTCGCCGCCCGAGGCGAGGATCCAGTTGCCGAAGCGCGTGCGGGCCAGCATGTAGGCGCCGGCCAGCGTCAGCGCCACCCACCACACCACCACCTTGGGCACGCCCACCGCGAGCGCGCGGCCGCCGCTGCCGGCCGCCATCACGCCGGCGCGTGCCAGCGCGTCGAAGAGCCCCGTGAGCACGTGGCCGCTGAAGAGCGCGGCGAACAGCGTGTCCGACGCCGCCAGCTCGCGCAGCACGGCATCGCCGTTGGTGCTGATGATCGTCTTGCCCGTGAGCGCGACCGACACCGCCAGCGACAGGCCGCGCAGCACGAAGAAGAAGGCCAGCGTGACGATGAACGACGGCAGCCCCGTCCTCACCACGACATAGCCATTGAACGCGCCCAGCGCCATGCACAGCGCGAAGGTGAAGAGCGTGGACAGCCACAGCGGCCAGCCCCAGTACAGCGCGGGGATGGCCACCATCATGCCGGCGAAGCCGATCATCGAGCCGATCGACAGATCGAACTCGCCGCCGATCATGAGCAGGGCCGCACCGACCGCGACGATGCCCAGGAAGGCCGCCACCGTGCCCCAATTGACGATGCCCTCCGGGTTGAACATGCCCGAGCCGCCGGCGACCGCGCCGAACAGCGCGAACACCAGCAGCGCGCCCGACAGCGAGCCGAACTCGGGTCGGGCGAGGAAGCGCCGCCAGGGGCTGACGCTGCGCAGGCGCTCATCGGGGGCTTCAGCCGGCATCGAAGGGTCGGCAGCGGGTGGATGAAGTGCGATGCTCACCGCAGGCTCTCCTTCTCGTGCAGGCGCGGCGGGTTGGGCCTCAACGGTATTGGCCTGCGTATTTTTCTACCTTGCCGATGTTGTCCTTCGTGACGAAGCCCGGCCCCGAGCCGATGTGGCGCGCGCCGAAGGCCGGCGCGAGGCCGTACTCGGCGAAGCGCGCCTGCGTCTTGGGGTTTGCCTTGATCGCGTCGGCCACCTTCTTCAGGTCCGTCGTCTTCAGGCTCTTCATCGTGGCGAGCACGGCCACCGGGATGTAGCCCTGCAGATACGGCTGCTGGTCGATGCCGAACTGCACCGAGCCGTCCTTGATGCCCTTGGCGATGTCGTCGGACAGGTCGAAGCTCGCGAACCACACCTTGCCCTTCTGGCCCGACTTCTCGAGCGCCTTGAGCGAAGGCGCCGCACTGTCGGGCCCGAGGGCCAGCACCGCCTGCGTGTCCGGATGCTGGCGCAGGAAGGCGGAGACCTTCGATTCGATGGCATTCGGGTCGACGCCGCCCGTGTCGATGGTGGCCTTCTTGTAGTCCTCGCCGATGGCGTCACCGAAGCCGCGGCAGCGCTCGAACGATGCCGGGTTGGTGGCGTAGTGGTTGACGCACACGAAGCTCTTGACGCCCTTGGCCTTGGCGCGCTCGCCCGCGCCCTTGCCCGCCGCGTACTCCGGCTGGCCCACGTGCATGATGGCGCCGAGCTTCTCGCTTTGCTCGACCGTGCCGCTGTTGATCGTGATGAGCGGGATCTTCTTGGCCGTGACCTTGCCGATCGCGCCTTGCAGCACCTGGTAGTCGGCGATGGTGGTGATCACGCCGTCGACGTTCTGCGCAGCGGCCTGCTCGATCAGGCGCGCCATGTCGGCCAGGTCGCCGCTGGGCGGGTTGCGGTACTCGACCTGCACGCCATAGTCCTCGCCGGCCTGCTTGATGGCGTTCTTGATGGTGTTCCACCAGGA
>DATFAY010000587.1:0-6124 GCA_035254085.1 Piscinibacter sp.
TTCTTCTTGCTGCGAGAAACGCCTGCTTTACAGCGGGCGGATGTTCGCGGCCTGCAGGCCCTTCTGGCCTTGCTTCACTTCGAATTCGACACGCTGGTTTTCGGTCAGCGTCTTGAAGCCGTTGCCCTGGATGTCACGGAAGTGGGCGAAGAGGTCGGCGCCGCCCGCGTCTTGAGCGATGAAGCCGTAGCCCTTGCTCTCGTTGAACCACTTCACGGTACCGGTTTGAGTCGTCATGGACGATTCCTATCTTTCTAACAAAGTAATGCGCAGCACATGCTCCGCATGCAGAGACACTCAAGAGTTCGTTATTCGGGGATTTCCAACAGAACCGGCCTGGAACCAGGACGGCAGAGCAGCAGATCACTCACAACCACAAGTCTTGCGTATACCTGTGGGGGCACTATACCTTACTCGCGCGGTCGGCGTACGACATTCGTCGCGGGGCGGCCTTCGCGCCCGCGTTCAACGCGCGTGGCCGTTGCCGCGATCGGTGCGCCGGCGCGCCGCCATCTCGCGGCCCATCTCCTGGCGTTCGTTGCTGGCGATGACGCGCCGCGCGTTCGGGTAGATCACCGTTTCCTCGAGCGCCACATGGTCGCGCGTGAGCGCCGCGAAGATGGCGCTGCCTTCGCGCAGCACGTCGATGTCGTAGCCGTTGTAGCCCGACGCCACCGCCTGCACATGGGGCGACAGTTCCATCCAGTCTTCCTCGAGCCAGCCGTGGTCCTGCTGCAGGCGCAGCACCGCATCGATCACGGCCTGGTCGCCGCTGCGCGCAAGCGCCGGAAAGATGTGGCGCTCCTCGTCCTCGTGGTGGCGGCGTGCGGTGGTCGCAAAGAAATGCGCGACCACCGCGGCATCGGACCGCGCAGTCGCATCGATGCCTTGTGAGGCCAGCCGCTCGACCAGGCGTTCCAGCTGGTCCACCTTGTCGAGCATCTCGCGGTGGCAGGCGTCGAGCACGTCGAAGGCATCGGAGGGGCCGTCGTGGCGGCGCGCCGCCGGCTTGGCATGGGCACTGGGTGTCGTCATGGGAGCCTCTGCGCAGGTTTGATCCAGCGTAGACCGCCTCCTATCCCGCAGGCTTGACGTGGCTCAAGGGCCGGTCGGGCGGCGCATCCGCGGGCTTGGTGCTACCGTGCGGCTCGTTTTCCGAGCCACCGCATGACTGCCTCCGACGCTTCTCCATCCATGCCTTCCTCGCCCGTCGAACCTTCCTCGTCGCGGCGCCTGCGCCTGTCGGTGCTGGACCAGTCGGTCGCGCTGGCCGGGCACGGCGAGGACGAGGCGATCCGCGACACGCTCGACCTCGCGCAGCACTGCGAGGCGCTGGGCTACCACCGCTTCTGGCTCAGCGAGCACCACGGCCTGCCCACAATCGTCGGCAGCGCGCCCGAGATCCTGATGGCCGCGATCGCGGCGGTGACGCGGCGAATCCGCCTCGGCAGCGCCGGCGTGATGCTGCCCCATTACTCAGCGCTCAAGGTGGCCGAGCAGTTCCGCGTGCTGGAGGCGCTGGCGCCGGGGCGCATCGACCTCGGTGTCGGCCGCGCACCCGGCGGCGACATGCGCACCGCCCAGGCACTCAATCCGAACGCGCCGATGGCGGCGGAGGACTTCCCGCAGCAGGTCCACGACCTGCAGGCCTGGACCACGCTGCCGCGACATCGGGGAATCAGCGCGCATCCCTTGTCGCCGCATGCGCCGCAGATCTGGGTGCTCGGCAGCTCCGACTACGGCGCCCGCCTGGCGGCGCATCTGGGGCTGCCCTACGCATTCGCCTATTTCTTCACGGACGGGCAGGGCGCCGAGGAAGCGATGGCGCTGTACCGCGCCGGCTACCAGCCGAGCGAGCGCCACCCGAGAGCGCAGGCCACGCTGTGCGTGTGGGCGCTGGTGGCCGACAGCCGCGAGGAGGCGCTGCACCACGCGCTCAGCCGCGAGCGCTGGCGCGTCGATCGCCAGCGGGGCTTGCTGCGGCCCCTGCAGGCGCCTTCGGAGATCGCCGCGCATGGCTTCCAGGCCGACGAGTGGGGCATCGTCGAGAGCATGCGCCGCAAGGCCTTCGTGGGCACGCCGGCGCAGGTCGGGCAGCAACTGCGCGACCTGGCAGCGCACTTCGATCTCGACGAACTGGTGATCAACACCTGGGCCCACGATCCTGCGGTGCGGCGCCGCTCCTATGCGCTGCTGGCCGAGGAGTTCGGGTTGGCTGCCGCAGCCGATGACGGGAGCGCTGCATGAAGCGCATCGAGTTCGAGCTGCGCGGCGAGCACATCACCCTGGACAACCTGCTCAAGGCCACGGGCCTGGCCGGCAGCGGCGGCCAGGCCAAGGCCATGGTCGCCGACGGGCTGGTGCAGGTGGACGGGCGCGACGAACTGCGCAAGACGTGCAAGATCCGGGCGGGCCAGGTGGTCAGCGTGCACGGCGCGCGCGTGCACGTGCTGCCGCCCCCGGCCTCGCCCTCGGCGGGGCCCTAGAACTTGTAGTTCAGGCCGACCGAATACAGGTCGGCATTGGACTTGGTGCCCAGGGCCTTGAAGCGATAGCGTTCCCACTCGCCGCGCAAGCCGACCTGCTTGTTGAAGTCGTATTGCAGGCCCAGGCCGTACTTGGCATCGGTGCCGCTCTCGTTGGAGCCGCCCGTGACGCGCGAGTGGCCGTTGAAGGCGCCGACCCGGCCGAAGGCGGAGAAGCTCTCGCCCAGCGGCACGCTGCCGACCAGGTCGAGGAACACGCCATGTTCCTTCACGCTGCCGGCCGCGCTCGATGACTTGCCGAGATCGGCATAACCCGCTTCGAGCGCCACGTTGGGCGTGAAGCCGTAGCCGCCGTAGATCTTGCCGCCCGAACCGCTGCGGTCGGTGGACAAGCCGCCGATGTCCTTCTGGTAGCGCGAGCTGCTGAGCGAGGCGCCCGCGTACGGGCCCTCGGCCTGCGCGGTTGCCAGGGCCGCCAGCGCCGCGGCCGCGACGAGTGCTTGGGCAAAGACTTTCATTTCGGGTACTCCTTTTTTCGATGGATGTCGGCGGCGCAGGGCTCGTCGCCCGCGGCCTCCGACGAGCACCACCTTGCCGTGCCCGGCGCGAGCAGGCGCTGTCCGTTGGTGTGCCGATGTGGCGCGAGGTAAGGGCGTGTCTCAGCCGTTTCGCTGGAGCGCCCGGGCGGAACCCGCGGCGCGCGCGCCGCTCCAATGCCGCCATCGCCGATATGGCGGTGCAGCGACGCACGAGCGCAACAATCCCTGCGCGCGGCAGGGGCGGGCACTGGTCGCCGGGTCTACTTCGGCGGCTTGTCCGGTGCCGAGGCGGCCTTGGCCGCAGCTGGGTCGGCCTTCTTGTGGTCGCCGAGCACACCCTTGAGCGGGCACACGGAGAATGCCGGGCACTTCTTGCAGCCCACGGCCATCGCGATCGGGCAGAGCGTCATGTCGGTTTCCTGGGGCTTGGCGCGCGCCGAGCATACGCCGCCGGCGACGCGCTGGCATCATCGCGGCATGACGATGCCTCTCGATCCTCCGTTCATCGCGCCGGACGAGCTGCGCGACACGCTGCGCAGCCGCGGCCACGCGGCGCTCAGTCCGCGCGGCCTGGGCATGCTGCTCGACACCGAAGCCGAAGCACTGCTCGCGTTGCGCCCAAGCTGGAACGATCTGCCGCCGGACGCCTACCTGCGCGACGGGGGCCACTACCGCCGTCGCCGCCATTCGTGCTTCGTGGTCGAGGGCGAGACGGTGGTGCAGTCGCCGCACCGCGCGCACTGGCAGCCGCTCGCGTACAACGCGCTGCACGGCGGCATCGAGCGCTGGTTCGAGCCGATCGATCCGGCGGTCGTCGCCCAGCCCGCGTGGACGCAGATGCTGCGCCGGCTCGCCGCGGTGTGCTCCTCGCTGCGCGGCGGGCAGCCGTGGTACGTGGAGGCGCACCAGTTCCGCATCGACACTACCGACGGCATCGGCCGCCCGACGCCCGAGGGGGCGCACCGCGATGGCGTCGACTTCGTGGTCGTGGCATTGGTCGAGCGCGCCGGCGTGAAGGGCGGCGAGACGCGGGTGTTCGATGCCGATGGCCCGAGCGGCATCCGCTTCACGATGAGCGAGCCCTGGACCACCCTGATGCTCGACGACGCGCGCGTGATCCACGAGACGACGCCGATCCAGCCGCGCGACGCGGCCGCGCCCGGCGGCCATCGCGATACCTTGGTGCTCACCTTCCGCGCCGGCGGCTTCCAGGGGCCAGCGGGGTGAGCGTCACTTCAGAAGCGTCTGCTGAAGGAAGAGGATGGTGGCGTAGAACTGGTAGTCGGCGTTGGCCTTGCGGGCGAAGCCGTGGCCCTCGTTCTCGGCACGCAGGTACCACACCGGCGTCCTGTTCTCGCGGGCCTTGGCGACGATCTGTTCCGCCTCGGTGAAAGGCACGCGCGGATCGTTGCGCCCCTGCACCACGAACAACGGCTTGACGATGTTGCCGGCATTGGTGAGCGGGGAGATCTTCTGCAGGAAGGCGCGCATCGCCGGATCCCGCTCGTCGCCGTATTCGACGCGGCGCAGGTCGCGGCGGTAGCTCTCGGTGTTCTGCAGGAAGCTCACGAAATTGGAGATGCCCACCACGTCGATGTTGCCGGCGATGCGCTCCGCGTACTGGGTGGCCACGGCCAGGCTCATGTAGCCGCCGTAGCTGCCGCCGCTCACGACCACGCGCGTCGAGTCGAACTGCGGCTGCGTGACGATCCAGTCGAACAGGGCGCCGATGTCGCGCACCGAGTCCTCGCGCTTGACGCCGTTGTCCAGGGTGAGGAAGGTCTTGCCGTAGCCGCTGGAGCCGCGCACGTTGGGCTCGATGATGGCGATGCCGAGCTCGTCGAGAAGATAGTTGTAGCGGCCCATGAAGCCCATGCGGGCCTGCGACTCGGGTCCGCCGTGGATCAGCACCAGCACCGGCCGCCGCCCGGTGAAGCGCGGCGGCGGCAGGGTCAGAAGCCCCGAGATGCTGCGACCGTCGAAGCTCGGCCAGCGCACGATCTGCTGGTCGGCGAAGCTGGCCATGTCCACCCCCGGCGGCGCATAGGCGCGGGTCCATTGCTCGACCTTGCCGCTGGCCGGATCGAGCGAATAGATCTGGCTCGGCCCCTTGGTGCTGTCGACCGAGAATGCCAGCTCGCCGAGCTGTCGGTGGAACTCGACCGAGGCCACGCTGCCGCTGGGCACGGCGGGCGTCTTCAGCGCCTTGAAGGAGCGCCCGTCGAACAGGCGCAGCTCCTGCCTGCCGTCGACGTTGGCGCGCAGTGCGATCAGCTTGCCGTCCTGGGTGACGCTGCCGCCGTCGACGTCCCACGGGATGTGGTGGGTGATCGATGCCAGCCGTCGCGTCGCGAAGCGATAGAACATCAGCTCCCGGAACTCGCCGGCGCGATCGCTGAGCACGAAGAGCCCCGAGTTGTCGCGCTTGAAGCCGCCGGCGAGGAACACGCCGCGCTCCTTGCTGTGCGGCGCGGGCAGGACCTGGGTGAGGCGGCCGCTGGCGATGTCGAGCAGCCACACCTGCGACTCGTTGGCCGAGATGTAGCGGGAGAGCGCGATGCGCTTGTCGTCCCACGACACACCGCCCACGCCCCAACCCGTGCCCGGCAGCTCGGCCAGGCGCTGCCGGTGCGTGGGCTGCGCCGGATCGAGCAAGGTGAGCGTCTGCGTCACGGTAGCGCGCCTGCCGCCTTGTGCCGTGCGGTCCAGCGGCACCGATCCGATCAGCAGCCGGCTGCTGTGGTGCAGCCAGCCTTGCAGTTCGTGGCGCTGGGTCGGCTCGCTCAGCAACGCGACCTGCCGGGTGTCGAGGTCCAGCCGATAGATCTGGGCCGCCTCGTTGCCGCCTGCGCTGCGCTCGAAGACGATGTACTTTCCATCGTGGGGCTCGTAGCTGGCGGCGGTCACCGGATCGGGGAAGTCGGTCAGCTGCTCGGGCTCGGCCAGCGGCGAGCTGACGCGAAACAGCTGCAGGGTGTTGCCGCCGGCCTTGCGATGCGTGATCAGCATCTCGCGGCGCGTCGGGTGCCAGTCGACGAAGCCGTGGCCGCGAAAGTCGGTGTACTTGGCGACCTGGTCGACCAGGCTCATCGGCACCGG
>DATFAY010000588.1:0-3288 GCA_035254085.1 Piscinibacter sp.
CGCTGCGCCCGAGCCTTTCGGTGATGGCCTTCCAGCCGTCCCAGTCGCTCTCGGCCATGCCGTCCTCGATGCTGACGATCGGGTACTTGGCGGCCCAGGTCGCCAGGATGTTGGTCCACTCGCCCGCGTCGAGCGTGAGGCCCTCGGCCTCCAGGTGGTATTTGCCGTCCTTGAAAAACTCGCTGGCCGCGCAGTCCAGGCCGAGGGCGACCTGCTCGCCCGGGCGGTAGCCGGCGGCCTCGATCGCCTGCAGGATCATGCCGATGGCCGCCTCGTGGTTCGCCACGTTCGGCGCGAAGCCGCCTTCGTCGCCCACGGCCACGCTCATGCCCTTGTCGTGGATGATCTTCTTGAGGGCGTGGAACACCTCGGCGCCGTAGCGCACCGCCTCGCGGAAACTCGGCGCGCCCACGGGGATGATCATCAGCTCCTGCAGGTCGAGGTTGTTGTTGGCGTGCGCGCCGCCGTTCACGACGTTCATCATCGGCACGGGCATCTGCATGCCGCCCATCCCGCCGAAGTAGCGGTACAGGGGCAGGCCCGACTCTTCCGCCGCGGCGCGCGCCACGGCCATCGAGACGGCCAGCGTCGCGTTGGCGCCCAGCCGGCTCTTGTTCTCGGTGCCGTCGAGGTCGATCAGCGTGCGGTCGAGGAAGGCCTGCTCCGAGGCATCCAGGCCGAGCACGGCCTCGCTGATCTCGGTGTTGACGTGCTCGACGGCCTTCAGCACGCCCTTGCCGAGGTAGCGACCCTTGTCGCCGTCGCGCAGCTCGATGGCTTCGCGCGAGCCGGTGGACGCGCCCGAGGGCACGGCCGCGCGGCCCATGGTGCCGGACTCGAGCAGCACGTCGCATTCGATGGTCGGGTTGCCGCGGCTGTCGAGGATCTCTCGGCCGACGATGTCAACGATGGCACTCATTGCAATCTCTCCTGTTATGTCCTGCTGGGTTTCTTGTGTGGCCCAGAGCGAAGGGCCGGGGCGGATGTTGCCGCCGATGGGTTACATGGGACCTTCAACTTCTTCAGCACGAGAAGTCGTTCTCCAGCAGAGGCTGCTGCTTGATCACGCGATCCAGGGCGACCAGCTGCTCGAGCAGCGCCTTCATGTGCTTGAGCGGCACCGCGTTCGGGCCGTCGCTCAGGGCCTTGGCGGGGTCGGGGTGGGTTTCCATGAAGACGCCGGCCACGCCGACCGCGATCGCCGCGCGCGAGAGCACCGGCACGAACTCGCGCTGGCCGCCCGAGCTGGTGCCCTGGCCGCCGGGCAGCTGCACCGAGTGGGTGGCATCGAACACGACGGGTGCACCGGTCTCGCGCATGATCGCCAGCGAGCGCATGTCGGAGACGAGGTTGTTGTAGCCGAAGCTCGCGCCGCGCTCGCATGCCATGAAGCTGTCTTCAGGCAGGCCCTTCTCGCGCGCGGCGGCACGCGCCTTGTCGATCACGTTCTTCATGTCGTGCGGCGCGAGGAACTGGCCCTTCTTGATGTTCACCGGCTTGCCGCTTTGCGCCACCGCGCGGATGAAATCGGTCTGGCGGCACAGGAAGGCGGGCGTCTGCAGCACGTCGACGACGGCCGCGACGGCGGGGATCTCCGCCTCGCTGTGCACGTCGGTCAGCACCGGGACCTTCAGCTCGCGCCGGACCTTGGCCAGGATCTCCAGGCCTTTTTCCATGCCGGGCCCGCGAAACGAGCTTCCGCTGGAGCGGTTGGCCTTGTCGTAGCTGCTCTTGAAGATGAAGGGGATGCCCAGCGCCGAGGTGATCTCCTTCAGGCGCCCGGCGACGTCCATCTGCAACTGCTCGGACTCGACGACGCATGGGCCGGAAATCAGGAAGAAGGGCTTGTCCAGCCCCACGTCGAAACCGCACAGCTTCATGCCGCCACCTTCTGCTGCTCCAGGCGCTTCGACTGGTGCTCGAGCGCGGCCTGGATGTACGACTTGAACAGCGGATGCCCGCCCCAGGGGGTCGACTTGAACTCGGGGTGGAACTGCACGCCCATGAACCACGGGTGCACGCTGCGCGGCAGCTCGACGATCTCCGTGAGCTTCTCGCGCTGGGTCAGGGCCGAGATCACGATGCCGGCGTCGGTCAGCTTGTCGAGGTAGTTGACGTTGGCTTCGTAGCGATGGCGGTGCCGCTCGGTGACCACGTCGCCGTAGATCTCGTGTGCCAGCGTGCCGGGCTTCACGTCGGAGCTTTGCGCGCCCAGGCGCATGGTGCCGCCCAGGTCGGACTGCGCGCTGCGCTTCTGGATCGAGCCGTCGGCGTCCTGCCATTCCTCGATCAGGGCGATCACCGGATGCGGCGTGGCGGGCTCGAACTCGGTGCTGTTGGCGTCGGGCAGGCCGGCCTTGTGACGCGCGTACTCGATGGTCGCGACCTGCATGCCCAGGCAGATGCCGAGGTAGGGCAGCTTGTGCTCGCGGGCGTACTGCGCCGTGAGGATCTTGCCCTCGACGCCGCGCTTGCCGAAGCCGCCGGGCACCAGCAACGCGTCGTAGCGGTCGAGCTGGTGCACGTTGTCGGCGGTGAGCGTTTCCGAGTCGACGTACTCGATCTTGACCCGCGCGTGGTTGTGGATGCCGGCGTGGCGCAGCGCCTCGTTGAGCGACTTGTACGAATCGGAGAGGTCGGTGTACTTGCCGCACATGCCGATGGTGACCTCGCGTTGCGGGTGTTCCACCTCGTTCACGAGTTCGTCCCAGCGCTTGAGGTTGGCCGGCGGCGTGTTGATGCGCAGCTTGTCGCAGATGAGGCCGTCCAGGCCCTGCTCGTGCAGCATGCGCGGCACCTTGTAGATCGTGTTCACGTCCCACATCGAGATCACGCCCCACTCGGGCACGTTGGTGAACAGAGAAATCTTCTGGCGCTCCTCCTCGGGAATCTTGCGGTCGGCGCGGCACAGCAGGGCGTCGGCCGAGATGCCGATCTCGCGCAGCTTCTGCACCGTGTGCTGGGTCGGCTTGGTCTTGAGCTCGCCGGCCGCGGCGATCCACGGCACGTAGGTCAGGTGCACGAAGGCCGAGTTGTTGGGCCCCATCTTCAGCGCCATCTGCCGCACCGCTTCCAGGAAGGGCAGCGACTCGATGTCGCCGACGGTGCCGCCGATCTCGACGATCGCCACGTCGGCCGCGCCGGGTTCGCCGAAGCGCGCGCCGCGCTTGATGACCTCCTGGATCTCGTTGGTGACGTGCGGGATCACCTGGACGGTCTTGCCGAGGTAGTCGCCGCGGCGCTCCTTCTCCAGCACCGACTGGTAGATCCTGCCGGTGGTGAAGTTGT
>DATFAY010000589.1:0-8244 GCA_035254085.1 Piscinibacter sp.
GCGCCGGCGACGCCGGTCGGGTGGAACTGCCAGAACTCCATGTCCTCGAGCGGAATGCCGGCACGCGCCGCCATGCCCAGGCCGTCGCCGGTGTTGATGAAGGCGTTGGTCGACGCGGCGAAGATGCGCCCTGCCCCGCCGGTGGCCAGCAGCACCGTCTTGCCCTGCAGGATGTGCACGTCGCCGGTTTCCATCTCGAGCGCCGTCACGCCCACCACGTCGCCCTCGGCGTCGCGGATGAGGTCCAGCGCCATCCACTCGACGAAGAACTGCGTGCGCGCCTTGACGTTCTGCTGGTACAGGGTGTGCAGCATGGCGTGGCCGGTGCGGTCGGCCGCGGCGCAGGCGCGCTGCACCGGCTTCTCGCCGTAGTTGGCGGTGTGGCCGCCGAACGGGCGCTGGTAGATCGTGCCGTCGGGGTTGCGGTCGAACGGCATGCCGAAGTGCTCGAGCTCGTAGACCACCTTCGGCGCTTCTCGGCACATGAACTCGATCGCGTCCTGGTCGCCGAGCCAGTCGCCGCCCTTGACCGTGTCGAAGAAGTGGTAGTGCCAGGTGTCCTCGCTCATGTTGCCCAGCGAGGCGCCGATGCCGCCTTGCGCGGCGACCGTGTGCGAGCGAGTCGGGAAGACCTTGGACAGCACGGCAACGTTGAGGCCCGCGCGCGCGAGTTGCAGCGAGGCCCGCATGCCGGAGCCGCCGGCCCCCACGATCACCACGTCGAACTTGCGCTTGGAAATGGAAGCCGCCACGTCAGAGTCTCCAGAGAACTTGAATTGCCCAGCCGAGGCAGCCGACCAGCCACACGATCGTCAGCACCTGCAGCGTCAGCCGCAGGGCGAAGGACTTCACGTAGTCCATCCAGACGTCGCGCATGCCGACCCAGGCGTGGTAGGCGAGCGAGACGATGACGACGAAGGTCAGCAGCTTCATCCACTGCGCCGAGAAGATGCCGGCCCACTTGTCGTAGCCGGTGAGCGCCATGAAGTTGCCGGCGGCGTCCTTGACGCGTTCGCCGTTCTCGTCCTTCAGGTAGGCGGGCCAGAGGTACTGCAGCAGCAGCGCGATGGTGAAGACGCCCATCACCGCGGCGGTGATGCGCTGCGCGAGCCAGTCGCGCATGCCGTAGTGCGCACCGACGACGATGCGCTTGGAACCGTAGGTTTGTGCCATGTCGTGTCGCTCAGAAGAAGAACAGCTTGAGACCGAGCACCAGCGTCAGCAGCAGGCTGGCCGCGAGCGTGAACACCGCGGACTGGCGACCGAACTCGAGGCCGACCGCGTGCGTGGCGTCCATCCAGAGGTGCCGCACGCCGGCGATGAAGTGATGCAGGTAGGCCCAGATCAGCGCCAGGGCGACCAGCTTGAAGAACCAGCCCGGCACGAAGCCGACGCCCGCGATGAACACGCTCGTGAAGCGCGCGTAGGAGATCTCGGAGGTGAGGCTCGCATCGAAGAGCCACACCACGAAGGGCAGCAGGAAGAACATCACCATGCCGCTCAGGCGGTGAAGGATCGACACGACGCCGGCCAGCGGCAGTCGGTATTGCAGAGCGTCGATCAGACGCATCGTGCCCGGTCTGTTGTCTGTCGTTGTTTCAGCGGCCATGCCCCAACCTCTCGTGTAATTGGATGAAACTCGCGGATTTTATTGCAATGCAACAGCGCTGACGCACGCCATCGCCATCGTGGCGTCGTCAGCTTCAGCTCAGTTCGTTGCGGTAGTGATGCGCCGCGGTGTTGTACAGACCGCGCCGCAACTCCACCGGCTTGTCGCCATAGGTCAGCGACAGGCGCTCCACGCTGAGCAGCGGCGCGCCTGGCGTCACGCCCAGCAATTCGGCGGCCGCCGCGTCGGCGGCGACTGCGCGGATCTTTTCTTCGGCGCGGATCATGCGCACGCCGAACTCGGTTTCGAAGAGACCGTACATCGGACCGCGGTACTCGCCGAGCTTCTCGGCGGTGAGGCCCTTGAACAGCTGCCCCGGGAGCCAGATGTCGTCGAGCACGACCGGCGCGCCGCGAAACGACAGCACGCGGCGCACCTGCACCACCGTGTCGCCGGACTTCAGGTCCAGCAGCCGGGCGATGTCCGAGGGCGCGCGCAGCCGCCGGCAATCGATGAAGCGGCGCTGCGCGCCGGCGGGCTCGCCGTCATCGGGCGCGAGCCGCAGGAAGCGGAACTGCACCTTCTGCTCGGCATGCGTGGCCACGAAGGTGCCCTTGCCCTGGCGGCGCACCAGCAGGTTCTCGGTGGCGAGCTCGTCGATCGCCTTGCGCACGGTGCCCTGGCTCACCTTGAAGCGCGCGGCGAGTTCCATCTCGCTCGGAATGGCCTCGCCAGGCTTCCATTCACCCGACTGCAGGCTGCGCACGAGCAGGGTCTTGATCTGCTGGTACAGCGGGCTGAAGGCCGGCGCATCGGGATCGGCGCCGCGCCCCGGCGACGCAAGACTCGAAGAGGGCGCGGAGGAAGCCATGGCGCCATTGCAGCACAGGCATGGCGTCGCCGTCCATGAAAGTCGACTGATGTCTTATGTAAGACATAAGAGTGTTGACTTATGATGTGGTTCGTTGAAGCAGTGCCTTGACAACGAACAATGGTTCCAGGCGTGTCGTGGCCGCAGGCCCGGCTTACACTTGCTGCACTGCGGTGGACGCGCTTCGGCCCCGTCCGCCCTCACCGGTTTTCAGCCCTTTTCATCTCCCTCCTTTGGAGTCTTTCATGAGCAAGAAACCCGTTCGCGTCGCCGTCACGGGCGCCGCCGGCCAGATCGGCTACGCGCTGCTGTTCCGAATCGCCTCCGGCGAGATGCTGGGCAAGGACCAGCCGGTCATCCTGCAGTTGCTCGAGATCCCCGACGAGAAGGCGCAGAAGGCGCTCAAGGGCGTGATGATGGAGCTCGAGGACTGCGCCTTCCCGCTGCTGGCCGGCATGCAGGCCCACAGCGACCCGATGACCGCCTTCAAGGACATCGACTACGCGCTGCTCGTGGGCGCCCGCCCGCGCGGGCCCGGCATGGAGCGCAAGGACCTGCTGTCGGCCAACGCGCAGATCTTCACCGCGCAGGGCAAGGCGCTCAACGCCGTCGCCTCGCGCAACGTCAAGGTGCTGGTGGTGGGCAACCCGGCCAACACCAATGCCTACATCGCCATGAAGAGCGCGCCCGACCTGCCGCGCAAGAACTTCACCGCGATGCTGCGCCTGGACCACAACCGCGCGCTGTCGCAGATCGCCGCCAAGACCGGCAAGCCGGTGTCGGCCATCGAGAAGCTCACCGTGTGGGGCAACCACTCGCCCACCATGTACGCCGACTACCGCTTCGCCACCATCGAAGGCCAGTCGGTCAAGGACATGATCCACGACGAGGAGTGGAACAAGAACACCTTCCTGCCCACGGTCGGCAAGCGCGGCGCGGCCATCATCGAGGCGCGCGGCCTGTCCTCGGCCGCATCGGCCGCCAACGCCGCCATCGACCACATGCGCGACTGGGCGCTGGGCACCAACGGCAAGTGGGTCACGATGGGCATTCCCTCGGACGGCTGGTACGGCATCCCCAAGGACACGATGTTCGGCTTCCCGGTCACCACCGCCGGCGGCGAATACAAGGTCGTGGAAGGCCTGCCGGTCGACGCCTTCAGCCAGGAGCGCATCAACCTGACCTTGAAGGAACTGCAGGAAGAGCAAGAAGGCGTGAAGCACCTGCTCTGAACAAGGCGCTCCGCGCCGGGCCGGCGACGGCCCCACCCGAGCCGGCCCACAATGTGCGCCGGCTTTTTCGTTTCTTCGAGGTTGATCATGCTGCCCTCCAAGCTCCATCCGCGCGAGGCTCTGCTCGATGCCGGCGAGACCTCATGCTCGCTGCCCGTGTGCGACCACTACGCCGGCGTCGAGGCGCGCATGCGCAAGAGCCTGGAGCTCCAAGGCGAGCTCGGACCGGTGTTCGACGTCACCCTGGATTGCGAGGACGGCGCGCCGATCGGCGGCGAGGTCGAGCATGCCCACCTGATCGCGGAACTGGTGATGTCCGAGCTGAACCGCCACGGCCGCGTCGGGGCGCGGGTGCACCCGGTGGACCATCCGGCGTTCGCGCAGGAACTCGACACGCTGATCGGCCGCGCCGGCGCGCGCCTGGCCTACCTCATGGTGCCCAAGCCGCGCGGCCTGGCCGACGTCGAGCGTGCCTGCCAGGAGATCGACCACTTCCTGCGCGTGCACGGGCATGGCCACAAGGTGCCGTTGCACTTCCTGATCGAGACGCACGGCGCGCTGCGCGAGGTCGACGCGATCGCAGCGCATGGCCGCGTCGAGTCGCTGTCGTTCGGGCTCATGGATTTCGTCTCGGCGCACCGCGGCGCCATCCCGGCCAAGGCCATGACCGCGCGCGGGCAGTTCAGCCATCCGCTGGTGCTGCGCGCCAAGCTGGAGATCGCCGCCGCCTGCCACGCCCACGGGAAGACACCTTCGCACTGCGTGGTGACCGAAATCAACGATCACTCGGCGGTGTCGGGAGCGGCAGAGAAGGCATGCAGCGAACTCGGCTACACGCGGATGTGGAGCATCCATCCCAACCAGATCCTGCCGATCGTGGAGGCCTTCGCGCCGACGGCCGCCGAGGTCGATCTCTCGATCGACATCATCGTGGCCGCGCAGAACGCCGACTGGGCGCCCATCCGCCACCGCGACACGCTGCACGACCGCGCGAGCTACCGCTACTACTGGCAGGTGCTGGAACGTGCGTACCGCACCGGCCAGCCGCTGCCGGCGGAGATCCGCGAAGCCTTCTTCGGAGTCTCCGCGTAAACCCTTGTGGTGCGGCACCGACGTCCGCGCCGAAATTGTTTCCAGAGTTTTTTGCCGCCTCGCCGGCACGATTTGGCGCGCATGGACACCTGCCGCCGGCGTCGGCCGGTTTGCGGGCAATGCCGCGTGATGTCCTTCACGGCCCGCACCCCTCGCACACCACCCGCCGAGGACGGCTGCGGTTTATCGTCGCGCCGGCGTGTTCGCAATCTGTTGCACGGCCACGAAGGTGGTCATCGAACACTGCCGCACGACCTCACCGTTGGGGGTCTCGCACACCGAGGAACACACCATGAACCGTCCGTTCGTCCTGGCTGCCAGCTGCGCCGCCGCCCTGTCCCTGATCGCCGGCGCCGCGTTCGCGCAGACCACCAGCGCGCCCAAGCATCACGCCCGCACCACCACCAAGGCCGCGCCCAAGGGCGCGACGATCAGCGCCGATTCGGTGGAGACCATCAACGCCGCGCAACTCGAGATCGCCGGGCGCGTGCTCACCGGCACCGCGCACTGCGAGATGAACCAGCAGGTCGACGTGCATCCGATCGACGGCCGCCCCGGCTTCTTCAAGGTCGGATTCAAGAACGCCAGCTACACCATGGTCCCGCAAGAGACGACCACCGGCGCGGTGCGCCTGGAAGACAAGAAGGCCGGCGTGATCTGGATCCAGATCCCCGCCAAGTCGATGCTGCTCAACAGCAAGGTCGGCCAGCGCATGGTCGACAGTTGCACCCAGAGCCAGCAGCGCGCCGGCGTGTAATCGCGCCGAAGACCCGGTCCCCTCATGTCACCCCGGCGAAAGCCGGGGTCCACGCGGTCAGCTGACTTCGTGGACCCCGGCTTTCGCCGGGGTGACGCTTTTGGCGCGCGCCGGCTTGAGTATGCAGCGCTCGGTATGTACAATTCATGCATACCGACTTTCAGGAGTTCGCCATGGAAGCCACTGTGGCGGAGCGCGGCCAGATCACCCTTCCCAAAGCCGTGCGCGACGCGCTCGGGCTCACCAAGGGCACGCTGCTGAAGGTCGAGCTCGACGGCAGCCGCATCATCCTGCGCAAGAACGTCGACGACGCCATCTCCCGCGCGCGCGGCAAGTTCAAGCTCGACGGCTTCGCCTCCTCCGACGACGCCGTCCAGACGGCGCGCGGCCACGCCAAGGCGCGCAGGTAGCGCTGCAATGATCGCCGTCGACACGTCCGTCATCGTCGAGCTGCTGGCCAACACCACGCACGCCGACGCCGCAGAAGCGGCCCTGCGCGACGCGCTGGCCCGCGGGCCGGTGGTGGTGTGCGACGTCGTGCTGGCCGAGATCTGCAGTTCCCTGCGCGATGGCGACCAGGCCATGCAGGCGCTCGAGGAGATGGGCATCAGCTACAGCGCGCTGGAGCAGAAATCCGCCTTGCGCGCCGGCGAGATGCAGCGCCGCTACCGCGCCCGCGAAGGGCAAGCCCAGCGCAGCCTCCAGGACTTCATCGTCGGCGCGCACGCGCTGCTGCAGTGCAGCGGCCTCATCACCCGCGACGCCGCGTTCTTCCGCGACTACTTCAAGGGCCTCAAGGTCATCGTGCCCACGGTGTCCTGAGCCCGCCGCCCTTTCACCCGCTTCACCCGCTCAAAGAAAGCCACCCATGCTCGCTGCCTACCGCCAACATGTCGCCGAACGCGCTGCGCTCGGCATCCCGCCGCTGCCGCTGTCCGCGCAGCAGACCGTCCAGCTGATCGAGCTGCTGAAGGCGCCGCCGCAGGGTGAGGAACAGTTCCTCGTCGAGCTGATCACCCACCGCGTGCCCGCGGGCGTCGACGACGCGGCCAAGGTCAAGGCCTCGTACCTCGCGGCGGTGGCGCACGGCAGCGAGAAGTGCCCGCTCATCGGCCGCGAGAAGGCCACCGAGCTGCTGGGGACCATGCTGGGCGGCTACAACATCGGCGCGCTGATCGACCTGCTCGACGACGCAGCGGTCGGCGCGGTCGCGGCCGAGGGGCTCAAGAAGACGCTGCTCATGTTCGACCAGTTCCACGACGTCAAGGACAAGGCCGACCGGGGCAACGCGCACGCCAAGGCAGTGTTGAAAAGCTGGGCCGATGCCGAGTGGTTCACCAGCCGGCCGGAGGTGCCCAAGAGCCTGACCGTCACGATCTTCAAGGTGACCGGCGAGACCAACACCGACGACCTCTCTCCCGCGCCGGACGCGTGGAGCCGCCCGGACATCCCGCTGCACGCGCTGGCCATGCTGAAGAACGCGCGGCCCGGCATCACCCCCGAGGAAGACGGCAAGCGCGGCCCGGTGAAGTTCATCGAGTCGTTGCGCGCCAAGGGCCACCTGGTGGCCTACGTGGGCGACGTGGTCGGCACCGGCTCGAGCCGCAAGTCGGCCACCAACTCCGTGCTGTGGTTCACCGGCGAGGACATCCCGTTCGTGCCCAACAAGCGCTTCGGCGGCGTGTGCCTGGGCAGCAAGATCGCCCCGATCTTCTACAACACGATGGAGGACGCCGGCGCGCTGCCGATCGAGCTCGACGTGAGCAAGATGGAAATGGGCGACGTGGTCGAGCTGCGCCCCTACGAAGGCAAGGCGCTCAAGAACGGACAGGTCGTCGCCGAGTTCAAGGTCAAGAGCGACGTGCTGTTCGACGAGGTGCGCGCGGGCGGCCGCATTCCGCTCATCGTCGGCCGCGGGCTCACGGCCAAGGCGCGCGAGGCGCTGGGTCTCGCGCCGTCGACGCTGTTCCGACTGCCGCAAAACCCGGCCGACACCCGCAAGGGCTTCACGCTGGCACAGAAGATGGTCGGCCGCGCCTGCGGCCTGCCCGAGGGCCGGGGCGTGCGCCCGGGCACCTACTGCGAGCCGCGCATGACCTCGGTGGGTTCGCAGGACACCACCGGCCCCATGACCCGCGACGAGCTCAAGGACCTGGCCTGCCTGGGCTTCAGCGCCGACCTGGTGATGCAGTCGTTCTGCCATACCGCGGCCTACCCGAAGCCGGTGGACGTGAAGATGCACCACGAGCTGCCCGAGTTCATCAGCACCCGCGGCGGCGTCGCGCTGCGCCCGGGCGACGGCGTGATCCACAGCTGGCTCAATCGCCTGCTGCTGCCCGACACCGTGGGCACGGGCGGCGACAGCCACACCCGCTTCCCGATCGGCATCAGCTTCCCCGCGGGTTCGGGCCTCGTGGCCTTCGCGGCCGCCACCGGCGTGATGCCGCTGGACATGCCCGAAAGCGTGCTGGTGCGCTTCAAGGGCAAGATGCAGCCGGGCGTCACCTTGCGCGACCTGGTCAACGCGATCCCGCTGTACGCCATCAAGAAGGGCCTGCTCACCGTCGACAAGAAGGGCAAGAAGAACATCTTCTCCGGCCGCATCCTCGAGATCGAAGGCCTGCCCGACCTCAAGGTGGAACAGGCGTTCGAGCTGTCGGACGCCTCGGCCGAGCGCAGCGCC
>DATFAY010000590.1:0-19337 GCA_035254085.1 Piscinibacter sp.
ATCCGCACGGCCTTGCGCGACAAGAACCTGCGCCACGCCGGCATCAGCCGCGACGGCACCAACATCGAGGTGCGCTTTCGCGACCAGGACACGTTGAACGCCGCGCTCAACCTGCTCAACGACCAGTTCGCCGACATGCAGTGGACGCCCGCGGGCGAAGGCACCGAACTGCGCCTGGCGGGCGTCATGAAGCCGGACGCGGCCCGCCGCATTCAGGACCAGGCCGTCAAGCAGAACATCACCACGCTGCACAACCGCGTCAACGAGCTCGGCGTGGCCGAGCCGGTGATCCAGCAGCAAGGTGCCGACCGCGTCGTGGTCGAGCTGCCCGGCATCCAGGACACGGCGCAAGCCAAGAAGATCATCGGCCGCACCGCGAACCTCGAGTTCCGCCTGGCCGACATGTCGACCGAGGCGCGTGCCGCGCTGGACGGCAGCGGTCCGGTCCCCTTCGGACGCGAGAAGTTCACCGTCGGCCGCGGCGCGCCGGTCATCGTCTACAAGGAAGCGATCGCCACCGGCGAAATGCTCACCAACGCCCAGCCGCGGCCGGACCAGAACGGCCAGCCCGCGGTGTCGGTCAGCCTGGACGCCAAGGGCGGCCGGCAGATGCGCGAAACCACGCGCAACCACGTCGGCGACTTCATGGCCGCGATCCTGTTCGAGAAGGGCAAGGGCGAGGTGCTGACCGTCGCGCGCATCCAGAGCGAATTCGGCAACGACTTCCAGATCACTGGCATGGGCACGACCGACAACGCCAACGAGCTGAGCCTGCTGCTTCGCGCCGGTGCCCTGGCCGCGCCGATGGAGTTCATCGAGGAAAGCACGATCGGCCCGAGCCTGGGCGCGGACAACATCGCCAAGGGCTTCCACAGCCTGGTCTACGGCTTCGCGGCGATCGCGCTCTTCATGTGCGCCTACTACCTGCTGTTCGGGATGTTCTCGACGATCGCCCTGGTGGTCAACCTGTTCCTGCTGGTGGCGGTGCTGTCGATGCTGCAGGCCACGCTGACCTTGCCCGGCATCGCAGCCATCGCGCTCACCCTGGGCATGGCGATCGACTCCAACGTGCTGATCAACGAGCGCATACGCGAGGAACTGCGCGGCGGCGCCTCGCCGCAGGCGGCGATCAGCGCCGGCTACGAGCGCGCCTTCGCCACCATCCTCGACTCCAACGTCACCACCTTGATCGCCGGCCTGGCCCTGCTGGCCTTCGGCTCGGGCCCGGTGCGCGGCTTCGCGGTGGTGCACTGCCTGGGCATCCTCACCTCGATGTTCTCGGCGGTGTTCTTCTCGCGCGGGATGGTGAACCTCTGGTACGGGCGCCAGAAGAAGCTCAAGGGCGTGTCGATCGGCCAGGTCTGGAAGCCCAAGGCCGACACGCCGGCCAAGGCCTGAGCCCCCCCAGAACCCGTCGAAGGAAATCACATGGAGTTCTTCCGCATCCAGCGCGACATCCCGTTCATGCGGCATGCGCTGGTGTTCAACATCATCTCGGCGCTGACCTTCCTGGCCGCGGTGTTCTTCCTCGCCACGCGCGGGCTGCACCTGTCGATCGAGTTCACCGGCGGCACGGTGCTGGAAGTCGCCTACGCGCAAGCGGCCGACGTGGGCAAGGTGCGCTCCACCGTCGAGGCGCTCAAGCTCGGCGACGTGCAGGTGCAGAACTTCGGCAGCGCGCGCAACGTGCTGATCCGCCTGCCGGTGCGCGCCGACGTGAAGCAGGACGTGCTGGTGGCGCAGGTGTTCGGCGAGCTGTGCCGCGTCGAAGGCGGCGCGGTGGTGACGCGCGAGGTGCGCAGCGACAAGGGCGACGTCGTCAGCAAGCCGCTGTGCGAGGCGAAGGGGGCGCAGCCGCTCGAATTGCACCGCAACGATTTCGTCGGCCCGCAGGTGGGCAAGGAGCTGGCCCAAGACGGCGCGAAGGCGCTGGCCTTCGTCATCGCCGGCATCATGATCTACCTCGCGTTCCGCTTCGAGTGGAAGTTCTCGGTGGCCGCCATCGTCGCGAACCTGCACGACGTCATCATCATCCTGGGCTTCTTCGCCTTCTTCCAGTGGGAGTTCTCGCTGTCGGTGCTGGCGGCGGTTCTGGCGGTGCTGGGCTACTCGGTCAACGAGTCGGTGGTGATCTTCGACCGGATCCGCGAGGCGTTCCGGCGCTACCGCAAGATGACCACCCGCGAGGTGATCGATCATGCGATCACCAGCACCATGAGCCGCACCATCATCACCCACGGCTGCACGCAGATGATGGTGCTGTCGATGCTGCTGTTCGGCGGCCCGACGCTGCACTACTTCGCCGTGGCGCTGACCATCGGCATCCTGTTCGGCATCTATTCGTCGGTGTTCGTCGCGGCGGCCATCGCGATGTGGCTGGGCGTCAAGCGCGAAGACCTGATGAAGTCCAGCGGCAAGGAAATCGACCCCGACGATCCGAACGCCGGGGCCGTGGTGTAGAGTTCACGGGAACCTCACCCCCGCGAGCACTCACTCCACACTCATGGCGACAGCCGCCAACTCGATGGCACTGGCCGCGCAGGCGCGGCGCTCCTACGTCGAGGGCCTGCTCAACGGGCTGCCGAGTGTGGTGCAGGCGGTCGATCACGGCGCGCGCATCCTGCTCGGGCAGACCGCCGACCCCGCGACCACGATGCGCCGGCGCGATGCCGCGGAAGACCTGCGGCTTCGTCAGGGCGCCTGGCTCCAGAGCACCCTGTCGGCGCTGCGTTCGGCGCTGCACGGCGGCGGTCTCTCTGCGGCGCGCCCATCCGATTTGCCGACGCCGTCGGGCCGTGGGGGCTTGGGCGGCGGGCTGACGCTGGTGGACAACGACACCATCGAAAGCGAGATCCTCGGCTCCCGCCTCGCGCTCGCGATGATGGATCGCGCATCCTGGGAATTCACCGACATGCGCTCGCGCATGACGGTGCTCGAAGGCCGCGACGAGCTCGATCCCAACGACGTGCTGCGCCCGCACGTCCTCGCGCGCATCGTCACCGCGGCCTGGCACAGCGCGGGCCTCACCCACGATGACTGGCGCACGCTGCAGACGGTGCTGCACGACGAATTCGCGCACTTCGCCGAGGAGGCGTACCACGAGGTCAACCGCTGGCTGATCCAGCAAGGCGTGCTGCCCAGCGTCGACTTGCGTCCCTTCATTCGCCGCTCGCGCACGGCGGCCTGGTCGGTGAGCGGCACCGGTGCGCCGTCGGCCTTCGCGCCCACCGGCCCCGCCACCGGACCCGCCGAGCATCCGCGCTCGCAGGTGCACGAGGAGACCCGGCTGATGACCCGCGCCGGCCAGCTCGCCCGCGGCGCCGACCATGCCGAAGCCGTGCTCGGCCGCCTCAATCGCCTCATCGGACGGCAACTGCCCGAGTTCGTGAGCACCCAGCAGTCGCGGCCGCCGTCGCCGGCGCTGCGCTCGGCGATCGCGGATGCGCAGCAGGGCATCGCGCAGCATCTGGCCCCTGCCGTGGCGGAGGGCCGGGCAGGGGGTGCGCAGGTCAGCACCCCCATGCTGCTGGAGGAGCTCAACCAGCGGCGGCAGCAGCTGAAGCAGGCTGCCGCGACGCCGGTGGAGCGCGCAACCATCGAGATCGTGGCCCTGTTGTTCCAGAGCATCCTGATGGAGGAGCGCATTCCCGCCAGCGTGCGCGTGTGGTTCGCGCGGCTGCAGATGCCGGTGCTGCGCGTGGCGATCAGCGAGCCCGACTTCTTTGCGACCACCGATCACCCCGCGCGCCGCCTCATCGACCGCATGGGGGCCTGCGTGATGGGCTTCGACGCGAGCATGCGCCACGCCGGCGACTTGGTCGAAAAAGAGATCAAGCGCGTGGTGCAGGTCGTCGAGGCCTATCCGGACACCGGCCGGCGCGTGTTCCAGACGGTGCTCACCGAGTTCGAGAAATTCCTCGAGCACTACTTCAAGAACGAGAACGAGGCTTCGCGCAAGGGCGTGTCGCTGGCGCAGCAGGTCGAGCAGCGCGAGACGCTGGCCATCCAGTACACCATCGAGCTGCGCAAGATGCTCAACGAGGTGCCGGTGCAAGAAGGCGTGCGCGAGTTCCTGTTCCACGTCTGGGCGGACGTGCTCGCGATGACGGCCGTCAAGTACGAGGCGCAAGGCGAAGAGACGAGGGCGATGAAGCGCGCCGCGGCCGACCTGATCTGGTCGGCCAGCGCCAAGGTGTCGCGCGAGGAGCGCGCCGAGGTGATCCGCCGCCTGCCGCCGCTGCTCAAGACGCTGCGCGAAGGCATGCAAAGCGCCGGCGTGCCACAGGCCAAGCAGGACGAGCACATCCAGAAGCTCAACAACTCGCTCGCCGCCGCGTTCACGGCCAAGACCGCGGCCATCCCGCACGACCGGCTCGAGGACCTGATGGCTCGTCTGGAAACGCTGGAAGAGCTCTTGCCCGACGCCGAGGATGTCGAGATCGACGAGTCGCTGGTGCTCGACCTGTCCGGTCACGAGAGCTCCGAGCTCGAGGTGGTGGGCGAAGGCGGCTCCATGCCCACGCCCGCGATGCTCGCCTGGGCGCGCGAACTGCAAGTCGGCAGCTGGTTCATGCTGGACTACCGCAATCGCAACGAGGCGGTGCAACTGGCCTGGCAGGGGCTGCGCAAGCAGCTGAGCCTGTTCGTGTCGCCGCAGGGGCGCGGCATCCTGTTCCAGCAGAATCGCCTGGCGGCGTTCCTGCAGGCGGGCTTGCTGGTGCCGGCGCAGGACGAATCGCTGACCGTGCGGGCGACCCGCAGCGCGCTGGAAAAGCTCGATGTGGATCCGAGCCGGCTGTTGAGTTAGGGCCCCCCAGTCGCTTCGCTCCTGCCCCCGAGGGGCCGATCCCGGACACAGATCGTCCAGTGGACGATCTGTGCCTGGTGAGGAGGCGTTGCGTGCAATGCCGCGGTCTGCAAGACCCACGCCTCGGGCCGGCAGAGCCGGACCCTGGCGCGTGGCTTGATCGGCGCGTTGTGTCGCTCGCGCCGGGGTCAGTGGATGAGGCGGTCTTCTTCGTCGACGAAGAGTTCGTCGAGGATCAGGGCGTCGGGCTCTTCGCCCAGGCTCCAGAAGACCATCAGGACGATGATCTTCAGGTCCTCGAGGTCCAGGGGGCCGCCGGAGATCGCGTTGGCGCGGTCGATGACCATCTCGCGCATGGGCGGCGGCAGCACGCCCGCCGATTCGAGGAAGCTGATGAAGCCGATGGAGGCTTCGCCCAGGTGCTCTTGTTCGATCGGCGAGTACACGCGCAGGCTGCGCTCGCCCTGCTCGCCGACGTAGGACTCGGCAGCGCCCGCCAGCCCGTCCAGCCAGGACAAGGCCTCCTGGATCTCTTCGGACTCGAAGCCCACGGCCGACAGCTTGCGCGTCAGTTGCGCGTGGTCGGGGCAGGCGTCGGGCCGCCAGTAGTTTTCGTACAGGTAGACGAGTACGTCGAACATGAAACCACTATACCCCACAGGCCGCCGCCGGCGCCCGCGAAAGACACCGCTTTCTTCATCAACTTCGCACGCCGCGCTCAGGCGCCGGCGACGCGCTGGAACAACTGGCCCGGCAAGCGCGCAACCCGGCCGTCGAGCTCGAATTCGAGCAGCCGCGTGTTGAGGTCGGCCGCCGATCGGCCGGTGCGCGCGACCAGGTCGTCCAGCGAGCTCGGCTCGTGCCCCAGCGCTTGCAGCAGTGGATCGGGATCGCCCCCGCTGTCGTCGTCGCGAGGCGCGGCGCAGTCGGCCTGCCGTGCCGCGCCGGGGCGAAGCTCCTCGAGGATGTCTTGCGCACTGTCGACCAGCTTGGCGCCCTGCTTGATCAGCCAGTGGCATCCGCGCGCCTGGGGCGAGTGGATCGACCCCGGGATGGCGAAGACCTCACGGCCTGCTTCGCCCGCCTGGCGCGCCGTGATGAGGGACCCGGACTGCAACGCGGCTTCGACCACCAGCGTCCCCTGGGACAGCCCCGCGATGATGCGGTTGCGTTGCGGGAAATTCTGCGCCATCGAGGGCGTGCCGAGCGCGAACTCGCTCAGCAGCAAGCCCTGGCGGGCAATGCGGTGCGCCAGGGCCAGGTGCCGCCTGGGGTAGACCCGATCGAGGCCCGTGCCGACGACGGCGACGGTGCCGGCCGCGCCTTGCAAGGCACCCTCGTGGGCCGCGCCGTCGACGCCGAGCGCCAGGCCGGAGACGACGGTCCATCCCGCCTGGCTCAGCGCGGCCGCAAATGCGCGAGCGTTGTCCAGGCCCTGCGGCGTGGGGTTGCGGCTGCCGACGATGGACACGCTGTCGGCCTGCAGCCACTGCAGCTCGCCTTGCGCGTACAGCAGCAGCGGCGGATCGGCTGTTTCGAGCAGAGCGGGCGGGTAGGCCGGGTCGCCGAGGGTCAGGATGTGGCGCGGCGCATCGGATGCCTGCGCCAACCACTGCAGCGTCGTATCGAGCAAGGCCGGCATCGCTGCCGGCATGGCCGCGAGCGCGGCGGCCGCGCCGGCGCCGATGGTCTCGCGCAGCGCGCCGGAGCCGGCCTCGAACACCCCTTGCGGCGACCCGAAGGTCGCCAGCAGCCGGCGCGCCTTCTCGCGGCCGATGCCCGGCGTCTCGAGCAGCCGCAGCCAGGCGGCCAGCTCCTGGCGCTCGATCACCGGCGGCTCAGGGCTGGGTGAAACGATCGCCCGCCTTGACGGGCTCCTTGACGGTCAGGATCAGCGCATACGAGACGCGGTCGAACACGCGGAAGACGAACAGCATGCCGTGACGCTCGTCAGGCAGCTTGATGGTCGGGCGCGACGGATCGGTGCTGTCGATGACTCGCGCACCGTCGTGCCAGAGCGCGAGCACATGGCCGCGCTCGAGACCGTCGCGCGCACCTCGGTTGAGCGCCACGATCTGGTTCTGTCCGGCGGTCAAGGCGTCGCCGTACAGCGAGACGATCTGCCCGGCGATGGGCGACGCCGGCGCGTGGGGCGCGTAATTGCTGAACTCGCGTGGCGGCACGGGCGCCAGGCGATCGCCGATGTTGGCCTCCTGGCGGATGTTGGTCACGGAGAAGGTGGCCGGGATGATCTCGGGCTTGCCGTCCGCGCCGGTTCGGGTCTCGCCGGGCCGCACGGCCTCTGTTGCGCCGACGTACACCGCCTCGTAGCCCAGCACCTCGCCGGTGGTCGGATCCTTCAGCGGCTTGGGTTCGCGGAAGATGCGAAACGCCGTGTTGCCGCCCAGCTCGCCGCGCACGTAGGCGGTGTCTCCGCGCGACAGCAGCACGCGACCTTCCTGGGTGGCGACGATGCGCGGCGCGCTGGCCAGCTCGTTGTCCTGGAAGACCACCGCCTCGTTGAGGAAGGGTTCGATGAGATGGAACGGGATGGAGGGAATCGCGTCGCTGTCCAGCCCCGAGGTACGCACCTTCGGCGTCAGCTTGACCGTGCCGGCGGGCACGCCTTCTTCCTCGCCCAGCCGCAGGCGCGCGCGGTCACCCGATTTCTCGAGGAACAGAACTTGCCCGGGATAGATCAGATGCGGGTTGCGGATCTGGTCCATGTTCATGCCCCACAGCTCGGGCCAGCGCCAGGGGCTCTTCAGGAACAGCTTGGAGATGTCCCACAGGGTGTCGCCGCGCTTGACCGTGTACGAGTCGGGCGCGTTGGGCATGAGCTCGGAGAGCGCGACGCCGGCTTCGGCCACTCGCTTGGCGGTGCTGCGCTGCTGGTCGGTGATGGGAAAATTGCCCGCCGCCGCGAAGGCCGGGGCCGCCGACAGGCTGCTGCCCAGTGCCACGGCAAGGCCGGTGGCCAGCAGGGCCAGGCGGTGGTCGAATGCAAAACGTTGGCGGCGCGTCATCAGTGGGAGTCTCCGGGCGCAACAGGTGGAGCGCCTGCGCGGTTGTTGCGTGGGGTTGTTCGACCGGCGCCGCCAAACAGGCCGCACTTGGGCGAAAATTCCTCATTCAGTTTCACAGATTCTGCCTCTAAACCCTTGATATCGCAACGAAAGTGACCCAGCTACGACGCCGGTGTGAGACCCGTCACACCCTGCCGCGTTGCGTGGTGTCCACATGTTTGCGCGCCGCTCCGGCGGTTGAAACCTTCCCTTACGAATGGCCAAGCTTTCCATCCTGCGCTACCCCGACCCGCGTCTGCACACCGTCGCCAAGCCGGTGACCGAGGTCGACGCCCGCATCCGCCAGCTCGTCGACGACATGCTGGAGACGATGTACGCCGCCGACGGCGTGGGCCTGGCGGCAACCCAGGTCGACGTGCACGAACGGGTCATCGTGATCGACACGTCCGAGGAGCGCAACGATGCGCGGGTGCTGATCAACCCCGAGCTCATCGCACAAAGCGAGGAAATGAGCTTCAACGACGAAGGCTGCCTGTCGGTGCCGCAGATCTACGACAAGGTGAAGCGCCACGCCCGCGTGACGGTGCGCGCCCTGGACCGCGCCGGCAAGCCTTGCGAGTTCGAGGCGGAAGGCCTGCTCTCGGTGTGCGTGCAGCACGAGATGGATCACCTGATGGGCAAGGTCTTCGTCGAGTACCTCAGCTCGCTCAAGCGCGACCGCATCAAGACCAAGATGCTCAAGAAGTCGCGCGAGGAGCAGCGCGTCTGAGTGCCGCCGCCAGCCCCCTGCGCGTCGCCTTTGCCGGCACGCCGGAATTCGCGCAGGTCGCGCTCGCGCGCTTGCACGCGGCCGGGTTCGAGGTGGTCCTGGTCCTGACCCAGCCCGATCGCCCCGCCGGGCGCGGCCTGAAGCTGCAACCCTCGCCGGTCAAGACCTTCGCGCAGGCCCATGGCATCGCACTTGCCCAGCCGCGCAGCCTGCGACTGGACGGCAAGTACCCCGACGACGCCCAGGCCGCGCGCGAGGCGCTGGGCCAGGCGCGCCCGGATGTGCTGGTGGTGGCCGCCTACGGCCTGATCCTGCCGCAATGGGTGCTCGACCTCCCGCCGCACGGCTGCCTGAACATCCACGCCTCGCTGCTGCCGCGCTGGCGGGGTGCCGCGCCCATCCACCGCGCCATCGAAGCGGGCGATGCGCGCAGCGGCATCACCATCATGCAGATGGACGCCGGGCTGGACACCGGCGACATGCTGCTGGTCGAGGGGCTCGACATCCGCCCGCAGGACACGACCGCCAGCCTGCACGACCGGCTGGCCACGCTGGGCGGGCGCCTCATCGTGGAGGCGCTGGAGCTGGCCGCAGGCGGCCAACTCGTTCGGACGCCGCAGCCCGCCGCGGGCGTCACCTACGCTCACAAGATCGACAAGGCCGAAGCCTCGATCGACTGGTCGCTGCCCGCGCCGGTGCTGGAGCGGCGGCTGCGCGCCTTCGATCCGTTTCCGGGTGCGAGCACGACGCTCGATGGCGAAACCGTCAAGCTCTGGCGCGCCGCGGTGGCCGACGGCCGCGGGCCCGCCGGCACGATCCTGGCGGCAGACGAGAGCCGGCTGGACGTGGCCTGCGGCGAGGGTGCACTGCGCCTGCTCGAACTGCAGCGCGCCGGCGCCAAGCGAATTTCCGCCCGTCAGTTCGTGCAGGCGCACCCCGCGCTGCAAGGGCGCCGTTTCGGCACCTGACGCGCTCGCGTCGCGCACGCGGGCCGCGGCGGCCATTGAACCGCCGCGCCCCGGCCGCATCTGACGAGGAGCTTCGTTCCTCTTGGAGCCCGGTCAACCATGTTCAATCTGTTGAAAACGGCCGTCCTCATGGCGGCCATCACCGCGCTGTTCATGGCGATCGGCGCGCTCATCGGCGGCAAGTCCGGCATGGTGCTGGCGTTCGGCCTGGCCGTGGCGATGAATTTCTTCAGCTACTGGTTCTCGGACAAGCTGGTCCTGCGCATGTACAACGCCCAGGAGGTCGACGAGTCCTCGGCGCCGCAGTTCTACGGCCTCGTGCGCGACCTGGCGCAGCGCGCCGGCTTGCCGATGCCGCGCGTGTACCTGATCCAGGAAGACGCGCCCAACGCCTTTGCCACCGGGCGCAATCCGCAGCACGCGGCGGTCGCGGCCACCACCGGCATCCTGCAAGTGCTCAGTGAGCGCGAACTGCGCGGCGTGATGGCGCACGAGCTGTCACATGTGCGCCATCGCGACATTCTCATCAGCACCATCAGCGCCACCATGGCGGGCGCGATCGGCATGCTGGCCAACTTCGCGATGATCTTCGGCGGGCGCGACGAACAAGGGCGCCCGGCCAACCCGATCGTCGGCCTGCTGGTGATGCTGCTGGCGCCGATCGCCGCCAGCCTGATCCAGATGGCCATCAGCCGCGCGCGCGAGTTCGAGGCCGACCGGGGCGGCGCCGAGCTGTCGGGCGATCCGCAAGCACTTGCGTCGGCGCTGCAGAAGATCCAGCGCTACGCGCAGGCCGTGCCCTTGGAAGCGGCGCAGCGCCATCCCGAAACGGCGCAGATGATGATCCTGAACCCCTTGTCGGCGGGCGGGCTGCGCAACCTGTTCTCCACCCACCCCTCGACCGAGGAGCGGGTCGCGCGGCTGCTGGCGATGCGCTGAGCAGCCCTCAAGTGCGCGGCGCGGCGGCCGATATCCGCTGCAGGACTCCTGCTCGACCGCCGACCATGCTGCGCCCCGCCGTCATTGCTGCCTCTCTTGCCGTCACGCTGCTGGCCGGTTGCGACATGCTGGGCATCGAGTCGCCGGAAAAGATCGCGGCCGCCCGCGAGGCAGACGGCCGGGCCGTCGGCGCCGCCTGCCGCCACGCCGGGCGCGCCATCGAGGACTGCTACACCCTCAACCGGCGGGTCGACAAGGCGGCCATCTTCGCCGGCTGGCGCGACATGAACGACTACATGCGCGAGAACAAGATCGACACCGTCACGCCAGTGCTCATGGCCCAGGCGCCGGCCAAGCCGGCGGATGCCAAGGCCGATGCGCCCAAGGCGGACGGCAAGGGCGCGGCCGCCGTCGACGGCGAGGCCCGGTCCAAGGGCAAGGACGCCAAGGACCCCAAGGACAGCAAGGGCTGAGCCCGGCGCGCCGGCGGCTTCCCCGTTTTCTCCGCTTCATCGGGCGCCGCCGCAGTCCATCGCAAGGTCCATGACGCTGGCCGCGTCATCCGGCACAGTCGCGCCATTGCGATCCACTGCGGAGGCCCGATGGCATCGATCGTCTCTTTCCACTCCCTGCGCCACCTGCTGGGCGCGCTCGCCACCGCTGTCCTTGCCAGCGCGCCAGCCCTGGCCGCCGCCGGCGGCATGGTCGTCGGCTCGGGCAAGGCGGTGGCCGAGCAGCGCAGCGTCGGCAGTTTCCAGGCTGTCACCCTGACCGGCGCGATGAAGGTGGTGCTGCGCCAAGGCGCCAAGGAGGCGGTCGAGGTGCGCGCCGACGACAATCTGCTGCCCCTGATCGAAACGACCGTGGTCGAACGCGCCGGCGTGCCGACGCTCGAAATCGGCACGCGGCGCGGCGCCAGCTACTCGACGCACAGCCGCATGGTGGTGACCGTCGACGTCGTCCAGCTCAAGGCGCTCACGCTGACCGGCTCCGGCGACATGGCGGCCGACGGGCTCAAGACCGCCGACCTGCAGGTGAAGGTGCAGGGTTCCGGCGACGTCGACCTGCGCCGGCTCGCCGCCGACACGCTGGGCGTGCGCATTGCGGGCAGCGGTGACATGTCGGCATCGGGCCACGCCGGGCGGCTCGACGTCGCCATCGCCGGCAGCGGCGATCTGGTGGCGCGCGACCTGGTCGCCGACGACGCGAGCGTCAGCATCGTGGGCAGCGGCGATGCGCGCATCCAGGCCCGCAAGACGCTGGCCGTGACCATCGCCGGCAGCGGCGACGTCGACTACACCGGCGACGCCGCCGTCAAGACCACCATCGCCGGCAGCGGCAGCGTGAAGAAACACTGAACGCGTCCGCAGCGGAAATCCTCGGCGCCGGGGACAATCGCCGCATGACGACTTTGCGCGCCGCGCGGCGGCACCCCCAATTCCGAGCCGGCATGGCCGACATGGCCGGCGTCAGCCTGGGCATCGCGGCCTGGGGCCTGGTGACCGGCGTGGCGATGGTCAAGAGCGGACTGTCGGTGCCGCTCGCGCTGTTCATGAGCCTCGCGGTCTTCGCCGGCAGCGCCCAACTCGCCGTCGTGCCGCTGATGGCCCTGGGCGCGCCAATGGGCGTCATCTGGGCCACGGCCTTGTGCGTCAACCTGCGCTTCGTGATCTTCAGCGCCCAATGGCGGCCGTACTTCAGGCGCCTGCCCTTGCGGCGGCGGCTGCTGATGGGCTACTTCACCGGCGACCTCAACTACGTCGTCTTCATGAAGCGCTTTCGCGAGCCCCGCGACGACGAGGGGCAGATCGAGTATTTCCTCGGCGGCGCGCTGGTCTGCTGGCTGGCGTGGCAGCTGCCGTCGATCGCCGGCATCGTGCTGGCCGACGTGATTCCCACGCAATGGGGCCTGGGCTTCGCCGGCGTGCTGGCGCTGCTCGGCCTGGCCTACTCGATGCTGTCGGATCGCGCGACCACGCTGGCCGCGGCGGTCGCGGGCGCGGCGGCCGTGGCGGCCTTCGCGCTGCCCTTGCGCCTGTACATCGTCGTGGCCATCGCGGCGGCGGTCTGCATGGGCCTCCTCATCGACGGCAGCGGCGATGCCGGCCGGCGCGTTCGCCAGCTGCTGTCGGCGGACTCGGCGCGGCGACGTGCCGATGCGGGCGGCACGCGGGAGGGCACCGCATGAGCAACGGCTGGGACGCCGTCGTCACCATCGTCGGGCTCGCACTGGTGACGCTCTTCACGCGCTCGTTCTTCCTGCTGAGCGAGCGAGAGCTGGTTCTGCCGGACTGGGTGCAGCGCGGCCTGCGCTACGCGCCGCTGGCCGCGCTCGCCGCCGTGCTCGTGCCGGAGATCGCGATGACCCAGGGCCACCTGCTGGACACCTGGAAGGACGCGCGCCTGTACGCAGTGGCAGCAGCGACGGCGTACTTCTTCTGGCGCCGCGGCATCCTCGGCACCATCGTCACCGGCATGGCGGTGCTGGTGCCGCTGAAGGTCGCGCTGGGCTGGTAGTCCAAAGCCGCCGCTTCGACGCAGCGCAAGCGCCGGTCGATTCGTTGCGGCGCCGCGGCGCCGATCCCTAGAATCGGCGGGTTGCACTCATCGACCCACTGCCATGAACGTCCTCCGCTTCGAAGACCTGGTCGCACAAGGCCGCGCCGCCGGCCAACGTGTGTTCATCCGCGCCGACCTCAACGTGCCGCTCGACGACGCCGGCCACATCACCGAGGACACCCGCATCCGCGCCTCGGTGCCCTGCATCGAGATGGCGCTCAAGGCCAACGCCGCGGTGATGGTCACCTCGCACCTGGGGCGACCCACCGAAGGCGAATTCAAGCCGGCCGATTCGCTCGCCCCGGTGGCCAAGCGCATGAGCGAACTGCTCGGGCGCGAGGTGCCGCTGGTGCGCGACTGGGTGGACGGCGTCGACGTCAAGCCCGGCCAGCTGGTGCTGCTCGAGAACTGCCGCGTCAACAAGGGCGAGAAGAAGAACAACGAGGAACTGGCGAAGAAGATGGCCGCGCTGTGCGACATCTTCGTGCACGACGCGTTCGGCACGGCTCACCGCGCCGAAGCGTCGACCTACGGCATCGCGCAGTTCGCCAAGATCGCGTGCGCCGGGCCGCTGCTGGCCGCCGAGATCGACGCCATCAGCAAGGCGCTGGCCAATCCGAAGCGTCCGCTGGTGGCCATCGTGGCGGGCAGCAAGGTCAGCACCAAGCTCACCATCCTGCAGTCGCTGGCGAAGAACGTCGACCAGCTCATCGTGGGCGGCGGCATCGCCAACACGTTCATGCTGGCCGCCGGCCTGCCCATCGGCAAGTCGCTGGCGGAGGCCGACCTCGTGGGCGACGCGCGCGCCGTGATCGACGCCATGAAGGCGCGCGGCGCGGCGGTGCCGATCCCGGTCGACGTGGTCACCGCCAAGGCCTTCGCCGCCGACGCGCCCGCCAGCGTCAAGGCGGCGGCCGACGTGGCCGCCGACGACATGATCCTCGACATCGGCCCCAAGACGGCGGCGCAGCTCGCGCAGCAGCTGAAAGCCGCAGGCACCATCGTCTGGAACGGCCCGGTCGGCGTGTTCGAGTTCGACGCCTTCGCGCACGGCACCGAGACCATCGCGCGCGCCATCGCCGCGTCGGACGCCTTCAGCATCGCCGGCGGCGGCGACACGCTGGCCGCGATCGCGAAGTACGGCATCGAGAAGGACGTGGGCTACATCTCCACCGGCGGCGGCGCCTTCCTCGAAGTGCTCGAGGGCAAGACGCTGCCGGCGTTCGAGATCCTGCAAAAGCGCGCCCAGGGCTGAGCCCGTGCGGTGATCCGCCACGGCGGACGAGGGACCCCTCGCCGCCAGCAGGGCCGTTGCGTGCGGCGATCGGCTGGTCTAAGGTCTGGCGCCGTAACCGCGTGAAACTCCGGGCCACCATAATCGCGGCCTCGAACAGCCGCGGCTGCCGCGAGGCCGACCGGCCCTTCGCGCCGCACGCACCACAGGAGACAGCATGGCCCGCGCCACCAAGATCGTTGCCACCCTCGGACCCGCATCGAGCTCGCCCGAGGTGCTCACGCAGATGATCCTTGCCGGCGTCGACGTCGTGCGGCTCAACTTCTCGCACGGCAAGGCGCAGGACCACATCGACCGCGCGACGCTGGTGCGCGAGGTCGCGCGCAAGGCCGGCAAGGAGGTCGCGATCATGGCCGACCTGCAGGGGCCGAAGATCCGCGTGGGCAAGTTCGAAGGCGGCAAGACGATGCTCGAGCTCGGGCAGCGCTTCGTGCTCGACGCGAGCCAGACGGCGCTGGGCACCAACGAGCGCGTCGGCCTGGACTACAAGGAGCTGCCGCGCGACGTGAAGCCCGGCGACACCCTGCTGCTCAACGACGGCCTGCTCAAGCTGACCGTCGATGCCGTGCGCGGCGACGAAGTGCACACGACGGTGATGCTGGGCGGCGAGCTCTCCAACAACAAGGGCATCAACAAGGCCGGCGGCGGCCTGACCGCACCGGCGCTGACCGCCAAGGACATGGAAGACATCAAGACCGCGATGAGCTTCCAGTGCGAATACCTGGCGGTGAGCTTTCCGAAGAACTCCACCGACATGGAGATGGCGCGCCAACTGGCCAACGTGGCGGGCGAGCCGTGGCGCCACAAGCCCGGCATGATCGCCAAGATCGAGCGCAGCGAGGCGATCCCCGTGCTGGAAGCGATCCTGCGCGCCAGCGACGGCATCATGGTCGCGCGCGGCGACCTGGCCGTCGAGGTCGGCAACGCGGCGGTGCCGGCGCTGCAAAAGCGCATGATCCGCATGGCGCGCGAGATGGACAAGGTCGTCATCACCGCCACGCAGATGATGGAGTCGATGATCGTCAACCCGGTGCCCACGCGCGCCGAGGTGAGCGACGTGGCCAACGCGGTGCTCGACGGCACCGACGCGGTGATGCTGAGCGCCGAGACGGCCGCGGGGCGCTATCCGGTGGAGACGATCGAGCAGATGGCCGCGATCGCGCTCGAGGCCGAACGCGCCGAGGACGTGTCTCTCGACTCGGACTTCACCAACAAGCGCTTCGGCCGCATCGACCAGTCGATCGCCATGGGCGCGCTGTTCACCGCGCACCACCTGGGCTGCAAGGCGATCCTGGCGCTCACCGAGTCGGGGTCGACCGCGCTGTGGATGAGCCGGCACAAGATCAAGGTGCCCATCTTCGGCCTCACCGCGCAGCCGCTGAGCCAGCGCAAGATGGCGCTGTACCGCAACGTGACGCCGCTGCTGGTGCCCGCGTACACCGACCGCGACGAGGCGCTGGCCCATGCGGAAGGGCTGCTGGTCGAGCGCGGCGTGCTCAAGCCGGGCGACACCTACGCGATCACCTGCGGCGAGCCGATGGGCTATCCCGGCGGCACCAACATGCTCAAGGTGTGCCGCGTCGCTTGAGCGGAAAATGGCGGCCATGACGCTGACCGCCGCCGACATCCACGCCGCTGCCCGACGACTTCAGGGGCAGATCCTCGATACGCCCTGCATGCCCTCGCGCACGCTGTCGGCGATCACCGGCTGCGAGGTGTTCCTCAAGTTCGAGAACCTGCAGTTCACCGCCTCGTTCAAGGAGCGCGGTGCGCTCAACAAGCTCGCGCAGCTCGACGCGGCCGAGCGCGCGCGCGGCGTGCTCGCGGTGTCGGCCGGCAACCATGCGCAAGGCGTCGCCTACCACGCGCAGCGCCTGGGCATCCCGGCCACCATCGTGATGCCGCGCTTCGCGCCCGCGGTGAAGGTCGAGAACACACGGCGCTTCGGCGCGACGGTGGTGCTCGAGGGCGACACCTTCGACGACGCGCGTGCGCACGGCCTGCGGCTCGCCGAGGAGCGCGGCCTCACGGTCGTGCATCCCTACGACGACCTGCAAGTCGCCGCCGGGCAGGGCACGATCGGGCTGGAGATGCTCGCGCAGCAGCCGCAGATCGACACGCTCGTGGTGGCCATCGGCGGCGGCGGCCTGATCAGCGGCGTGGCGACCGCGGCGCGCTCCATCAAGCCGTCGATCGAGGTGATCGGCGTGCAGACCGAGCGATTCCCGGCAGTGTGGAACGCGATGCACGGCCAGCACAACGAGTGCGCGCAAGCCACCATCGCCGACGGCATCGCGGTCAAGGTCCCGGGCGCGCTCACGCTGCCGCTGATCCGCGAGCGGGTCTCGGACGTCGTGCTGGTGGGCGAGGACGACATCGAGCAGGCGATCCTCATGCTGCTCGAGATCGAGAAGACGGTGGTCGAGGGCGCGGGCGCCGTCGGCCTGGCGGCGCTGATCAAGCATCGCGCGCGCTTCGCCGGGCGCAAGGTGGGGCTGGTCCTGTCGGGCGGCAACATCGAGCCCCTGGTGCTGGCCGAGATCATCCAGCGCGGCATGGTCAAGTCGGGGCGCCTGGCGCGCCTGCGCTTCGACGTGCGCGACGTGCCCGGGGCGCTGGCCGACGTGGCCTCGCTGCTCGGCAAGCTGGGCGCCAACATCGACGAGGTGCAGCACCAACGGGCCTTCACCTCGCTCTCGGTCGAGCGCGCGCAGATCGAGGTGGTGGTGCACACCCGCGGCGTGGCGCACATCGAGGAGATCCTCACCGCGATGCGGGCGCAGGGCTACCACGCCGAGCGCATCGGCTGACCCGCGCGGCGGCCCGTCAGGCCGCCCGGCGCACGCTCGCGACGAGGCCGGCCACTGCCGGCGACATGTTGACCGGCACCAGTTCGAAGCCCGGCTGCTGTCCCGCGAAGACGCGGAAAAGTTCGTCCGCGAAACCGTGGCCCACCCGCGCCACGCCGCTGAAGTCGACTTCGGCGCGGCGGAATTCGTGCAGTCGGGCCGCCACGCGGCGCGCCTGCGCGCGCGACTCCAGGCCGGCCAAGGACGAGGTGATCAGCCGCAGCGGCACGATGGTGCGGTCGAACTCGACGCCGCTCGCATCCATGCTGTGGGCCTGCAGCACGCCATCCAGCGTGCGCCGGGTGTCCAGCGCGATGGCGGCATACACGGAGGTGCCCTGGCGCTTGAGCGCCGGGCCCGGCACCCAGGCGCTGCCCTCCCATTCGCGCCGCTGGAAGGCGCGTTCGTTGGCGTGCAGGTCGAAGATGTCGGCCAGCCTCGACGTGAAGAACAGGCCGCGGCCGGTGTGACGCTGCGGCTGGCTGGTGAGCTTGCCCTTGCTGAGCTCGAGCATCGCCAGCGCCGGGTCGTCCAGCGCAAAGGCCTCGTGGATCTTGTCGAACACCCCGCGGCCATCGTCCGAGACCAGCAACTGCACATGGCTGGCGGTCTGCCGCAGCGACACCGCCACGCTGGTGCCCTCGCTGTGGTCGATGGCGTTGTTGAGCAGTTCGCAGAAGGCATGCTGGGTCATGCGCTGCACTTCGGCGGGCAGGTCGAAGCAGGGCGCGAAATCACGCGACCAGGGCGTATCTTCCTCCAGCCCGGCGAGCGCGTAGCGCTGCGCCACCTGGCGCAGCAGGCCCGGCGAAAAGCAGGGCCGCCGGCTGGTGCCGCCGCGGCGCAGCCAGTTCAAATCGACGAGGCGCTGCAAGGCCTTGTTCGCGGTGCGGCGGGTCACCCCGGTGCGCTGGGCCACGTGGTCGGGCAAGTCGCCCGGATGCCGCAGTGCCGCGGCCGTGATCCACAGCGTGAGGTTGTTGATGTCGAGTCGAGCCATGGGCGGTCCCCTTCGTGGACGCAGTGTCGTGTGCCGGCGTGCCGGCTTGAGCGGGAAAAGCGGTGGCTTTCCCGCCCACTTCGAGCGTGCGTGCGGCAGGCAGGGCGCGCCGCCTCTTGACGAATGTCGAGCGGCGGTGCAAAACCTTGACCGCTTGGGCGTGCGTCATGTCCGGTGCGCCAGGTGCGCCCCGGTAAACTCATGGGGTTACGGCGCGGTTACATCGGACGTGACACGCGACCTGCAGTTTCTTCACTCCTGGGACACCACCATGCCACTCGTTTCCATGCGCCAGCTGCTGGACCACGCCGCCGAAAACGGCTACGGCATTCCGGCTTTCAACGTCAACAACCTCGAGCAGGTCCAGGCCGTGATGTCGGCCGCCCAGGAGGTCGGTGCGCCGGTCATCCTGCAGGCCAGTGCCGGTGCCCGCAAGTACGCCGGCGAGTCCTTCATCAAGCACCTGATCCAGGCGGCGGTCGAGGCCTATCCGGCCATCCCGCTGGTGATGCACCAGGACCACGGCCAGAACCCCGAGGTGTGCCAGGGCGCGATCAACCTCGGCTTCACCTCGGTCATGATGGACGGCTCGCTGCAAGCCGACGGCAAGACGATCGCCAGCTACGACTACAACGTCGACGTGACCAAGACGGTGGTCGAGATGGCGCACAAGGTCGGCGTCACGGTCGAAGGCGAACTCGGCTGCCTGGGCTCGCTGGAGACGATGCGCGGCGACAAGGAAGACGGCCACGGCACCGAGGCCACGATGACGATGGAGCAGCTGCTCACCGACCCCGAGCAGGCGGCCGACTTCGTCAAGCGCACGCAGCTCGATGCGCTGGCGATCGCGATCGGCACCAGCCACGGTGCCTACAAGTTCACGCGCAAGCCGACGGGCGACATCCTCGCGATCGGCCGCATCAAGGAGATCCACAGGCGCATCCCGAACACGCACCTCGTGATGCACGGCTCGTCGAGCGTGCCGCAGGAACTGCTCGCCGAGATCCGCCAGTTCGGCGGCAACATGAAGGAGACCTACGGCGTGCCGGTCGAGGAGATCCAGGAGGCGATCAAGCACGGCGTGCGCAAGATCAACATCGACACCGACATCCGCCTCGCGATGACC
>DATFAY010000591.1:0-3902 GCA_035254085.1 Piscinibacter sp.
TGCGACGCGCCGTCGGCCGCATCGACGAGCCCGCCGGGAAAGACCCAGGCGCCGCTGTTGTGGTCGCCGCGTTCGGCGCGCAGCAGCAGCAGGACCTCGATGCCGTCGGGCGCATCGCGCACCACGACCAGCGTGGCGGCCGGGCGCGGCGGACGTTCTTCGGGCGCGGGGTTCGAGGGCGGGGACGACGACATGGGGGGCGACGGTACGACACCGGCCGTCATGATGCCGTCCGGCCGCCTCGTGCGGTGTCGCGAAGGCGAATCCGGGCGCTCAGAACGAGCCCGCGTCGCCCGGAAACACCACCGGCGACTCGAAGCCGTCGGCGGAAATCGACGAGACGCCGAAGAACCAGTCGTCGATCACCACGTCCTTGAGCAGCGTGCCCGGCTTCGCGCTCGCGGGGACGAGGCGGCTGTGCTGCCACTGCGGCGCGGTCGTGCTGCGCCACCAGACGCGGTAGGCCGAGGCGCCGGCCTGCGGCTGCCACTTGAGCGCGGTGTCGGCGCTGACCGCCCCCTCGATCGCGACCCCGCCGGGCGGCGCCGGCGCCGCGGCCAGCGCGGCCAGCGTCACGACATTGAGCCGCGTGACCTGCGCCAGGTAGTCGAAGTCGACGCCGTCGATCGTGTCGCCGTAATGCACGCCGCCCTCGACGCGCAGGTCCTGGTGCTGGCGGGTGTAGTCCTCGTGCGCTTCGGTCACGCGCACCGCCGGGTAGCCGGCCTCGAGGAAACGCACCTGGTCGCCGCCGCGCCCGTAGCGGTCGGTGCGGTAGACCATCTCCACCCTCAGGTTGGTCAGCGTGTGCTCGGCCAGGCCGGCCATGTAGCGCGCGAGATTGCGCGAGGGCGAGTCGACCTCGCCACCGTTGTAGCGACGGCGGTTGGCCTGTGCCGTCGTCTCGACCGCCTTGGTGCCTTCGGAAAACACGCGCACGGTCGTGTTGTCGTGGACGCCGTCGCCGCCGTGGCTGTTGCCGACGATGTCGTTGTTCAGGTCCGCCTCGACCTGCCAGCCCTGCGCGCGAGCGTAGTCGGCCAGCACCTTGCCGCCGTACAGGCCCTGCTCTTCTCCGGAGAGCACGCCGTAGACCAGCGTCGCGCGGAACTTGTGCCGCGACAGCACGCGCGCGGCCTCGATGACCGCCGCGACGCCCGAGCCGTCGTCGTTCGCGCCGGGCGCGTCGCTGGTCGCGTTCATGATGTCGGTGACCCGCGAATCGAGGTGGCCGGTGATCAGGATGACCCGGCTCGGCTCGCTGGTGCCGCGCTGGATCGCGACGACGTCCATCACCTCGGTCGGCTGCGGGATGCGCGCGCCGGTGACGGTCTGGGCCGGCGTCACCACCTCCAGGCAGTTGCCGCAGGCGCGCGAGATCTCGCCGAAGCGCGATTGCGCCCAGCGCCGCGCCGCGCCGATGCCGCGGGTGTCGGAGCGGGTGTCCGACAGCGTGTGGCGGGTCCCGAAGGCGACCAGCCGCTCGATCGTCGAACGCAGCTGCTGCGCATCGACCGCGGCCGCCGTTTCGCGCAGCAGCGGCGGGTCGCCCGCGGGCTGGGCGGCGGCCAGCGTCGTGGCGGCGAGCATCGCCACCACGACGGGCAGCACGGGACATCGGATCGAGGCGGCCATGCGAAGTCTCCTGAACGGAAAGCGGCGGGCCGCATCGTGACACAGCCGCGCCGGATGTGAACTGTAGGCACACTCCTACACCAATTTCACTCCTCACCCGATAGCTCGCGGGCAGCGCGAGCGCGACCATGCAGCCAGGCCCACCACGACGGCGGGCGATGGGAGTGGACGATGAGCAACGAGGCCCAGGCCCCCGACGACGACACCCTCGGTGCGGCCCGCGAGGAGGCGGCGCGGCAGCCCATGGAACCGGCCGCTGCGCTCGACGGCGCGATCGGCTACGAAGCGGCCGACCCGGCCCTGCAGGCGCCCTTCTGGGACGAGGTCCTGCATGGCGCGTCCGCGAGGAAGCTGCGATGAGAGCCGCGTCGCAGCGCCTGCCTCATGCGCCGGCCAGCCTGCTGGCGCTGCGACGCCGGCTGCTGGCCTGGTGGTGGAGCCTGCCCGCCCACCTGCGCTCGCCCGCCTGGCCCTTCGGCTTCGCGTGCATGACCATCCTCGCCTTGCTGCTGGGGTTTCACCAGGTCGTCGCGACCGCCGTGCAGCAAGGGGAGGTGTTTCGCGTCGGCGTCGCGAGCCACGCCGAGGCGGTGAGCCGCTGCAACGCGCTGCGCTCGGCGCGCGTGCGGGCGAGCTGCCTGCGCCAGCTGGAAGCGCCGCCGACCGAGCAGGCGAGCGAGCCGCCGCCGCCCAACACCGCGTCGCTCGCGGTCGCGCAGTCGGGTCGCTGAACATGAGTCTCCCGGCGGCGCGCCGCCGCCGGTTCAGCCCAGGTGCTTGATCAGCGCCATCGCTGCCGCCGGGGCGCGTTCCTTGGCGCCGTTGATGAAGTAGACGAAGACCTCGCGCGCACGCCGCGGCGCGGGCTTGTCGTCGACGCGCGGCAGCGGCGGTTCCGCGCCCTCGGCCCACTGCCGCGCATGCGCCGCCCACTGCGCCAGCGCCGGCGCGGCGTAGCCGGTCGCGACACCGGCCTGCGCGCACATCAGCCGCGCATAGACGAAATCGGCGGTGACGTCGGCAAACGAGGGATGGTCCGGCGAGTCGGTGAAGACCGAGGCGACGCCGTGGCGGCGCGCCAGCGCCACGTACTGCGGTGTGGCGAAGCTCGCGTGGCGCACGTCCATCACGTGGCGCAGCGCCAGGCCGTCGACCTGCTTGGGCAGCAGCGACAGGAAAGCCTCGAAGTCCTCCGGCTCGAAGCGCTTGGTCGGCATGAATTGCCAGACGATCGGCCCGAGCTTGGGCCCGAGCTCGCTGATGCCGCTGCCGACGAAGCGCTCGATCGATTCGCCCGCCTCGGCCAGCACCTTGCGATTGGTCGCGTAACGCGTGGCCTTCATCGAGAAGACGAAGTCCGGCGGGGTCTCGTCGCGCCACTTGGCGAAGCTGGCCGGCTTCTGGGTGCTGTAGTAGGTGCCGTTGATCTCGATCGCGGTGAGCTGGCGGCTCGCGTATTCGAGCTCGCGCGCCTGCGGCCAGCCCTCGGGATAGAAGTTGCCGCGCCAGGGCTCGTAGGTCCAGCCGCCGACGCCGACGCGGATGGCAGGCGGTTTCGGTTGTGCGCGAGTGGCCACGAT
The DNA here is from genome assembly GCA_035254085.1 of Piscinibacter sp. Lineage (GTDB taxonomy): Bacteria > Pseudomonadota > Gammaproteobacteria > Burkholderiales > Burkholderiaceae_C > Albitalea. Next base: position 3,216 of record DATFAY010000591.1, read on the forward strand.
GCGTTTCTCCGGGTGATGGATGCGGCGCGCCATCATCGCCGCAATGCGCGCGCGGCGCTGGGACCATGCACTATTTCACGCGCTCGCGGATCGGGACGCGGCGACCCCGCGGGCATGGGATGCCATCACTGCATCCCGGCACTAGACTCGCCCGCTCATGCTTGTTGATCCAGCCGCCTGCGGGCGGCTGTTTTTTTTGGCGGCGGTGCTCAGCCGCCCCGGAACTGCCGCCGGTACGCGCTGGGTGGGGTGTCGAAGGCGGCCGCGAAATGCTGGCGCAGCGAGACGGCCGAGCCGAAGCCCGTGTCGACTGCGATCCGCTCGATGGGGTGATCGCTGGTTTCGAGCAACCGCTGTGCCAGCGCCAGCCGCTGCGCCTGCAGCCAGCGTCCCACCGTCGTGCCGGTCGCCTGCCGAAAGCGCCGCGTGAAGCTGCGCCGGCTCATGGCCGCGCGCTCGGCCAGCGCGTCCAGCCCCAGCGGCTGATCCAGATGCTCCAGCGCCCACGCCATCACGCTCGACAAGCGATCGTCGCTGCGCGACTGCGCGACCGGCCGCTCGATGTACTGGGCCTGGCCGCCTTGCCGATGCGGCGCCACCACCATGCGCCGCGCGACGCGGGCCGCCACCTCGCCGCCGTGGTCGCGCCGCAGCAGGTGCAGGCAGCAGTCGATGCCGGCCGCGGTG
>DATFAY010000592.1:0-2458 GCA_035254085.1 Piscinibacter sp.
CGAGATCAAGGGCGCGCCGCAGAACTCGATCATCGGCGGCGCCAGCCTGTGGGTGATGGGCGGCAAGAAGCCGCAGGAATACAAGGGCGTGGCGACGTTCCTGAACTACCTGTCGAACACCGACCTGCAGGTGCGCTGGCATGAAATGACCGGCTACGTGCCCATCACCAACGCCGCCTTCAAGAAGGCGCAGGACGAGGGCTACTACCAGAAGGTGCCGGGCGCGGACATCGCCATCCGCCAGCTCACCAACAAGCCGCCGACCGCCAACTCCAAGGGGCTGCGCTTCGGCAACTTCGTCCAGGGCCGCGCCATCATCGAGGAAGAGATGGAAGCGGTGTTCGCCGGCAAGAAGGACGCGAAGACCGCCATGGACGACGCAGTGCGGCGCGGCAACGAGCTGCTGCGTCGCTTCGAAGCCGCCAACAAGGACCAGTGACCGCCTGCTGAAGCCGAGCGCCCGGCCGCGCCGGGCGCGCTTCTTTTCCCGCCTGACTGCGTCGCGCACCCCCGATGGAGAAACGAGTCGTCTTTCGAACGCGCTGGCTGCCGCTGGCGCTCGTGCTGCCGCAGATCGCCGTCACGCTGGTCTTCTTCTTCTGGCCCGCCGCGCAGGCGGTCTGGTACTCGTTCCAGCTGCAGGACGCCTTCGGCATCAACACCGAGTTCGTCGGGCTGCGCAACTTCGTGGACCTGTTCCACGACGAGAACTACCTGCGCTCGTTCCAGGTCACGGCTTTCTTCAGCATCTGCGTGGCGACGCTGGGCATCGCCTTGTCGCTGTTGCTGGCGACCATGGCCAACCGCGTCCTGCGCGGCGCGCTGGCCTACAAGACGCTGCTCATCTGGCCGTATGCGGTGGCGCCCGCGGTGGCGGGCGTGCTGTGGGCGTTCCTGTTCGCGCCGAGCGTGGGCATCCTCAGCTTCGTGCTGCGGCGCATGGGCATCGACTGGAACTGGGTGCTGCGCGGCGACCAGGCGATGCTGCTGGTCGTCATGGCCGCCACCTGGAAGCAGATCAGCTACAACTTCCTCTTCTTCCTCGCCGGGCTGCAGTCGATCCCGCGCTCGCTGATCGAGGCGGCGGCCATCGACGGGGCGAGCCCGTTGCGGCGCTTCTGGACCATCGTCTTCCCGTTGCTGTCGCCCACCACGTTCTTCCTGCTCGTGGTGAACATCGTCTACGCCTTCTTCGACACTTTCGGGGTCATCGATGCCACCACCCAGGGGGGCCCCGCGCAGGCGACGAACATCCTCGTCTACAAGGTCTACACCGACGGCGTGAAATCGGCCGACCTGGGCGGCTCGTCGGCGCAGTCGGTGGTGCTGATGGCGCTGGTCATCACCTTGACCGTGCTGCAATTCCGCTTCGTCGAGCGCAAGGTCCAGTACTGACGCTTCATGGTTGAAAACCGCCCCGGCCTCACCGTTCTCACGCACGTCGTCCTGCTCGCGGGCATCGCGGTCGTCGCCTTCCCGCTGTACGTGACCTTCGTGGCGTCGACCCGCACGCTGGAGGACATCCTCGCGGTGCCGATGCCGCTCACCCCCGGCACGCACCTGTGGGAGAACTATGCGCAGGTCCTCACCGGCGGCTCGCTCAACGGCGCGTCGGCCCCGGTGGGCCGCATGATGCTCAACAGCCTGGTGATGGCGCTGGCGATCGCGGCCGGCAAGATCGCCATCTCGATCATCGCGGCCTTCGCGATCGTCTACTTCCGCTTCCCGCTGCGCCGCACCTTCTTCTGGATGATCTTCGTCACGCTGATGCTGCCGGTGGAGGTGCGCATCATCCCGACCTTCAAGGTGGTGTCCGACCTCGGCATGCTCAACTCCTACGTCGGCCTCACCTTGCCGTTGATCGCCTCGGCGACGGCCACGTTCCTGTTTCGCCAGTTCTTCCTCACCGTGCCCGACGAGCTCACCGAAGCCGCACGCATCGACGGCGCCGGCCCCATGCGCTTCTTCTTCGACGTGCTGCTGCCGCTGTCGGGCACCAGCCTCGCGGCCCTGTTCGTCATCCAGTTCATCTATGGCTGGAACCAGTACCTCTGGCCCTTGCTGATCACCAACGACGAGTCGATGTACACCACCGTCATCGGCATCAAGCGCATGATCGTCGGCGGCGACGCCGCCACCGAATGGCAGCTGGTGATGGCCACCGCCATCCTGGCGATGCTGCCGCCGGCCGCGGTGGTGATGCTGATGCAGAAGTGGTTCGTCAAGGGCCTGGTCGACACCGAGAAATAGAAAGAGCGACACAACGCATGGGTGCCATCGCAATCCGCAACGTCGTCAAGCGCTACGGCCGCGGCGCCTCGGCCAACCAGGTGATCCACGGCGTCAGCGCCGAGATCCCGGACGGCGAGTTCATCGTCATCGTCGGGCCTTCGGGCTGCGGCAAGTCCACGCTGCTGCGCATGGTCGCCGGCCTCGAGGAGATCACCGAAGGCGAGAT
>DATFAY010000593.1:0-5738 GCA_035254085.1 Piscinibacter sp.
AGGCGGCCTTGCCGCGGCCGATATCCGGTCATGGCGAAGACCCCACCCGCAGCGGCCGATGCGCCGGTGCTCGACGACCCCGTCGATGCGCCGGCCGAAGGCCACGCCGCCCGCGCGCGCTTCGCGCTGCGCTGGCCGGCGCCGTTGCTGCGCCTGCGGGGTCGGCTCGCCAGGCTGCCGCTGCCGCGCCTCGCGCTGTCGAAGAAGACGATGCTGATCGGCGCCGCCGCGGTCCTGGGCGTGGGCGCTGCCGGCGCGGCGGTCTACGCCTTGTGGCCGGCCGAGCCGGAGTGGCCGCGCACGCCGGTGGTCCGGCACAAAACCAAGCGGCCGAAGATGGCGGCCGCTGCTTCTTCCGCGTCGGCCGCGATGGCCGCTGCGTCGCAGGCATCGGCCGCGCTCGCGCAGGCGCCGGTCGCCAGCGGGCCCGAGAATCCGATGGATCGATTGCAGCGTCGCCTCGGCGAGGTGATGGGCGGCGGCGCGCGCCTGCAGCCCGACGGTCCGGGCGAGTGGCGCCTCACGGGGCATGCGGGTGCCGCCGCCTCGGCGGTCGCCGCGCGAGCGCACGGCGAGCATGGTGCCGCGTCTCGGTCGAACGGCGCCAGTGAAGAGCGCGTCGCCTCGCGCAGCGCGCCGGTCCATGGCTCGGGCACGCAACTGCCCTGGTCCTACGAGGGTCCGGGCGGGCCCGACAACTGGGGCCGGCTGCGGCCCGAGTACGCCAAGTGCGCCAGCGGCACGCGCCAGAGTCCGATCGACCTGCGCGAGGGCATCCAGGTGCAGCTCGAGCCGGTGAAGTTCGAGTACCGGCCGGGCCGGTTCGGCGTGATCGACACCGGCCACACGGTGCAGGTCAATGTCGCGCCGGGCAACTTCATCGAGGTGATGGGCCGTCGCTTCGAGCTGCAGCAGTTCCATTTCCACCGCCCGTCCGAGGAGCGCATCGACGGCAAGCAGTTCGACATGGAAGTGCATCTCGTGCACAAGGACGCGCAAGGCCGGCTCGCCGTCGTTGCGGTGCTGCTCGAGCGCGGCAGCGCCCAGGCCGTGGTGCAGTCGGTGTGGAACAACCTGCCCCTCGAAAAGGGCGAAGAGCAGGCTGCCGCGACCGACCTCGACCCGCAGCTGCTGCTGCCCGCCGAACGCAGCTACTACGCCTACATGGGCTCGCTGACCACGCCGCCCTGCAGCGAGGGCGTGCTGTGGATGGTGATGAAGAAGCCGGTGCCGGTCTCGCCGGAGCAGGTCGGCATCTTCGCGCGGCTGTACCCGATGAACGCGCGGCCGGTGCAGGCCAGCGGCGGTCGCCTCATCAAGGAATCGAGCGCGCAGTGAGGCGGCCGTGCGTCGGCCGTGCCGGCCGGCGATTCGCCGCCCCGACTTGACGCCGCGGCCCGGCCTCGCGAGACTCGCGCGGCATCGTCGACCATCAACATCGATTCGGAGGGCACCGCGCATGACATGGCTGATCCTGGGGCTCGTGCTGTTCCTGGGCGTTCACTCGGTGGCCATCGTGGCGCCGTCGTGGCGCGACGCGCAGGCGATGCGCCTGGGCGAACTGCCGTGGAAGGGCCTGTACTCGGTCGCCTCGATCATCGGCTTCGTCCTGCTGATCGTCGGCTACGGCATGGCGCGGCAGTCGCCGCTGGTGCTGTACACGCCGCCCACGTGGATGCGTCACGTGACGCTGCTGCTCATGCTGCCGGTGTTCCCGCTGCTGCTGGCCGCGTACCTGCCGGCGCGCATCCAGGCGGCGGTCAAGCATCCGATGCTCGCCGCCGTCAAGCTCTGGGCCTTCGCGCACCTGCTGGCCAACGGCACCCTGGCCGACGTCCTGCTGTTCGGCGGCTTTCTCGTCTGGGCCGTCGCCGATCGCATCTCGGTTAAGCACCGTCCGCCGCGCGCGGTGCCCGGCGCGCCGCGCCGGCCGGCCAATGACGCCATCGCCGTGGTGGCCGGCCTGGTGCTGTACGCGCTGTTCGTGGGCGGCCTGCATCGCTGGCTGATCGGGGTGTCGCCGTTGGGCTGACCGGCGCGTCACAGCCGGTTGCATCTGGCCCCCCCTTGGTAAGGGTGTCTACGGTTCTTCACTCTTGTTCGATCGCACCGGCGCTGCGTAGCATCGCGCGACGTGCAACGCCGAGCAATCCGCCGACGCCATCACGTGCATCGGCGGGGCCGCACAGAATCGGTCGAGCCATGCTGTCAACCTTCTTCAGGAGCAGACCGAATGCGTATCAGCAAACATTGGGCCCTGGCGGGCAGCGTGCTTCTCGCCGTCGGTGCCGCCCATGCCGGCAGCGTCAAGACCGACAGCCAGTCGGTCTACCGGCCGACCGGCAAGGGCTTCGGCGAACTCGACGACTCCCCCGGCGCGATGGCACGGTCCAAGACCGCCAAGGCGGGCGGCTCGAACGGCATCTACTACCACGGCGGCCCGCTGCTCAATGACAGCGCCGGCACCAACGTCTACTACATCTGGTACGGCAACTGGTCGGGCAACACTGCGCCCACCATCCTCACCGACCTCGCCAACGGCATGGGCGGGTCGCCCTACTTCAACATCAACACGACCTACTACGACGGTGCCAACAAGAAGGTCACCAATGCCGTGCACTACATGGGCACGACCAGCGACAACTACTCGCAGGGCACGGCGCTGAGCGACGCGCAGATCCAGACCGTCGTGTCCGACGCCATCACCAGCGGACGCCTGCCCAAGGACACCAATGCGGTGTACTTCGTGCTGACCTCGGCCGACGTCAATGCGACCTCGGGCTTCTGCACCCAGTACTGCGGCTGGCATACCAAGGGCACGATCGCCGGTTCGACGATCAAGTACTCCTTCGTCGGCAACCCCGATCGCTGCCCCACCTCGTGCGCCGCGCAGACGACCAGCCCGAACGGCAACGCGGGTGCCGACGGCATGGCCAGCATCCTGTCGCACGAGCTCGAAGAGGCGGTCACCGACCCCGAGCTGAACGCCTGGTACGACCGGCGCGGCCAGGAGAATGCCGACAAGTGCGCGTGGAAGTTCGGCACCGAGTTCACCGCCTCGAACGGCTCCAAGTACAACATGACCATCGGCAGCCGCCAGTACCTGATCCAGCAGAACTGGGTCAACGCGAGCGGCGGCTACTGCGACGTGAAGTACTGACCCCTGGCATGAACCCGATCACCCGCCGCCGCTGCCTGCTGGGAACCGCGTTCCTCGCGGTGCCGTGGCGCGCGGCGTGGTCGCAGACCGCGCGCGTGCCCACGGTGACGCGCCTGGTCAAGGTCTTCCTCGATCTCGAGTCGCAGTTGCTGCAGGCGCAGCGCGGCGGCGATGCAGCCGCATTGCAGCCGCTGCTGGCGGACGACTTCGAGATGCGGGTCGCACGCCGCCCCGGCACGCCGATCCCGCGTGCCGAGTGGCTGGCGGCCGTCGGCCGGCGCAAGCCGCCCGAGGCGGTCATCGAGCAGATGGCCGCGCACGAGCACGGCGCCGTGGTGGACGTGAGCTTCCTGCTGCGTCCGACCGACGCCCAGGCGGGAGCGCCGCTGTTCGTCGTCGATACCTGGGCCAAGGATGGCCCGGCGTGGCGTTTGAAGGTGCGCTATGCCGCACCGGTCGGCACGGCCGCGTTGCGTGTGCCCGGCGAGGGCGAGGCCGACGAAGCGCCCATCCGGAAGAAGTACTGAGGGGCCGACGGCGGCTCGCCGGCCCCGGCGCTCACCCGCGGCCGCTGTCGCCGCTGCCGGACGGCGGAAGGTGCAGCAAGGCGCGCACCCGCACCAGTTCCGTTGCATCGAAGCGGCCTGCGATGGCCTGCTCCATCGCCTGCGCCCGCTGCATTTCCGACAGCTCGGTGCGCGACTGCAGGCTCGCCCATTCGCGTCGTGCGTCGGCCAGCCGGCGCTCCCAGTCGGCCCAGGCGGCTTCCTGCTTCTGCAGCCGCTGGCGCGCCTGCGGCGACAAGGCGTTGCGATCGATGGCACTGCCGATCGGCACTGCGCCGACCACCGGCGAGCCCTGCATCAAAGCCTGCAGCTGCGCCTCGTCGTCGGCGAAGAATGCGGCGGCGACCTCGGGCCCGAGCCACTGGCGGCGCGCCTGCTGCCGCTCGGCGAGGGCGGCCGCCCACGTGCGGCGATCGTGCAGGTCGACTTGCGCGCGAAAGCTCTGCTGCTGCAGGCCCAGGTAGCGCTGCCACAGATCGAGGACCCGGTCGGCCGCCGCGGGGCCGGCCAGCTCTCCGACGTCGTGCCTGATGAACGCGGTGATCTCATCGATGCCTGCTTCGCCCACCAGGCTCAGCAACTGATCGAAGCGCCGCCGCAGCGCGATGCTCGGATGCAGCTGGCCGTGGCTGTCGACATCCCAGGCGCCATCGAGCACGGTGTCGCGCAGCGAACTGTGCTCCGTGAGCCAGCGCCCGAAGGCGACTGGGTCGCGCGCGGCCGAAGCCGCCGACGCTGCGCTCAGTGCAGCGTCGACGACACGAAGCGGCGCACTTCGTGGCGCCGGTGCAGCCGCCAGCGACGCAGGCCGCGCAGGATCCGGATCATCGCGCCCGCTCCAGAGCCAGGCCGCCAGCAGCAGGCCTGCGACGGCCGCCCCGGCGACGCGGCGAGTGCTGCGATCCATTCACAGCCCTGCGCTCTTCAGCCGATTGGCCTGGGCGCGAAACACCGCCACCGGATCCGGCGTGAACAGCCCGCGCAGCCCGAACGATTGGTTCACCTCGTCGAGGTGGTTCCAGGGGTAGTTGTCGCGCAGCACGACGCCCCAGTGCGACGAGCAGCGGCCGACCAGACCATCGTTCGCTTCGTTGAAGTACAGCGAGGTGAGGCCGAGGAAGCCGTCGGCCACGTCGAACACGTTGGTGAGCACGGAGGTGCCGCTGAGCGAGTAGTAGGCGACCCCATGCGATACCGCCGCGCCCTGGCCGCAGGCGGTGCTCGGAGCGCCCGCCGGAAAGCGCTGGTTGAAGTCGCGCGCGCCGGCACTGTTGAGCGACAGCAGCGCCGCGAGCGCGTCCTGCGGCAGCGCCGGCTGGCCGGACAGGAAGCTCTCGAACGACGCGAAGGCGTTGGCGACCGAAGCGACGAGGCCGGTCAAGCCGGTGGCGTTGAGGTCGCGCTGCAGGCCATCGGCGACGGCGCTGCCCTGGTGCGGCGTGCCCACGGTGGTGACCGAGGCGACGAGGTCAGGCGCCACTGCGGCGACATACCGCACCGTCTGCCCGCCATGGCTGTGGCCGATCAGGTTGAACTTGCTGTAGCCGTACGCTGCCTGCAGCGCACGCAGCTCCGACAGCAGTTGCTCGCCGCGCACCTCGCTCGCGTTGGCGGCCGATTCCTGCGAAGTGAAGACCTTCGCGCCGCCGCTGCGCAGGCCGGAGGTGATGCCGTAGAAATAGTCCAGCGGGCCGATCGAGTCGAAGCCGAACAGGCCGTGCACCAGCACGATCGGATAGCGCGTCTGCGTGTAGGTGTCGGCACGTGCCGAGGTGGTGGCGGCGAGGCCGCCGAACAAGACGAGCACGGCGCAAAGCCACCGCGCGGCGCGCAACAGGGAAGCGGTCATCTGTCTGTCTCCTGAGTGGGTCCCGACCCGGGCGGACGCCCGTTCGAACGGCATGCACGGCCTCTGCGGGCCGATGAGGATGCCAAGCATTGCAGGTCGGATGCCGATCGCAATGACCGCAGCGGACAGAAAGGCGACCGCGCAGGCCACTCAGGGTGTGCCC
>DATFAY010000594.1:0-20377 GCA_035254085.1 Piscinibacter sp.
CTTCGACGGCAACTACGCGGCCTGGGGCGTGCACATCTGGGACGGCAGCGGCCTCGACGTCGCGGGCCTGAAGCCCGGCGTGGTGATCGGGCAATGGTCGTCGCCGGTGCCCTTCGGCGACTTCAACAACGCCAGCACCAGTGCGGCCGAAGTGGTGTTCGACATCCCCGTGCTCAATCCGAAGGACGACCCGAGCCGCACGGCGCTCGAATTCATCATCCACGGCATGCCGCCCAACGAGAACGACAAGGACGGCCGCAACAACAACATCCACGTCGACTACGCGTCGCTCGCGCCGGCCGGACAGGTGGGCGAGATCTGGCTGGTGCAGCAAGACCCCACCGTCTACACCTCCGCGCCCGACCTGCGCTCCGTATCGACCACCGACGCAAAGGCCTATTGGCTCAACAAGCAGCTGATCAAGTGGCCGCACCTGGACGGCGCGGGGGTGTTCAAGCTCTATGCCTCCGACGATGGACACATCAGCCTCGCCAAGGATGCGCCGGTGCAAGGCGCCGACCGCTCGATCACGCTGCAGGTGTTCAGCGGCACGGTGCCCGACGCGGCGGCCACGCGCTTCAAGTACGTGAGCGCCGGCGTCGTGCTCAGCGTGAAGGACGACGACCTGCGACAGCTGCGCCGCCTGCATCGCGGGCAGCTCGTGCTGGTGCAGGAGGATGCGTCGGGCAACGTGCAGAACGCGACCACCGCGCAGGTGGCGGGTGCGCTCGACGACCTGTACGCCGCCGCCCAGTCGGTGGACGACCTCGGCGTGAGCGTGAGGCGCGGTCATACCCGCTTCAAGCTGTGGGCGCCGACGGCCCAGCGCGTCTGGGTGTTCACCTATCGCAGCGGGACGGGCGAGCCGCGCAGCGTGGACGCGATGGAGCTCGATGCGCGCACCGGCGTGTGGAGCGCCGAGCGCCACGGCAACCTCTCGGGCGGCTACTACAAGTACGCGGTCGACGTGTTCGTGCGCGGCGTGGGCGTGGTGCGCAACTTCGTGACCGACCCCTACTCGGTGAGCCTGACGACCGATTCCAAGCGCAGCTACATCGCCGACCTCGATGCGCCCCAGCTCAAGCCCGCGCACTGGGATGCGACACCCTCGCCGGCGACGGTGCGGTCGCAAGTCGACATGTCGATCTACGAGCTGCACGTGCGCGACTTCTCCGACAACGACCCCACCGTGCCGGCCGCCCACCGCGGCAAGTACCTTGCCTTCACCGACACCGGGTCGAACGGCATGCGCCACCTCGAGGCGCTGGCGCAGGCGGGCCTCACCGACGTCCACCTGCTGCCGGTGTTCGACATCGCGACGATTCCCGAGGCCGGTTGCGTGACGCCCTCGCCTTCGGGCGGTCCTGACTCCGAATCGCAGCAGGCCGCGGTCGTCGCCACCAAGGACAGCGACTGCTACAACTGGGGCTACGACCCGTTCCACTACACCGCGCCCGAAGGCAGCTACGCGACCGACGCGGCCGACGGCGCCAAGCGAATCGTCGAGTTCCGTGCCATGGTCAAGGCGCTGCACGAGGCCGGCCTGCGCGTGGGCATGGACGTGGTCTACAACCACACCAGCGCCTCGGGCCAGAACGAGAAATCGGTGCTCGATCGCATCGTGCCGGGCTACTACCATCGACTCGATTCGAGCGGCGCCGTCGAGACCTCGACCTGCTGCCAGAACACCGCGACCGAGAACGCGATGATGGGCAAGCTGATGATCGACTCGGTGCTGACCTGGGCCACGCAGTACAAGATCGACTCCTTCCGCTTCGACCTGATGGCGCATCAGCCGCGCTCGGTGATGGAAGCGCTCAAGGCCCGGCTGGCCAGCGTGACCGGCCGCGACATCCCCCTCATCGGCGAAGGCTGGAACTTCGGCGAGGTGGCCGACGGCGCGCGCTTCGTGCAGGCGTCGCAGCTCTCGCTCAACGGCTCGGGCATCGGCACCTTCAGCGACCGCGCACGCGACTTCATCCGCGGCGGCGGCCCGTTCGACGGCGGCATGGACCTGGTGAAGAACCAGGGCTTCATCAACGGCCTCTACTACGACGACAACGGCAGCGGCGCCGGCAAGTCGCGCACCGACCTCATGTGGGCGGCTGACATGGTCAAGGTCGGGCTGGCCGGCTCGATCCGCGACTACGCGCTCACCACCCATTGGGACGCCACCAAGCAGCTGCAGGAGCTCGACTACAACGGGCAGCCGGCGGGCTACGTGTCGCAGCCGGGCGAGGTGGTGAACTACGTCGAGAACCACGACAACCAGACGCTGTTCGACATCGGCGTGTACAAGCTGCCGCTGGCCACCACCGCCGAAGACAGGGCCCGGGTGCAGATGCTTGGGGCCGCGCTCAACGCGTTCAGCCAGGGCGTGAGCTACTTCCACGCGGGCATCGACACGCTGCGCTCCAAGTCGATGGACCGCAACAGCTACGACTCGGGCGACTGGTTCAACCGCCTCGACTGGAGTTACGCGACCAACAACTTCGGCGTGGGTGCGCCGCCGGCGCCGGACAATGGCAGCAACTACGCGATCATCAAGCCGCTGCTGGCCAACCCGGCCATCCAGCCGGGCACGCAGCAGATCCAGCTGGCGCGCGACATGTTCCGCGACCTGCTGCGCATCCGCTCCAGCTCGACGCTGTTCCGCCTGCGCAGTGCCGACGACATCAAGGCCCGGCTCAAGTTCTACAACACCGGCTCGGCGCAGAACCCGGTGGTCATCGCCGGCCACCTGGACGGCGCAGGCTATCCGGGCGCCGCCTTCAAGGAACTGCTGTACCTCGTCAACGTGGACAAGGCGGCGCAACAACTCACCATCGACGCCGAGAAGGGCAAGGCCTACGTGCTGCACCCGGTGCAGGCCTCGCCGTCGGCGGCGGACCGGCGCGTGGCCAGCGATGCGCGCTACGACGCGGCCACCGGCCGCTTCGACCTGCCCCCGCGCTCGGCCGTGGTCTACGTGGTGTACTGAGCGAGAGCGTGGCGAACGGCCCTCGGGCCGACGCGACCTTGACCGCCCCTCGTGGGCGGTTTTTTTATCTGCGCAGGGGGGGCGTGCGGCGCGCCCCTTGAATGGTCGAGAATCGCCTCCATTTCTCGCGCGCACGCCTGCTCGCAATGGCGTGAAACCCACGGACGACCATGGACAAACAGACACTTTCCTTCCAGGCCGAGGTCAAGCAGATCCTTCACCTCGTCACGCACTCGCTGTACTCGAACAAGGAAATCTTCCTGCGCGAGCTGATCTCCAACGCCTCCGATGCCTGCGACAAGCTGCGCTTCGAGGCGCTGAACAAGCCCGAGCTCTACGAGGACCAGCCCAACCTCGAGGTGCGCGTCGCCTTCGACGCCGAGGCCAAGACGATCACGATCACCGACAACGGCATCGGCCTGTCGGCCGAGGAAGCGGTCGCCAATCTCGGCACGATCGCCAAGAGCGGCACGCGCGAATTCGTCGCCGCGCTGCAGGGCGACCAGAAGAAGGACGCTCAGCTCATCGGCCAGTTCGGCGTGGGCTTCTACAGCGGCTTCATCGTCGCCGACCGCATCACCGTGGAGTCGCGCCGCGCCGGCGCCAGGCCCGAGGAAGGGGTCCGCTGGAGCTCGCAAGGCACCGGCGAATTCGAGGTCGAGACCATCGATCGCCCGCTGCGCGGGACGTCGGTCATCCTGCACCTGCGCGAAGGCGAAGAGGAATTCTTGAGCGGCTGGAAGCTTAAGTCCATCATCGGGCGGTACTCCGACCACATCTCCTTGCCCATCCTGATGCAGAAGGAGGAGTGGGACGACGAGGCGAAGAAGCAGGTCGTGCGCGACGAATGGGCGCCGGTCAACAAGGCGGCCGCGCTGTGGACCCGCAACAAGAACGACATCACCAAGGAAGAGTACGACGAGTTCTACAAGCACCTGAGCTACGACAGCGAGCCGCCGCTGGCCTACACGCACAACCGCGTCGAAGGACGCAGCGAGTACACCCAGCTGCTGTTCATCCCGGCCAAGGCGCCCTTCGACCTGTGGAACCGCGACAAGCGCGGCGGCGTGAAGCTGTACGTCAAGCGCGTCTTCATCATGGACGACGCCGAGGCCTTGATGCCGGTGTACCTGCGCTTCGTCAAGGGCGTGATCGACAGCAGCGACCTGCCGCTCAACGTGTCACGCGAGCTGCTGCAGGAAAGCCGCGACGTGAAGGCCATCCGCGAAGGCTCGACCAAGCGCGTGCTGTCCATGCTGGAGTCGCTGGCCGACAGCGAGGACGCTGCCGAGCGCGACAAGTACGCGAAGTTCTGGAAGGACTTCGGCGTCGTGCTGAAGGAGGGCGTGGGCGAGGATCACGCGAACCAGGAGCGGCTGGCCAAGCTGCTGCGATTTGCATCGACGCATGCCGACGAGGGGGTCGGCTTCGCGGACTACGTCGGTCGCATGAAGGAAGGCCAGGAGGCGATCTACTACATCACGGCCGACAGCCTCGCGGCCGCCAAGAGCAGCCCCCAGCTGGAGCTGTTCCGCAAGAAGGGCATCGAGGTGCTGCTGCTCACCGACCGCGTCGACGAGTGGATGCTGAGCCACCTGTACGAGTTCGATGGCAAGCCGCTGCAAAGCGTGGCCCGAGGCGCCGTCGACCTCGGCAAGCTGCAGGACGAGGCCGAGAAGAAGCAGGCCGAAGAGGCGGCCACCGCGTTCAAGCCGGTGCTCGATCGCCTGAAGGAGGCGCTCAAGGATCGCGCGAAGGATGTGCGCGTGACGACCCGGCTGGTCGATTCGCCGGCCTGCCTCGTGGCCGAGGAAGGCGACATGAGCGGCCACCTCGCGCGCCTGCTCAAGCAGGCCGGCCAGAAGGCGCCGGAGTCCCGGCCGATCCTCGAGGTGAATGCCGAACATCCGCTGGTGAAGCGGCTCGATGGCAGCGCCCATTTCGATGACCTGGCCCACATCCTGTTCGACCAGGCGCTGCTGGCCGAGGGCGGCCAACTGGAAGATCCCGCCGGCTACGTGAGGCGCGTCAACGCCTTGCTCTTGTCCTGACTGCAAACTGCCATCCGGAGTCGTCCACGGGTGGCGGGTCACAAAGGTGCCGGCGAGCGGACATAGTACCGCTGCACCCCCGGATCAGGGGCCGCGTGCAGGCAGGCGGCTGCGCTACCCTTGGACCTGAGGACAGGGGCGGTACATAGATGACGATAACGATCGGCGAAGGGCGCGATGATGCGCTCTGTGGGCGCCTTCGGCTGAGTTTCGAGCGGTACGCCGACCTTCCCGCGGTGGAGGGTCGCGATGCCGTGCTCACCTACCGCGACCTGGACCGCGCCGCCCGGGCCTTTGCGCTCGCGCTGCGGGCAGATGGTGTTCGCTGCGGCGACATCGTTCCTTTGCTGATGCAGCGCTCGCCGCGACTGCTGGTGGCGCAGCTCGCGCTGCTTCGATTGGGTGCGACCTACGCCCCGATCGATCTTGCAAGCCCGACCTCCAGGCGCCAGGCGATGCTCGACGTGCTGCGACCGAGCTTCGTGATCACCGATGGGTCGGATTGCAGCCCAGGCTTCGAGGGCGCCCGTCTGCTCGATGCCAATGCTGTGTCGATGTCGTCCGCCGTCGTCGACGAGCCGATGCCGTGGGTCACGCCGCCGGCTGGGGTGCCGGCCTATGTCATGTTCACGTCGGGCACGACGGGCGCGCCCAAGGGCGTGATGGTCCCGCGCGACGGTATCGTGCGTCTGGTCTGCGACGCAGACTTCGCGGAATTCAGCGTCGGTGCTCGCTGGGGCTTCTTGTCATCGCCGGCGTTCGACGCCTCGACCCTGGAGGTGTGGGGCCCCCTCTTCAATGGCGGATGCTGCGTGGTGCAGCAAGACCTTTGGCCCACGATCGATGACCTGGCGGAGTTCCTGCTCTCCCGAAACATCAGCGACACATGGCTCACGGCCGCGCTGTTCAACGCCATGGTCGAGGATCGTGTCGATGCCTTCGCACGCTTGCGTCAGTTGCTGACCGGCGGCGAGCGAGTATCTCCGCGCCACGCGCGCGCCGTGTTGGAAGCGTATCCAAAGCTTCGACTGATCAACGGGTACGGGCCAACGGAGAACACCACGTTCACGCTGTGTCACCCGATCACGTTGGCCGATACCGAGAGCGAGCGCGGCATCCCCGTGGGTCGACCGATTCGCGGGACGGTCGTCCGAGTGGTTGGAGACGCGGTTCAGGGCGAGACCGGCGAGTTGTGGGCCGGTGGCGACGGCGTCGCGCTCGGCTATCTCCATGACGACGATCTCTCGCGCAGGAAATTCGTGGAGAAGGATGGTCAGCGCTGGTATCGCACTGGCGATCTCGTGAACCGTCGCGCTGACGGCGTGTTCGAGTTTGCCGGACGGATCGATCGCCAAGTCAAGATCCAGGGCCACCGTATCGAGCTCGAGGAGGTCGAAGCGACCCTCTTGGCCTGCCCCGGCGTGGGCGATGCCGCCGTCCTGGTACGCGGCGACAGCGCGGAATCGCGTCACCTCGTCGCTTGCTTCACCGGCGTGAACGGTGTCGGCCCCGACGTGCAGCTCGTGAGCGAGTACATGGGTGAGCGCCTGCCACCTGCGGCGGCGCCGAGGGTGTTGCTGCCCATGGCGCGGCTGCCGCTGAACATCAACGGCAAGCTGGACCGCACGGCGTTGGCGTCACTCGTCGAGCAGCAGGCTGGCGAGTTGCAGACGACCCGCGACGACGTTTGGCGAACGGACACCGAGCGTGCCCTTGCCGACATCTGGCGCAAATGCCTGCGAGCCGAGCACGTTCACCGCGAGTCCGATTTTTGGGCGTTGGGGGGGACCTCGCTGCTCGCACTGCAGATCAGCTCGCAAGTGCGCCGTCGGCTTGCCCGGGATTTGACGCCGATCGATGTACTGCGCGTGCCGGTCCTGGCCGAGCAGGCTCGCCACGTCGACGCGTCGCCCGCCTACCATGGCGGAGAGCTGACGACCATCGCAGGCGACGAGGTGGTGCCGCTGTTACAGGGACAGCAGGCGGTGCTGGCAGCGTCACAACTCGACCCGACCGGCAGCGCATACCTCGTTCATGTGGCCCTGCACGCCGCTTCGATGCAGGATGCCGGCCGCGTCCGTGGGGCATTCACCACCTTGGCCCAGCACCATCCATCGCTTCGCATGACGGTGCGTGGCGACAACGCCAGAGCAACCGCGAGCTTGAGGGAGACGCTGGGCGACGGCTGGTGGAGGGACCACGCGGAGCTCGCATGCGCTCCTTCGGAACTGCACTGGCCTGGCGCCGTGCTGGAGGTGATCAACCGCAGCATGGACTTGTCCGCCGACGGCGTGATGCGCGTGGACTGTTGGCCCGTGGTCGACGGTTCGAGCTTGATCGTGTGGACCATCCATCACGTGGCCGTGGACGAGGCGAGCATCGATCGCTGCCTCGAACAGTTGAATTCGCTGCTGCGCGGCGAGACGCTTGCGCCGACTTACGGCTCGCCGTTGGGCTTCGCGGCGTTCGAAAAGGCCTGGAGCGACACGGCCGCGGCGCACGCGTGGGCCCACACGCTCGTCGATGCCCTGGAGGGTCGATCCCTCGCATTGACTCGGGCACCCGACGCCGGATGCGAGCGTGCCATTGCTCTTGACCAGGCTCTGGTCGACGATCTGCTGCGCGCCTGCGACCGGTGGGGCATGACGCCGTTCTCTCCTCTGATCGTGGCTTACGCGTCAGCCGTGCAAGATGTGTTCGGGGAGGCTTGGCGCTTCGTCTCGACACCGTTCTCGCGGCGTGTCGAGCCCGAGTTGATCGAGCCGGTCGGCTACTTGCTGGATGTGCGCGTCGTCGAAGCGGGTGCGCGGCTCGGTGAGTCTATGGCTGATGCGCTTGCGCGCGTCAACGCGGCAGTGTTGGCGCTTCAGCGACCCTCGTTTCTGCCGCTTCGCACCCTGGCCGAGGTGGTGGCACAGCGAGATGTCGATGTCGCGCGTCGGCTCAACGCGTTCTGCTTCACTTGGAGACTCGAGCCGGCGCGGAGTGTTCCGTTTGGCGATTCGTCTGCGCGATTGCTGCGCGTGCCTCAACAAGCCGCGCGCTATGGCCTGACCTTGCATGCGTGGATGGAAAGGGGTCTCCTGCGGTGCAGCATCGAAGCGGTGCATAGCGCATTCCTGCAGGGGCAGGTCGATGCATTGGCAGCGGCTCTCCGACGACGCATGAGCGAACTCTGCAAGATCGAGGCGTTGCCGCCCGTGGCAGCTTCTGCAACGGTCGCCGCAGTTGTCGAGCCGGCCGAGATTGCCCCGGACGTCGAGGACCCACTGCGCCTCGCGTGGGGTCGCTATCTTGCGGCGCCCCCAGAGGGCATCACCGGTGCGAGCGACTTCCTGCGAAGCGGCGGCAACTCGCTCGCCGCCATGCGCATGACGGCGCACCTGCGGCGGCAGCACGGCCTGAATATCGACACGGGCGCGTTCCTGGCGCGGCCAACCTTCGCCAACCTGCGAGCATTGGCGCAGCGTCCGACAACGAGCAGTCCAGGCTCGTGCGTGCTGATTGGTCGGACCGACGCACCGCATGTGCTCGTGCTGGTTCCAGGCAAGGGCGGTCGTGCGCTCGGGCTGTACAAGCTGGGGGAGCTCGTGCAGGCTCGCATGGGCGATGACCACGCGGTCGCCATCATGGATCTCGACGCAATGTTGTCCCGTGTGCCTCATCCTCGGCCCTTGTGGTTCTTGCGCGAGCGGATGACCCAGCTGGTCAAGGAATTGGGCCCCGCGCGCGTGACCGGCTTCGTCGGCTTCTCACTCGGCGGGTTGCTTGCGCTTCGTCTGGCGAGGGACATGCCCGGCACGCGCAAGCCACCGGTCTGGTTGCTCGACAGCTACGCGCCGCGAGTCATGGTCAAGAGTCTGTCGCGTCGCATCGAGCGCCGAGTCTCGCGCCTGCTTGCGGCGACCCCGTGGCGGCAACGCGCCAGACCCACTGTTGAGCGCGCGGGCTCCGATGAGCCGGCCCCATCGCCCTCGCCGCAGTCCGAGGCGATATGGGACACCATCCAGGCGGAACTGGCAGTGGAATCCCCGGACGGGCCGGAATTGGAGGTCCATCTGGTCCAGGCGCAGCAGTCGCTGGACGATGTCGGTGTGTTGTGGCGACGCAGCAGCAACGGCTTCAATTGCAGACGATATGCCAAGTGGTACCTGCACCGGCTCGACGCCATGCACCTGGACCTGCCACGAGCCTTGGCGGCGGATGCTGCCGACCTGTTCGCGACGGGCTTGCGCCGAGGCATGACGGGAGCACCGGCGTAGCCGACATGAACTCTCGCCCTGACGCGAAGGACATGGTGTACAGGGCCCTGAATGCCGGGTGCCTGGTCATGATTCAGCGTCGCATCCCTTCGTCGGTGATCGACGAATCGCGCGCCGCCGCGCGCCAGATCTGCGATTGGCTCAGAACCTTTGCCGACATGCGGCCAGGCAGAATGAGCCGCAGCGCGACGCGCGGCATGGCGATTGTCGCGGCTCATGCATCAACTCCGGTCGGGGTGGGCCGCGCGACGACGGATGGCGGCCGATTCAACATCCGGGGCTTGGCCGCGCCACGTTGCGCTCGATCAGCGCTCCCGTGTTCGCGGTGGCAGTCGCTGCGCTCGGCGAGACCAAGCCGGAGATTCTCTGCGTCTCGGCGACGAGCGAATCCTTTGCCGCATCGTGAAGACTGTCGACACAGCGCTGCAATAAAGCAGAAAGGGTGGCCAGAGCCACCCTTCGTTCCGCGATCGTGTCGAATTCGGGATCAGCTTTGCTGGCCGTTTCGGCGACGTGCCACGAGACCCATGCCTGCCAACCCAGCGAACATCAGCATGTAGGTGGACGGCTCGGGAATCGACGTCACCAGATCCTGACGCGACCGGTGCGTGAACGCATACAGCGTGTTGGTCGGATAGGAGCCGGGGGCCAGTGCGTCAGCAGCGGTGAGGTAGGCGTTCGCCTGGGCCAGGACCGGAGCCGACACGTTGACGACCGAGAAGTTGCCGGCGCTCAAGTCGCCCGGGAAGCTGTCGTAGACGGCTTCCCAGATGTCGAGTTGAAGTGCCGCCTTTTCCACCGTGGTGTCCACGGCGTTGACGCCCGGGATGCCGCCGTAGAAGCCGGAGACATCGACCAGTCGGGAAATCAAGTCATTGGCGTAGCTGCCGAAGGCATATCCGGAAGCAGGAGGAGTGCCCAGCCCTTGCGTCAGTTCGATGCAATAGGTGGCAAAGCTTCCGATGTCGGTATTGACCGTGATCTCGCCGGCGCCGACGCCTTCCGTTGTCGCCCCCAGCTTGATGAATGCCCCGACTCCATCGAAGCTGTACGAGGTAATCGTGACCGCGGAAGCGGCTGCCGAAGCAGCGATGGCTGCGACGGCAATGGCGGTCTTCGCAAGAAATTTCATTCGGATCCCCCTTCGGAATTCGGTTGTTCGGTCGTGCATCAGCACGGGACAACTGAATAATAGGTAAGAAGGAGTGACGGTCCATCCCCTCGCTTGAGGGGTTATTTTCGAATTAGGGGGTCAGGGATGCTTCGATGCGGCGCAACTGATCCCTCAAGTCCTGCGCCTGCTGCTGCCAGTAGGACGATTCGCCGAACCACGGAAACGCCGCCGGAAACGCGGGGTCTTCCCAGCGGGATGCGATCCACGCGCTGTGGTGGATCATCTTCACCGCGCGCAGCGGTTCAATCAGCGCGCATTGACGATCGTCGAAATCGGCAAAGAGGCGGTACCCCTCGAGCAGCGCCTGCAACTGTCGGCGGCTGGTGGGCGGATCGCCCGAAAGAAGCATCCACAGGTCTTGCACGGCATAGCCGTTGACGGCGTCATCGAGATCGACGAAATGAGGGCCGCGGTCGCTCCACAGTACGTTGCCGCGATGGCAGTCTCCGTGCAGGCGGATCATTTGCAGACCGTCGGTGCGTGCGAATACGTCCTGGGCGGCGGCCAACGCGTGGTCGGCCGCTGCCCTCCACTCGAGGGCGGCCTGCGGGGAGACGACATGGGATTGCGCAAGGCGGTCCCGCGCGGCCAGCCCGAATTCGGCCACGCTGAAGGTCTGCCGCGTTCGGAACGGCCGGCGTGCTCCCACGGCATGCAAGCGCCCAATGAATCGCCCCAGCCACTCGAGGTCCGCCATGGATTCGAGCGGGGGCGATTGGCCTGGGCGGCATGGCGTCACGGCGAAGCGCAGCGTGTCCGACTCGCACGCAACCTGCGCCAGTGTTCGTCGCTCGCCCAACAGCGTTGCACTTGACGAGGCGCCGTCGGCGGAGACCAGCGACAGCGGGGCCACCACGGGAATCTCTTGTTCGGCCAATTCGGCACTGAACTCATGCTCTTCGAGAATCTGCTCGTTGCTCCAGCGTCCGGGTCGATAGAACTTTGCTACGACGGCAGTCCCATCTTCGAGATAAACCTGGAAGACGCGGTTTTCGTACGAGTTCAATTGGAGCAGGCGACCATCACCGCGCAGGCCGACGCTGTCCAGCGCGTCGAGGATGACAGCCGGGGTGAGGCCGGAATACGGCGTGTGGTGACCGTTGGCGCTTTGCCGGGCTTCGCTCATTCCGCGATCGTACGCGCGCGATCCACGGGGCTCAGTGCCTCGTCGGGTATGGCGGCGGATCGACTGCCACTGCGCCGTTCTCCGCGCCGCGGTCGTCGTGATTGCCCTCGCGCGACGAGCGCGCCCGCCCGTTCGCCGATGCCGGTCCGCCGAGCGAGCCGAATTCGGACGAAGAGAAGCCGTCCATGCGGTTGTCGGGGGCGAAGAAGGAATCCTGGAAGAACGTGGAGTCCTGCCACAGCGCGGTCCGCTCGGCGCGCCGCGACGCCACCGTGTGGGCCAGCGTGTCGCGTGCCGCGTGGAGGTCGTGGGTGGGAGCGGGGGCCGGCTGGGGGCCGCGCGCCGAATTGCCGGTGTGCGGCACCAGCAATTGCAGTTCCGCCAGGGTCGGGAGCCGATCCAGCGGACAGCGCAGGTAGCGAACCCGGCAGGCGGCGAGGACCGACTGCTTGATCTGCATGATGCGGCGCGAATTGCCGCGTTCGGTGTCCAGGTCGATGGCCGCCAGCACGCGGCCGTTGGCGCTGCAGACCGCGAAGGCGACGTGATTGGCGCCCAGGAGGTCGTACCAGTAACGCACCTCGCTCGGCTCGGTGGGCTGGCAGAACCTCACCAGCGGCAGCTTCGAGAGGATCACGTGATGCGGCAGCGCTTCGCGCAGCAGGCGATACACGCGTCGCTCGTCGGTACTGAAGACGGGCCGGGCGGTCAGTGCCCATTCGGTGGGCAGCGGCGGCGGGGCGGCGGACTTGCGCGGCCGCCGCATCGAGCGCACGCCGAGCCACACCACGGCCAGCAGCAGCAGCGTCACCAGGACGACCCACGGGATGATTTGCATGGTCACGATCTGGTCCTCAACGCCCGCAGCCTTGCACGAGCAAAGGCCTCGAACGATGGCGTGTCGAGGAATGTACCCAGATTGTTACGCACGCGGGGTGCGGTGTCGCTCCCCGGGATCGGGTGTGAACGAGCGCGGGGTGGTCACTCCACCGCGGTGGGTGACTTGTCGTTCAAGTGAGTTTTCACTTCTGTCAGAGCGCCGAGGATCTCGTTCATGCGATGAGCCTGCAACTTCATCTGATAGTCGAATTCAGCAGCCTGTTGCTCCATCAGTTCGCCGAATCGCGTGGCCAGCGTCTCCGGAGGCAGCTTGACCCAGGCTTCGGTCTCTGAGCCTTCGCGCTCCACCGTCGCGCCTGCCTTGCGGGCGATCTTCAGCATTGCCGTGTTTTCGCTCAGCGCGTGGATGAACAGGGTGTCCGCTCCGCGGTTGCGCGCGTGCATGACGGCGTGCTCGAAAAGGCGCGAGCCGTAGCCCCGGCCGCGCGCCTTGGGCAGTACGGAAACCCCGAACTCGGCCATCGCCCGGCTGCCGTTCGTGGCCCCCGGTGCGTTGGCGAGGTGCGCCATGGCGATCAGCTCGAGCCGGCGGTTGAAGATGCCGAACAGCTCATCCCGGCCGAAATCCAGCGAATCGACGTATTTCTGGATCTGCTCGTCCGTGGCCGGATAGCCGAAGCGCAGGTAGCGATCCTGCTCGTTGAGCGCGACCAGGTGAGCCGCGATGCGAGCCCGGTGCCTGGCCGAGAGCGAGCGGATCGGCACCCATGCCCAGGGATTGAACGACGCGGGCAGCCACGCCGCAGCCTGCGGGAGGGCCGGAACGGGCGACGGGGCGGAGGCTTGCATCAGTGTCCTGCCGTGATTCGGGTAAACCCTAGTTTAGTCCAAACCGGTGGAGCGGGTTCTCCATTCCGGGCCGCCATCGCCTCGCACTTTGACGCATCTCAGCTTCCACGCGTCTCGCCCGCTCTGCTAGAATTAAAAGCTTTCCCGAAATCAGCCCAGGGAAGACACGCGCCCGACTTGCCGGCTCCGGCAGGCCGCACGCGATCCGCCTAAGAGGCCGCCATCAAAAGAAGCGGCACCGACCGCGGAACGGTCCAAGCGAATAGCGCGGGCCAGACGGGGCTGGCAAACCAACTCAGGTCTTTCATGAAAACCTTCAGCGCCAAACCGGCCGAAGTGACGCATGAGTGGTTTGTGATTGACGCGACCGACAAGGTTCTCGGACGGGTGGCCAGTGAAGTCGCCCTCCGCCTGCGCGGCAAGCACAAAGCCATTTACACGCCTCACGTCGATACCGGCGATTTCATCGTCGTCGTCAACGCCGACAAGATCCGCGTCACCGGCAACAAGGCCAACGACAAGGTCTACTACCGCCACACGGGCTACCCGGGCGGCATCTACGCGACCAAGTTCAAGGACATGCAGGCCAAGCACCCGGGCCGCGCGCTCGAGAAGGCGGTCAAGGGCATGCTCCCGAAGGGTCCGCTGGGCTATGCGATGGTGAAGAAGCTGAAGGTGTACGCCGGTGCCTCGCATCCGCACACCGCCCAGCAGCCCAAAGTGCTCGAGATCTAAGGAACGGCGATGATCGGAAATTGGAACTACGGAACCGGCCGCCGCAAGTCTTCGGTGGCACGCGTGTTCATCAAGAAGGGCACGGGGCAGATCCTCGTCAACGGCAAGCCGGTCGAGCAGTATTTCGGCCGCCAGACGTCCATCATGGTCGTCAAGCAGCCGCTGGTGCTGACGTCCAATGACGCGGCCTTCGACGTGAAGGTCAACGTGCACGGCGGCGGCGAATCCGGCCAGGCCGGCGCCGTGCGCCACGGCATCACGCGCGCGCTGATCGACTACGACGCGGCGCTCAAGCCCGAACTGAGCCGCGCCGGCTTCGTCACGCGCGACGCTCGCGAGGTCGAGCGCAAGAAGGTCGGCTTGCACGGCGCTCGTCGCCGCAAGCAGTTCAGCAAGCGCTGAGACCTATCGCGCACGATCCATGCAAGAGGCCGCTTCCATGCGGCCTCTTGCCATTCATGGCTCACCATCGTTCACATCCGACATGCGCTGGAAACTGATCCGCCGAAGATTGTCGATCAGCGCGCCGCGGATGATCGTGCGCAGCCACCTGCCGTGGCCGCTGCGCTGGGCTGTCGTGGCGGTGGTGCTGGGGTTTTCCGCCGCCATCGCCATGTGGGCCTTCGAGTTCGGCCAGGACATCGCCGGACTGGATCGAAATACGCGTGCGGAACTCGCGCGGCTGCGCGAGGAAGTCACGCAACTGCGAGCGGAGCGGGAGCGCACTCAGTCGGTCGCCAACACGGCCGACAGCCTGCTCAAGGCCGAGCGTGCGGCGCAAGAACGCCTGACCCAGCAGCTCAAGCAGCTCGAGACCGAGAACCTGTCGCTGAAGGCCAATCTGGGATTCTTCGAGCGCCTGTTGCCCAGCGGTGCCAGCACCGGCTTCAGCATCCGCGGACTGCAGGCGCAGGCCGATGCGCCGGGCCGTCTTCGCTTCCAGCTCCTGGTGATGCAGTCCGGCAAGGCGCCGCCCGAGTTCCGTGGCAGCTACGAGGTGACATTGAACGGAACCCTGGATGACAAACCGTGGTCGTATGTGCCGCCCGACGGCAGCAAAGCGCTGCAGATGAAACAGTATTTGCGCGTTGAAGGAATGCTCGAAGTTCCAAAGGACGCCGTGGTAAAAACTGTTCAAGTCAGGGTGTTGGACGCGAGCGGCGGGGTCAAGGCAACCCGGGTCGCCAAGGTCTGAAAGGCCGTTGGGAGACACGAATGTTCAGCAGCAAGAAGAAGCAACCCCCGATCCGCACGCTGATCGGGGAGGGCACCGTCATCCAGGGTGAATTGCGTTTCACCGAAGGCCTGCGCATCGACGGCGAAGTGCATGGCGACGTGGTCGCCACCGGCGAGGGGCACAGCATCCTCGTGATCAGCGAGAAAGCCCGTGTTCTCGGCAAGGTGAAGGCGGCGCACGTGATCATCAACGGCTGCGTCTGCGGGCCTGTGCAGTCGGACGAATTGCTCGAGTTGCAGCCCAAGGCCAGCATCGTGGGCGACATCCGCTACGAAGTCCTTGAAATGCACCAGGGCGCCACCATAGATGGGGAATTGCGCCCGCTCAAAGCGGAAGAGAAACCTGCCCTCAAACTGGCTGCCGCGAACCACGGATAATGGCGGCTCGCACGCCGCCCCCGAAGGAGTCCCCATGAGTGCCGTCGCCGACAACGTCCACAACGCCGCCCCCAACGATGAACCGCCGCCTCCGCTGGTGTTCACCGACAGCGCCGCGTCCAAGGTGAAGGAACTGGTCGACGAGGAAGGCAACCCGGACCTGAAGCTGCGCGTGTTCGTGCAAGGCGGCGGGTGCTCCGGCTTCCAGTACGGCTTCACCTTCGACGAACTCGTCAACGAAGACGACACCCAGATGACGAAGAACGGCGTCACGCTGCTGATCGATGCCATGAGCCTGCAGTACCTCGCCGGCGCCGAGATCGACTACAAGGACGACCTGCAAGGCGCCCAGTTCGTGATCAAGAACCCCAACGCGACGACGACCTGCGGTTGCGGGTCGAGCTTCTCTGCCTGAGCGCCGCACGGGCCGATCGAAGCGCCGCCTTCGGGCGGCTTTCTTCTTGGTGGCGGCGGCCGGTTCGGCGCTTCAGCGTGCGGGGTAGAAGGCGCCCAACACCCGCGGGCCCTGGGCGCCCGTGACCGCGGCGAGGTTGCCGGGCTGGCGATCGATGAAGGCCTTGGCCAACCAGGCGAAGGCCGCAGCTTCGACCTGATCTGCCGGCAGCCCGGCCTCATCCGTCGGCCGCACCGCCATGTCCGGCAGATGGGCCCCCAGGCGCGCCATCAAGTGCCGGTTGTACGCGCCGCCGCCGCAGACCAGCAGCGATCGCGCACCGCTGGCGCAGGTCCGCACCGCGGCCGAGCAGGCCCAGGCGGTCAGCTCAGCCAGGGTGGCCTGCACATCGGCCGGGGCGATCGCCGCCTGCGCGGACCCCAGCATGGCGCCCAGCCAAGAGGCGTTGAACAGATCGCGGCCCGTGCTCTTGGGCGGCGGCAGGCTGAAATACGGCTCGGCCTGCATGCGCGCCAGCAGAGGGCCGTCGACGCGCCCGGAGGCCGCCCAGGCGCCGTCACGATCGAAGGGCTCGCCGCGATGCTGCCGGCACCAGTGGTCCATCAGCGCATTGCCCGGCCCGCAATCGAAGCCGAGGGCGGCGCCGTCCGTGTCGAGCGCCGTCAGGTTGCTGATGCCGCCGATGTTGAGCACGGCCATCGCCTCGCCGGTGCGGGCGAAGACGGCGCGGTGGAAGGCGGGCACCAGCGGCGCACCCTGGCCGCCGGCCGCGACGTCACGGCTTCGGAAATCGGCGACCACGTCGATCGCGCACAGTTCGGCGAGCAGCGCGGGGCTGTTCAACTGGAGGGTGTAGCCGACGCCGTCGAACTCCCTCGGCCGGTGACGGACGGTCTGCCCGTGCGCCCCGATGGCCTGCACGCGGCTGGCGGCCACACCCGCGCTCGCCAGCAACGCAGTCACGACATCCGCGTAGACACGAGCCAGTGCATTCGCGGCCAGAGCAGCACGGTGCAGTTCATCGGCGCCGGCGCGATTGAGTGCCAGCAGTTCGTCGACGAGCACCGCCTCGAATGGCCGATGCACATGGGCGGCGACCGACAGCACCTGCGACGGGTCTGCGGGCGCGAAATCGACCAGCACGCCGTCGACGCCGTCGAGCGACGTGCCCGACATCAGCCCGATGAAGAGTGAGGACATGCGGTCATTGTGCCGTCGCAGCAAGCCGCGGCCACAAAGGGCGAGGCCCGCAATCGCGGGCCTCGTCGAGTTGTCGCCGGAGCAGGACTATTCGGCCGCCATCGACGCCGCCGCCATGGTCTGGGCCGCATCGAGCTGCGCCTTCACGCTTTGAGCGAGCTGCGCGAACTGGCTCTTCGCGGCCGGTGCGATGGTCAGCGTCTCGGAGGCCTTGGCGATCGTGAGCGGGTTCTGCTGCTGGCCATGCAGCTTGATCTCGAAGTGCAGGTGCGGGCCGGTGGCCCAGCCCGTCATGCCGACCGCGCCGATGCGCATGCCCTGCTCGACGCGTTGCCCACGCTTCACGTCGACGCGGCTGAGGTGCGCATACACCGTCTCGCGGTCGTTGCTGTGTCGGACCTTGACGACGTTGCCGTAGCCGTTCTGCCAGCCTGCGAAATCGACCACGCCATCGCCCACGGTGCGCACCGGCGTGCCGGTGGGGGCGCCGTAGTCGACGCCGTCGTGGTGCTTCCACACGCCCAGCACCGGGTGGAAGCGCATCGCGAAGCCGGAGGTCACGCGCGAGAAGGCCAGCGGCGCGGCCAGGAACGAGCGGCGCTTGCTCTGGCCGTTCATGTCGAAGTAGCCGCCCTTGCCGCTGGCGTCCTTGAACCAGACGGCCGCGTAGGTCTTGCCGTTGTTGGTGAACTCGGCCGCGAGCACGCGCCCCGACGCCTGGTTCCAGGTGATCGGCTCGCCGTCGGCCGTCAGTGCCTCGTAGATGACGCGGAAGCTGTCGCCGCGACGCAGCTCGCGGTGGAAGTCGATGTCGGTCGAGAAGATCTCGGCCAGCTGGCTGGCCACCGGATCGGGGATGTGCGACTCGTCGGTCGCGGCGAACAGCGAGTTGCGGATCGTCCCGCTGCCCATGCGGACCTGCGCGGCCAGCGGCGCGGTTTCCACCGCGGCGGTGAAATGATCGCCGGCACGCGTGACGCGAAGCCGGGTGAAATGGGTGGTGAATTGCTCGCTCGACTCCGCCGCGTAGCGGGCCACCAGTTCCTCGAGCTGGCCCTGGGCGTCGGTGCGCACCTGGACCATCTTGCCGGCGCGCCCGGCCAGCAGGCGGCGGGCAGTGGCGTCCGCGCGGATGAACGCCGCGGCTTGCGCATCGTCGACGTTGAGCCGGTGCAGCAGGCTGTCGGCGGTGTCGCTGGCGCGGGTGAGGTCGTTGCGATAGAGGTCCAGCTCGTTGGCGGCCAGCGCCTCGAGTTGCGACGGGATGTCTTCGGGTGTGACGTTTTCCGTCACGATGCGACTCGGCAGGTCGGCCGCGTCGGGGGCCAGCGGCGCGATGCCGAAGGCGGTCACCCCGAAGCCGGCCAGCGCCACGACGATGGCCGTGGTGATGCTGCGCGGATGGCGGTTGACGAATCGTCCGGTGCGCGCGAGGCCGTCGGCCACGGCGCGATCAACTGGATCCAATGAGCTCACTGGTATGCCGAGCGAGGCTGCCCGTCTTGCTGTTCCGCGTCGAGGCGACGCGAAGTGGTTGTTCTTCACGACCCGAGGCGTCCACTAGAATGCGCGACGCACGTCAAGTCCCAACGGGATCGTGCGGAAGCCGGACCCCTTCGCCCGGCAACAGCAGCCGCGAAGTATACCGAGCCGCCGCTGCGGAAAAGTCCGTAAAAGCCCCATTCCAGGTCTCCTTCAGAACCGCTGCCTGCTGTTGACACGCCCCATGACCCAGCCTGCCGAACACGCCACATCCCCAGGTGCTTCCAGGTACCCGATCACCGACCGGGTGCTCGAGGCCATGGCCGTCTCGAAGCGGGGCTGTGACGAGCTGTTACCCGAAGGTGATTGGCAGGCCAAGCTGGCCAGGTCGTATGCAACAGGTGTGCCATTGCGCATCAAGCTCGGGCTGGACCCGACCGCGCCGGACCTGCACGTGGGACACACGGTGGTCCTCAACAAGATGCGCCAGCTCCAGGACCTCGGGCACGAGGTGATCTTCCTGATCGGCGACTTCACCTCGTTGATCGGCGATCCGTCCGGGCGCAACACGACGCGGCCGCCGCTCACCCGCGAGCAGATCGAGGCCAACGCGCAGACCTACTTCAGGCAGGCGAGCCTGGTGCTCGACCCCCAGAAGACGAAGATCCGCTACAACTCCGAGTGGAGCGACCCGCTCGGGGCGCGCGGCATGATCGAGCTCGCGGCCAAGTACACCGTGGCGCGCATGATGGAGCGCAACGACTTCCACGACCGCTTCAAGGCGGGCAACTCGATCAGCGTGCACGAGTTCCTCTACCCGCTGATGCAGGGCTACGACTCGGTCGCACTGAAGAGCGACCTCGAGCTCGGCGGCACCGACCAGAAGTTCAATCTGCTGATGGGTCGCCACCTGCAGACCGAATATTGCCAGGAGCCGCAATGCATCCTCACGATGCCGCTGCTCGAAGGGCTGGACGGCGTCGAGAAGATGTCCAAGAGCAAGGGCAACTACATCGGCATCACCGAGCCCGCCAACGACATGTTCGCCAAGGTGCTGTCGATCAGCGACGAGCTGATGTGGAAGTACTTCACCTTGCTCAGCTTCCGCCCCGAAAGCGAGATCGCGAAGCTGCGCGCGGAGGTGGTAGCGGGCCGCAATCCCAAGGATGCCAAGGTGATGCTCGCCAAGGAGATCACCGCGCGCTTCCACGATGCCGCCGCGGCCGATGCGGCCGAGGCCGATTTCAACAACCGCGCGCGCGGTGGCGTGCCCGACAGCATCCCCGAGCTGTCCTTGGGCGGCGCGCCGCTGGGCATCGGCGCGCTGCTCAAGCAGGCCAACCTGGCGCCATCGACGAGCGAGGCGCTGCGCCTGGTCGAAGGCGGCGGCGTGCGCGTCGACGGCGCGGTCGTCGGCGATCGAAGCCTCAAGCTCGCGGCCGGCACCTACGTCGTGCAGGTGGGCAAGCGCAAGTTCGCGCGGGTCACGCTCGCCTGACGGCGGCGCGATCGCGGCCATGGTCAACGCACCGCCCGTCGCTGCGCATTCCCGCCTGTCGGTGCGCACCTTCCTCAAGCTGTCGGTGCTGGCGGCGCTGGCCACCATCGGCCTGAAGACGGCGGCATGGTGGGTCACCGGCTCGGTGGGC
>DATFAY010000595.1:0-2090 GCA_035254085.1 Piscinibacter sp.
CTCCATCAACTCCGCCTCGGTGGCGCCCTGCGCCATCGCGAGCTTGGTGTGGCTGCGGATGCAATAGGGGCATTGTGTGACGTGGGCCGCCGCGACCGCGATCAGCTCCTTGGTCTTGGCCGGCAGGGCGCCGTCGGCGAACGCGCGGTGGCCGAAGCCGCGAAAGGCCGCGTAGGTCTCGGGAGCCAGTTCGCGGCGCTGCTGCGCCAGTTCCTTGGACACGTCGGGGTACATCGGGTGGTCCATCGGATCACTCCTTGTGATGAGGTCATGCAAGCTTGCGGCCGCAGGCATGCCCCTGTGCGCAAGCGGTGCATGTTGATTTCGCGGGGGCTTCACATTAACATGCATCATAAATACATCTTTGCAACGAATGAACCCCCAGGCGATCGACCCACGCGCTTCGAAGAGTGACCTGCTGGTGGTGCTGCTCGAAGGCATCCATCCTTCCGCCGTCGATGCGATGCGCCGCGAGGGCTACACCCGCATCGCCACGCATGCCAAGGCGCTGTCCGGCCCGGCGTTGCTGGAGGCGATCGCCGAGGCGCACTTCGTAGGCGTGCGCTCGCGCACCCAGCTCACCGGCGAGGTGCTGCAGCATGCGCCTCGGCTGGCCGCCGTCGGGTGCTTTTGCATCGGCACCAACCAGGTGGACCTCGCCGCGGCCCTGCGTCGAGGGATTCCGGTGTTCAACGCGCCGTTCTCGAACACCCGCAGCGTCGCGGAGCTGGTGTTGGCCGAGATCATCATGCTCATGCGCGGCATCCCGCTGAAGAACGCGCATCAGCATCGCGGGGGCTGGGTCAAGAGCGCCGAAGGCTCCTACGAGGTGCGCGGCAAGACGCTGGGCATCGTCGGCTACGGCCACATCGGCACGCAGATCGGCGTGCTCGCCGAGCAGCTGGGCATGTCGGTGGTATTCCACGACATCGAGGCCAAGCTGCCGCTGGGCAATGCGCGGCCGGCGGCCGGCCTGGATGAACTGCTCGACGTGGCGGACGTGGTCAGCCTGCACGTGCCGGAGACGCCGCAGACGCGCAACATGATCGGCGCCGGGCAGCTCGCGCGCATGAAGGCGGGCAGCCACCTGATCAACGCCTCGCGCGGGACGGTGGTCGACATCGACGCGCTCACCGACGCGCTCGAGAGCAAGCACCTGCACGGCGCGGCGATCGACGTCTTTCCGGTCGAGCCGCAGGGCAACGACTCGGCCTTCGTGTCGGCGCTGACACGCTTCGACAACGTGATCCTCACGCCGCACATCGGCGGCTCCACCGCCGAGGCGCAGGTCAACATCGGCAAGGAAGTGGCCGCCAAGCTGATCCGATATGGCAACAACGGCTCCACCACCTCGACGGTCAACTTCCCCGAGGTCGCGCTTCCGGAGCACACCGGGCGCAGCCGGCTGCTGCACATCCATCGCAACGTTCCCGGCGTGCTGGCGCATGTCAACGAACGTCTGTCGGCGGCAGGCATCAACATCGCGGCCCAGTACCTGAGCACCAACGAGGAGGTCGGGTACGTGGTGGTCGACGTCGACAGTGCCGCCAGCCAGCTCGCCCTGGACGAGCTCAGCGCCGTGCCGGACACGATCCGCTGCCGGGTCCTCTACTGACCGCCGGCCCGACGACGACATTGCCGCCCCGGACACGCGCATGAAACGCTCGGACGCGCTCATCCCTTTGTCTCGCGAGCATCACGAGGCCCTGGTGCTGGCGCGCCGCGCCGCCGGCTGCAACGTCGATTCAGGCGCGGCCCGCGAGCTGCGCGAGCACGTGCTGAGACGCTGGGAGGCGCAATTCGAGCCGCACTTCGCGCTGGAGGAGCTGGCCTTGTTTCCGGCGCTGGCGGCGGTCGGCCATGACATGCCGGTCGCTGCGGCGGTGGCAGATCATGCCGAGCTCAGGCAGCTCGTCGAGCGTCTTCGTCGCGGCGACGCGACCGCCCTCGCGGCATGGGGTGCCGCCATGGACCGCCACGTCCGTTTCGAAGAGCGCACGCTGTTCCCGCTGGCGCAGCGCGTGCTCGATCCCGTCGCGCTGGCCGAGTCGATGGCTCGGCCGGCACCGATCCCCGTTCCATCACCCTGA
>DATFAY010000596.1:0-14488 GCA_035254085.1 Piscinibacter sp.
AAGGTCATCGACGCGATCCCCGGCGAACTGCAGCCGCTGCCCCACGCCATGCCGCTGCTGCGGCGGCTGCGCCAGCGCGGGCATCGCCTGTTCTTCCTGTCGAACATGCCGGCGCCGTTCGCCGCGCACCTCGAAGCTGCGCACGGCTTGGACGAATGGTTCGAGGGCGGCGTGTTCTCGTCGCGGGTCGGGCTGCTCAAGCCCGAGCCGGCGATCTTCCATCACGCGGCGAGCCAGTTCGGCATCGCGCCGCGCGAGAGCGTGTTCATCGACGACTTCGCGCTCAACGTGAAGGCCGCTCGCGCACTCGGCTGGGACAGCATCCACTTCCTCAGCGCGGCGCAGTGCGAAGCGGCGCTGGCCGCGCGCGGCCTGCTCTGAGCGGCACTGTGCCGCGTTCGGCCGGCTGCGCCCGCGGCAGCGCATCGCGCGGCGATCCGCCGAGTTGGCGCGCCCAGGCGCGGCGCAGCTGGAGGTCCGAATTGAAGCCGGCCGTCTCGGCCGCGCGCGTCACCGTGGCGCCGCGCTGCAGCGCCTGGCGCGCGTGCTCGAGGCGGATCTTCTCCAGGTAGTGCAGCGGCGACACGCCCGCGTGCTCGCTGAACAGGCGCAGCAAGTGCCGCTCGGTGACATGCGCCAGCGACGCCAGCCCCGGCATGTCCCAGGCCTGCTGCGGATCCGCGCTCACCGCGTCCTGCACCCGGTGCACCGCCGGGTGCAGGTGGCGCCGGTGCATCAGCATCGGCGACAGCTCGGGGTCGTTCGGAGTCCGCCGCAAATACACGACCATGTCGGTGGCCACGGCGGCAGCCGTTGCGTCGCCGCATTCCTGCGCGATCAAGTGCAGCGACAGGTCGATGCCCGCCGTCACGCCGGCGCTGGACGCGAGCGGCCCGTCGAGCACGAACACCCGGTTGGAAATGACCTGGGCCTGCGGCGCCAGGCGGGCGAGCTCGTCGAGCATTTCATGGTGCGTGGTGCAGCGGCGCGTGCCGAGCAGGCCGGCACGCGCCGCCAGCAAGGTGCCTGAACAGATGGTGACCAGCCGATGGCCGGCTGCCTCGTCGGCGATCGCGGGGGCGACGCAGCGCTCCAGCCACTTCACCGTGTCCAGCGTCGCGCGATCGGGCGCGACCAGTACCTCGCTGGGCTGCCCCACCAGCACCACCCAGGTCGGCCCGCGCCACTCGCCGCGCAGCGGTTCCAGGCCGCTGACCGCGAGCCCCACGGAGCTGTCCAGCTCGGCGCACGCGCCCGTGTAGCGCAAGCGAAAACGCGGCGGCCGCCCGGCGCGCTTCAGGTGCTGGTTGGCGAGGCGCAACGCCTCGGCCGGCCCCGCCAGGTCCAGCAGCAGCGAACGCGGCGTGAGCACGAACAGCACGCCGATCGTCGGCTCAGCGTGCACGCGCGAGCGCCTCCTCGATGCTGCAGATCGTGGCGAAGCGGTCTTTCAGGACGGCGCAGGTGCGCGCCACGATGTCGGCGGCCGGCAAGGGGGAACCATCGAGGTGCTGCATGTCGAATGTGAGGGTCGCCTCGGGGACGAAGTCGACCTGGAAGCCCTCGTCGCTGGCGTGGCGCGTGGTCGTCTCGCAGCATTGCTCGGTGCGGATGCCCGCAACGATCAGCCGGCCGATGCCGCGCTCACGCAGCCACATCGACAGGCCCGTGCCCACCAGCGCGCTGTGGCGGCCCTTGATGAACTGCGCGGCCGCATCGAAGTCGGCCAGGCCGTCGAGCGGACGCACATGGCCCGATTCGAGTGCAAACGGGTTGGCGGCGTCGGCCGGTTCGTCCACGTGCAGGACCCGCACGATCGGCACGCCGCGGCTGGCGGCGCCGTCGATCAAGGCATTGATGCGAGCAATAAAGGACAGCGCCGGCGCAGCACGGAAATAGGGCCGCTGGCGAAAGGATTCCTGGACGTCGATCAACAACAGCGCGGTATTCATGCAGGCTCCTGAACGGAATATGGAGCCCCGACGATAGGCCGGTGCGGGCACATTGTCGCCGCAGCGGCGGACCGCTATCGATCAGTTCCGGACATTCTCCGACGCCGCTGCCTCAGCCGCGCAGGCCGTGCAGGGCCTGCTGGCACGCCTCGCGCGCCTGCGCCACGACGCGCTCCTTCCAGTCGTCGTCGTCGGTGTAGAACGCGTCGCGCAACTCGCGCTTGATCGCCACCTGCTGCGCTTCGGGCGTTTCCGGGTGGTTTTCCAGCCACTGCTCGGCACGCAAGGCATTGATCACCTCGAGCACCGGCTTCGTGCCGAATTCGAGCGCGATGCCGGTGTACTGCGCCTGCGGGCATTCCTCGTCGGCGGCCTGCCACATCATCCCGGTGATCAGCGACGAGCTGGAACTGCCGTCGTAGATCGAGGTGACGCTGTCGCCCCACCAGGTACGCGCGCGCTGCAGCGCTGCCGCATCGTCGCGGCCGGCGAAGATGCGTTCGCCGTGACCGCTGGGGCCCAGGCCGGTGTGCAGATCGATCCAGGCCAGCTTGTCGCAGCGCCGCGCGTGCTCCTGCAGCACATGGCGCAGCGTCTGGTTGCTCCAGGTCGGATTGCGCCCGCCGTAGTACAGGCCTTCGGCATGCGTGAACTGGCCGCCCGAGACGGCGGCCTGCAGCGCGCCCATGCCCCGCTCGGCGATCAACTGCTGCAGGCGCTGGTCGACCGCCTGCGAGGGCGGCCATGTGGGCGGCACGATCAGGCCCGCGATCTCGTCGTAGGCCGGGTTCTCCGGCAGGGGCCGGGAAAAGTCCTGGAAGTTGCGGTTGAGGTCCACGTTCTCCTGCGTGGCGCGGCGCCACCAGGAAAAGCCGTAGGGATTGAGCGCGTGCAGGTAGAGCACGGCTACGCCGGACTCGCGGGCCGCCGCACGCCAGGCCGCGTCGCGCAGCAGCGCGATCTGGATGCCCGAACCGCAAAAGCCCTCGACCCCGTGGCAGGCGCTGCTGACCAGCAGCAGGCGGCGCGCATGCGGGTCGCCGTCGAGCACGACGTCCATCGCCAGCGTCTCGTCATCGCGCCCGCGCAGCGGGTGGATGTGCGACTCGGCGTCCAGCCCCGCCGCGTCCACCGCGGCGAGGAACTTGTCGCGCGCCTCGGCGTAGCTCTGTGCGAAATGCGCGGCGATGCTCATGCGCGCCTCAGCGACGCGCGGCCAGCCACTGCTCGGCCAGGCGCACCCAAAGCGTCGCGCCCAGCGGGATCAACTCGTCGTTGAAGTCGTAGCTCGGGTTGTGCAGCATGCACGGGCCCATGCCGTGCCCGCCGTCGCGATGGCTGCCGTCGCCGTTGCCGATCAGGAAGTACGCGCCCGGCTTGTCGAGCAGGTAGTAGCTGAAGTCCTCGGCGCCCATGGTGGGCTCGAACTCGAGCACGTTCTCGGGGCCCACCACGTCGGCCATCACGCGCCGCGCGAACTCGGTTTCCGCGGGGTGGTTGATCGTCGGCGGGTAGTTGCGCACGAACTCGAACTCGCAGGTCGCACCGAAGGCCGCGGCAGTGTGCTCGGAGATCTCGCGCATGCGGCGCTCGATCAGGTCCAGCACCTCGATGGTGAAGGTGCGCACGGTGCCTTCCATCACGCAGCTGTCGGGGATGACGTTGGTCGCCTCGCCAGTGTGAATCATGGTCACCGAGATCACTGCGGCGTCGATCGGCCGGGTGTTGCGCGAGACGATGGTCTGGAAAGCCTGCACCATCTGGCAGGCCACCGGCACCGGGTCGATGCCGTTGTGCGGCATGGCGGCGTGGCCGCCCTTGCCGCGGATGGTGAGCTTGAACTCGTTGCTGGAGGCGAAGCAGGGGCCGCTCTTCACCGCGAACTGGCCGACCGACATGCCGGGCCAGTTGTGCGCCCCGAAGATCGCTTCCATCGGGAAGCGCTCGAACAGGCCGTCGCGCATCATCTCGCGCGCGCCGCCGCCGCCTTCTTCGGCCGGCTGGAAGACGAGATAGACGGTGCCGTCGAAGTTGCGCTGCCTGGACAGGTGCTTGGCCGCCGCCAGCAGCATCGCGGTGTGGCCGTCGTGGCCGCATGCGTGCATCTTGCCGGGATGCTTGCTCGCGTGGGCGAAGCTGTTGCGCTCGGTCATGGGCAGCGCGTCGATGTCGGCGCGCAGGCCGACCGCGCGATCGCTGGTGCCGTTCTTGACGATGCCCACGACGCCGGTCTTGCCCAGGCCGCGATGGATCGGGATGCCCCATTCGGTGAGCCGCTCGGCGATGACGTCGGCGGTGCGGCGTTCCTCGAAGCACAGTTCCGGATGGGCGTGGATGTCGCGCCGCACGGCGGCGATGGCCGCCGCGTCCGCGAGGATGGATTCGATCAGGCGCATGCTGCTGCTCCTGGCCCCGCGCTCGCCTCGGTCAGGCGCCGGGACCGACGCTGGAATTGGGAGCGGGCCAGTTTACCCGCGGCTGCGGGGGCCAGCCAGCCGGCGCGCCGGCGCCCCTTACCCGGCGCGGGCCATTGGGCGCGGGTCGCGCATTCGTCAGTTTGCGCGCAGGGCGCCCACGCGTCAGCGCCGGACTTTCCCGTCCTCGGTCAGCATCGACAGGTCGACGAAGTGCGAGGCGACGTGGTTGCGCGGCCCGAAGTTCACGTTGAATCCGCCGAAGCTCGCGTTCTGGATCGTCTCCAGCGCGCTGACCAGGGTGTCTCGGGTGGCCGTGCGGCCGGCGCGCTTCAGCCCCTCGGCCAGCACCTTGGCCGCCATGTAGCCTTCCATGCTCGAGTAGTTGGGCTGCGCGTCGCCGCCCGCGCGGTGCACTGCGTCCAGGTACTCGCGCGAGATCGGCGTGGTGGTCGAGAAGGGATAGGGCATCACCTGGCTGACCATCACGCCCCGGGCCTCGCGGCCGAGCTCGTCGGCCAGCGCCTGGGTGCCGACGAAGGACACGTTGTAGAAGGTGCCGCCGTAGCCCGCCTTGCGCGCCTCGCGGATGAAGGCGGCGCACGACTTGTACGCGCTGATCTGTACCACCGCATCGGGCGTCTGGGCGACGATGTCGCGCACCGCCTTGGCCACGTCCACCGTGTTGCGCTGCACCGTGCCCAGGGCCACCGGCTCCAGGCCGAGCGGCTTGAGCGCGCGCTTGACGCCTTCGAGGCCGGCCTTGCCGTAGGCGTCGTCCTGGTAGAAGACCGCGATCTTCTTCAGGTCGAGCGAGGTGAGCTGCTTCACGATCAGCGCCGTCTCGTCGTAGTAGGAGGCGCGCACGTGGAAGACCCAGCGGCTGAACGGATCACGCAACGCCTCTGCGCCGGTGAAGGGGCCGAAGAACGGAATCTTCGCCTCGTTGACCAGCGGCAGCGCGGCCAGGCTGGTGGGCGTGCCCACGTAGCCGAACAGGGCGAAGACCTCGTCCCTGATCAGCTTCTCGGTGTTGGCCTTGCACCGGTCGGGCTCGTAGCCGTCGTCGAGCGTGCGCAGCTCGATGTGGCGCCCGTTCACGCCTCCGCCGGCATTGAGCGCATCGACGAAGATCTTCGCGCCCTTGTTCATCTGGATGCCCAGCTGCGCGGCCGGACCGCTGAACGCGGCCGACTGGCCCAGCACCAGCCGACTCGATTGCGCCCACGCCGGCAGCGCCAGTGCGGCTCCCGCGGCGGCGACCCGGCGGATCGCATCACGTCGTTTCATTGCAAAGCTCTCCCTGATCGGCTTGGCCGGTGATCCGGCGCCGTCGCGCAGGATACGGCCAAGCGTGCGAATGTTCTTGCACTTCGGTGACGCCCTGGCGCCGTCCGGCCATTCGCTCTGTGCAATAGTTGGCGCATGAACGACACCGTGACCACCGTGCGCGCCGCGTGTCCGCACGACTGCCCCGACACCTGTGCGATACGCGTCACCGTGCGCGATGGCCGCGCGGTCAAGGTGCAAGGCGACCCGGAGCATCCGCCGACCCATGGCGCGCTGTGCACCAAGGTCTCGCGCTATCCCGAGCGGGTCTATCACCCCGAGCGGGTCCTGCATCCGCTGCGGCGCGTCGGCCCCAAGGGCAGCGGGCAGTTCGAACGCGTCGGCTGGGACGAGGCGCTGGCCGACATCGCCGCGCGATTGAAGACCATCGCGGCGCGCGACCCGCAGGCGATCGTTCCCTACAGCTACGCGGGAACGATGGGACTCCTTCAGGGCGAGAGCATGGACCGGCGCTTCTTCCACAAGCTCGGCGCCTCGCTGCTCGACCGCACCATCTGCTCGGCGGCCGGCGGCGAGGCGCTGGCCGCGACCTACGGTGCGAAGATCGGCATGCACCTCGAGCACTTCGCGCACAGCAAGCTGATCCTCATCTGGGGCAGCAACTCGATCGCATCGAACCTGCACTTCTGGACCTTCGCCCAGGAAGCGAAGCGCCAAGGCGCCAAGCTGGTGTGCATCGATCCGCGCAAGACCGAGACCGCCGACAAATGCCACCAGCACATCGCGCTGCTGCCGGGAACCGACGGCGCGCTGGCGCTCGGGCTCATGCACGAGCTGATCGTCAACGACTGGCTCGACCACGACTACATCGAGCGCCACACCGAAGGCTGGCCGAAGCTGCGCGAGCGCGCCCTGCAGTGGCCGCCCGAGCGCACGGCGCAGGTCTGCGGCATCACCGCCGACGAGGTGCGCGGCCTGGCGCGCGACTACGGCACGCTCAAGCCGGCGGCGATCCGCCTGAACTACGGCATGCAGCGGGTGCACGGCGGCGGCAATGCGGTGCGCCTGGCGGCGATCCTGCCATGCCTGGTCGGCGCCTGGCGCGACAAGGCGGGCGGCCTGCTGCTCTCGGCCTCGGGCTGGTTCCCGGTCGACCGCGCCGCGCTGCAGCGGCCCGACCTGCTCGGCGAGCGGCGGCCGCGCACCGTCAACATGATCCAGATCGGCGACGCGCTGCTGCACCCGGGCTCGCCGGCGTTCGGGCCGAAGATCGAGGCCCTGGTGGTCTACAACAGCAACCCGGTGGCGGTGGCGCCCGAGTCGCCCAAGGTGGTGCGGGGCTTTCGCCGCGAGGACCTCTTCACGGTGGTGCTCGAGCAGTTCATGACCGACACCGCCGACCATGCGGACTACGTGCTGCCGGCCACCACCCAGCTCGAGCACCTGGACGTGCACACCAGCTACGGTCACACCTACGCGATGTTCAACCAGCCGGCGATCGCGCCGCTGGGCGAATCGCGCTCCAACACGCGGGTCTTTTGCGAACTGGCCGAGCGCATGGGCTTCGATGAGCCGTGCTTTCGCGACAGCGACGAAGCCCTGGCGCGTGCCGCGTTCGCCAAGGACGTCCCCTTCGACGAACTGCGCGCGCAGGGCTGGGTCAAGCTGGCCCGCGGCGACGCGCCGCTGGCCGATGGGCGCTTCCCGACGCCCAGCGGCAAGTGCCTCATCGACTCGCCCGTGTACGGCGTGCCCGACCACGTGCCCAACCACGAGGCGGTGGGCAGCGAACTGTCGCGCCGCTACCCGCTGGCCATGATCTCGCCGCCGGCGCGCAACTTCCTCAACTCCACCTTCGTCAACGTGCAGAGCCTGCGCGACATCGAGGGCGAGCCGATCCTGGAGATCCACGAGGACGACGCCCTCGCGCGCGGCATCGCCAGCGGCCAGCCGGTGCGCGTCTTCAACGACCGCGGCGAATACGTGTGCAAGGCGGTCGTCAGCGCGCGGGCACGGCCGGGCGTCGTCAACGGGCTGGGCGTGTGGTGGCGCAAGTTCGGACTGCGCGGCACCAACGTGAACGAGGTGACGCACCAGCGCGTGACGGACATGGGCGGCGGGCCGTCCTTCTACGACTGCATGGTCGAGGTTGCGGCGGCCGACACGCACCTGACGTGAGACGCTGGCTGCTGATGGCAAGTCTGGGCATCGCAGGCATCGCGGCACTGGCCACGGCCACCGTGTGTCTCACCTCGGGCTGCAGCACGATCGGCTATCTCGCGCACTCGGTGAGCGGCCACCTGGGCGTGCTGCGCGCGGCCAGGCCGGTGCCGCAGTGGCTAGCCGACGCGGACACCCCGGCCGCGCTGAAGGAACGCCTGGCGCTGACGCAGCGCATCCGCGACTTCGCGGTGAGCGAGCTCAAGGAGCCGGACAACGCCAGCTACCGCCGCTATGCCGACCTGCATCGCAACGCAGCGGTGTGGAACGTCGTCGCCGCGCCCGAGCTGAGCCTCGAGCTCAAGCGCTGGTGCTTTCCCGTCGTCGGCTGCGTCGGCTATCGCGGCTATTTCGACCGCGCGCTGGCCGACGAGGCCGCGGCCGAACTGCGCGCGCAAGGCCTCGAGGTGAGCGTCTACGCGGTGCCGGCCTATTCGACCTTGGGCGCGCTGCCGGGCGACTTCTTTGCCGACCCGCTGCTCAGCACCTTCATCCGCTTCCCCGAAGGCGAACTCGCGCGCCTCATCTTCCACGAGCTCGCCCACCAGGTCGCCTACGCCAAGGGCGACACCGAGTTCAACGAGTCGTTCGCGACCGCCGTCGAGCGCATCGGCGGCATGCGCTGGCTGAGCGAGCGCGCCACGCCGCAGGCCCGCGAAGAATACGAGCGCTACGACGGCCGCCGCCGCGACTTCCGCGCGTTGACCCGCCGCTACCGCGACAAGCTCGACGCCCTGTACAAGAGCGCCGCCAGCGACGCCGACAAGCGGCGCGACAAGGCGGCGCTGATGGCGGCGATGCGCGCCGACTACGAGGCGATGAAGACGACCCGCTGGGGCGGGTTTACAGGGTATGACGCCTGGTTCGCCCACGCCAACAATGCGGCCCTCGGCGTGATCGCCGCCTACGACGACCTGGTGCCGCAGTTCGAGCGCCTGTTCGAGCACGACGGCCGGGACTTCAAGCGCTTCTACGCCGACGTGAAGCGGCTGGCGGCTTTGCCGAAGAACGAACGCCGCGACGACCTGCGTCGCGAATCAGGAGACTAGATCCATGCCCGACATCCGCATCCACCGCAGCCACGAACTGGGCCTGGCGAAGGCGCGCCAGGTGGCCTGGCGCTGGGCCGAAGAGGTGGAGAAGAAGTTCGACATGGAATGCACCGTGCTCGAAGGCGAGACCAGCGACACGGTGGAGTTCACCCGGCCCGGCGTGCGCGGTCGGTTGATCGTCGCGGCCGATCACTTCGACCTCGAGGCCAACCTCGGCTTCCTGCTGGGCGCGTTCAGCAAGCGCATCGAAAGCGAGATCGAGGCGCAGCTCGACGAACTGCTGGTCTCGGGCGGCAAGCCCAAGGCCGCGGCCAAGAAGGTTGCGGCGAAGAAGACGACGAAGAAGTGACGGGCCTGCCTGGGCCCGTCATCCCGGCGAAAGCCGGGAACCACCCTAGGCTGCCCGCGTGGATCCCGGCTTTCGCCGGGATGACTTGAACCGGCTGCGCCGGTTCAAGTCACTTCAGCGATTCGATCAGGTCGATGTAGGCCTGCTGCGCCTCGTCGGCGCTCTGGCCCTTGAGTTCGTTCCAGGCGTCCCACTTGGCGCGGCCGACCATGTCGGTGAAGCCGGGGCGCTTGCCGTCGACGTCGCCGGCGGTGGCCTGCTTGTACAGCGCGTAGATCTTCAGCAGCGTCATGTTGTCGGGCTTCTCCGGCAACTGCTTGGATTCGGCGACTGCTTGTTCGAAGCGTGCTTTCAAGTCGGCCATCTTGTCTTCTCCTTGGGTGACGTGGGTGAAAATCGCCATTGACGCCCGGCATGTTACCCACCATCGTGCCGCGCGAAACACCAACACGTAGAGGAGGCTCCCCATGCACCCATCCACCGAGCGCATGTCACGCGTGGACACCGCCTGGTTGCGGATGGACAACGAGGTCAACCTGATGATGATCGTCGGCGTGTGGCTGCTGCAGCCCGCGATCACCGTCGAGGCGCTGGCCGAGCGCATCAGCGACAAGCTGCTCAAGTACGAGCGCTTCAAGCAGAAGGTCGTGGAAGACGCCGTCGGCTACAACTGGGTGCACGACGAGGACTTCGACCTGTCGCACCACATCGTGCGCCACAAGCTCGCGCGGCGGCGCGGGCAGAGCGAGCGCGCCGCGTTGCAGGAACTGGTGGGGGAGCTCGCGACCACGCCGCTCGCGCCGGCGCGGCCGCTGTGGCAGTTCCACCTGATCGAGCACTACGAAGGCGGCAGCGCGCTGGTCGCGCGCATCCACCACTGCATCGCCGACGGCATCGCGCTGATCGCGGTGATGATGTCGATCACCGACGGCGGCATGGACCCCCCGCCGCGCCGCCGCAAGAAGGCGGAAGACGACTCGGGCAGCGACTGGCTGACCGACGCGGTGATGCGCCCCTTCACCGACCTCACGGTGAAGGCGATCGGCATGTACGGCAGCGGCGTCGCCCGATCGATGGAGATGCTCGCCAATCCGTACCAGCCGCTGTTCGGCTCGCTGGACATGGCGCGCTCCGGCGTGCAGGTGATGAGCGATGCGGCCTCGCTCGCACTGATGCCCGACGATTCGCCCACCCAGCTCAAGGGCAAGCCGGCCGGCACCAAGCACGTGGCCTGGGGCGAGCCGATCGCCCTCGACGAGGTGAAGGCCGTCGGCAAGGGACTCAACTGCTCGGTCAACGACGTGCTGCTGGCCTGCGTGGCAGGCGCGATCGGCGCCTACCTGCGCGAGCGCGGCGAGGATCCAACCGGCAAGGAGATCCGCGCCATGGTGCCGGTGAACCTGCGTCCGCTGGACAAGGCGCACCACCTGGGCAACCGCTTCGGACTGGTGCCGCTGGTGCTGCCGATCGGCATCGAGAACCCGATCGAGCGTGTCTACGCGGTGCGCGCGCGCATGAACCAGCTCAAGGGCAGCTACCAGCCGGTGCTGGCGTTCGCGGTGCTGGCGGTGGCGGGGCTGCTGATCAAGCCGGCGCAGGACGCACTGCTCAACCTCTTCGCCAAGAAGGCCACGGCCGTGATGACCAACGTGCCGGGGCCGGCCAAACCGCTGAAGTTCTGCGGAGCCACCCTGCGCCAGACGATGTTCTGGGTGCCGCAGTCGGGCAACATCGGCGTGGGCGTGAGCATCCTGTCCTACGGCGGCGGGGTGCAGTTCGGCCTCATCACCGACGAGCACCTGTGCCCCGATCCGCAGCACATCATCGACCGCTTCGAGCCGGAGTTCGAAAAGCTGCTGATGGTGACCTTGATGCTGCCCTGGGGCGAAGGGGCGTAGCCGCCGGCGCTCGGGGCTACTCC
Source organism: Piscinibacter sp. (assembly GCA_035254085.1). Classification (GTDB taxonomy): domain Bacteria; phylum Pseudomonadota; class Gammaproteobacteria; order Burkholderiales; family Burkholderiaceae_C; genus Albitalea. Next base: position 11,199 of record DATFAY010000596.1, read on the forward strand.
TCGAGCTCGGCCTTCGCCATCTCCACGTCGAGGCGCTCCATGGCGTCCATCGGCTCGCAGGCGGCGGCCTCGGCGTAGAGCTTTTCCGCCTCCTTCATCTTCTTGTCGCCCTCGAGCATCACCAGGCCGTTGGCGTACTCGATCATCGCGATCGCCGAGGTCGGGTTGAGCTTGAGCGCCTGCTTGTACATCGCGAGGCCCGCGTCCTTGCTGGCGCCTTGGGTGCGCCCGAGCAGCGAGCCGACCTTGTCGATGACCTCGGCATGGAAGGCGCCCAGTGCGATGTGCGCATCGGCATGCTTGGGCTGCAGCTTGATGGTCGTCTCCAGGGCGTGCTTGACCTTGCTGCCCAGGCCCTGCGCCAGCGCCTTGGCCACGCTGATGCCCTGGCTGTAGCGGCCCAGCGCGTAGGCCATCCAGTAGTGCGCGTTCGGGTTCTTCGGGTCTTCGCCGGCCTGCGCCTCGGCACGCTCGGCGACCTCCATGAACATCGCGAGCTTGGTCTTCTCGCTCTTCTCGAGGTAGTTGGCGTAGATGGCCTGCGCCTTGTTGGCCACGGTGATGCCCGCGCCCCCGGCCTTCAGCCCCGCGTCGGCCGCCTTCTGGAATTCGCCGGCATGGAACAGCGCCCATGCGGCGAGCACTTTGTCGTCCTTGGGGCAAGGCTCGGCGTCGCCGGCGTGCAGCCGCGCCCACTTCTTCTTCAGCGCTGCTGCGTCGTAGGTGTACTCGGCGTTGTCGTAGGGGAAGGCGGTCCATTTGGCCATGGGGGTGTCTCCTTGAGTCAGGCGGCGTTGTAGTTGCCGACCAGGCCGAGCAGGTGCTCTTTCTGTGCGGGTTCGAGGTAGGGCATGAGCAGGCTGAGCACGTGGAAGGCGCCGCGCAGCAGGGCCGCGCCGGCGCTTTCGGGCTCCAGCGCCTTGCGCGGATCGCGCACGTACTCGTAGCTGAGCCAGTAGGTGAGCACGACGACCATCGAGGTCGCGACCGTCTCGGCTTCGCGCAGGTCGATGCGCATCGCGTTGCCGCGGGTCAGCCCGTCGAGCACGGCCTGCACCGCGCGCGACTTGTTCTTGAGCACGAACTGGAAGTGCGTCTCCAGCCGCCGGTTCTTGCTCAGCAGGTCGTTCAGGTCGCGGTACAGGAAGCGGTACTGCCAGATCAGCTCGAACAGCATGTGGAAGAACAGCCACGCGTCCTCGACGTTGCGCACGTTGTCGGCCGCGTGCAGAAGATCGTTGAGCGAGCGCTCGTAGCGATCGAACAGGCTGTTGATCAGCTCGTCCTTGGCAGGGTAGTGGTAGTAGAGGTTGCCCGGGCTGATGTTGAGCTCGGCCGAGATCAGCGTGGTGGAGACGTTGGGCTCGCCGAAGCGGTTGAACAGGTCGAGGGTGACTTCGAGGATGCGCTCCGCGGTGCGGCGCGGCTTCTTCGGCTGGGTTGCCATGGGGTGTCGTCTCGTTGGCGCTGCGGCTTTTCGTTTGCCGGGCAATCTAGCACCAAGTCCCGGGCCGACCAACGTCCGGCGCCCGTGCCGCGGCACGATTCGACAGCGCTGCCTACAATTCGAGGCTTCATGCCCGCCATCTCGTTCCAGGACGTCAGCAAGACCTATCACGGCCCGCGCGGCGATGTCCATGCGCTGGATCACGTGGGCTTCGACATCGAGCGCGGCGAGTTCTTCGGGCTGCTCGGCCCCAACGGCGCCGGCAAGACCACGCTGATCAGCATCCTGGCGGGCCTGGCGCGTGCGAGCGGCGGCCGGGTGCGGGTGCTGGGGCACGACGTCGTCGACGACTATGCCGCCGCGCGCCGCAGCCTGGGCATCGTGCCGCAGGAGCTGGTGTTCGACCCCTTCTTCAGCGTGCGCGAGGCGCTGCGCATCCAGAGCGGCTACTTCGGCGTGTGCGACAACGACGCCTGGATCGACGAACTGCTGGCCCACCTCGGGCTCGCCGACAAGGCGGACGCCAACATGCGCCAGCTTTCCGGCGGCATGAAACGGCGCGTGCTGGTGGCGCAGGCGCTGGTGCACCGGCCGCCGGTGATCGTGCTCGACGAGCCCACCGCGGGCGTCGACGTGGAGCTGCGCCAGACGCTGTGGCAGTTCGTCGCGCGGCTCAACAAGCAGGGCCACACGGTGCTGCTCACGACCCATTACCTCGAGGAAGCCGAGGCGCTGTGCGGGCGCATCGCCATGCTCAAGCAGGGCCGCGTGGTCGCGCTGGACCGCACCTCGGCGCTGCTGGCGGGCACGGCCAGCACGATGATGCGCTTCAAGATGGACCAGCCGCTGCCGCCGGAGCTCGTGCCGCAGTCGCGCGTGACGGGGCGCATCGTGCAGGTCAAGGCCCACGACGCCAAGGAGGTCGAGCAGGTGCTGGCCATCCTGCACGCCTCGGGCTGCCAGCCCGAGGATCTGGAGATCGGCCGCGCCGACCTGGAGAACGTGTTCCTCGAGATCATGCAGGGCGCATCGAAGCCCCTGCCGCTGCCGGCGAAGGCGGCTGCCGCATGAACGCCGTTCCCGTGCCGAGTGCCGCGCCCGCGGGCCCGCTGTCGGGCACGCGAACGCTGCTCTACAAGGAGGTGTTGCGGTTCTGGAAAGTCAGCTTCCAGACGGTGGCGGCGCCCGTGCTCACCGCGATCCTGTACCTGCTGATCTTCGGCCACGTGCTCTCGGACCGGGTGAAGGTCTTCGACAGCGTGGGCTACACCAGCTTCCTCATCCCCGGGCTGGTGATGATGAGCGTGCTGCAGAACGCCTTCGCCAACAGCAGCTCCTCGCTGATCCAGAGCAAGATCACCGGCAACCTCGTGTTCCTGCTGGTGGCGCCGCTGTCGCACTGGGCGTGGTACGTCGCCTACGTCGGCGCCGCGATGGTGCGCGGCCTGGTCGTCGGGCTGGGCGTGCTCGCCGTCACGCTGTGGTTCGCGCCGCTGGGCCTGGCGCAGCCCTGGTGGATCGCCGTGTTCGCCCTGCTGGGCGCCGGCATGCTGGGCTCGCTGGGCCTGATCGCCGGGCTGTGGGCGGAGAAGTTCGACCAGATGGCCGCGTTCCAGAACTTCATCATCATGCCCATGACCTTCCTGTCGGGCGTGTTCTATTCCATCCACTCGCTGCCGGCCTTCTGGCAGGCCGTGAGCCACCTCAACCCGTTCTTCTACATGATCGACGGGTTCCGCTACGGCTTTTTCGGGGTGAGCGACGTCTCTCCCTGGCTCAGCCTGGGCATCGTCACGGCCGCGCTGGTGGCCGTTTCCGCCATCGCCGTCCACCTGCTGCGGAT
>DATFAY010000597.1:0-3782 GCA_035254085.1 Piscinibacter sp.
CTTCATCGCCGACCACAGGATGCCGCCATGAGCACATCGCCTTCCGCACCGTCCCTGGATGCCGCCGTCTCCCCATGGCGGCGCCTGCACGCGGCATTGATGCCCGACTACAACCGTCAGGCCGCCCTCTACTGGTGGAGCGTGGTCGCGGTGGGCGCCGCGCTCATCGCGCTCGCCCTTCGATGGGTGGTGCTGCACCTCGCGCCCGCGCAAGGGCTGCAGGTGCTGGTGGGCGTGCTGGTCGCCATGCTGGCCGGCGTGTTCCCGGTGCGCATCCCGCGCTCGAAGAACTCGTTCGCCGCCGGCGAGATCTTCATCTTCAGCCTGCTGCTGCTGCATGGACCGGCCGCCGCGACGCTGGCGTCCGCCGGCGAGGCGCTGGTCGGCTCGTGGCGCACCTCCAAGCGCTGGACCAGCCGCATCGCGAGCCCGGCCATGGCGGCCGTCTCGATGTTCTGCGCCGGCTCGCTGCTCGACGTGTCGCTGCACGCCCTGCGCGTGCCCGAGCGCGGCGGGGCGGCGGCGCTGGTCGCGGCGACCACGCTTTTTGCGCTGGCCTATTTCGTCATCAACACCCTGCTCGTGACGCTGGTGCCCAAGCTCAAGCGCAACGAACGCCTGACGCTGGCCGAGCTGTTCGGCAACTTCGGATGGGTGGGCATCGCCTACAGCGGCAGCGCCTCGGTGGCGTCGCTGCTGTACCTGACCTTCCAGCACTCGGGCATTGGCGTGCTGATCGCGGCCGTGCCGATCATCGCTCTGCTGCTGTCGACCATGCACCTGTTCTTTCGCCAGCAGGAGGCCGACGAGGCGATCCGCAAGAGCCGACTCGACGCCATCGAGCGCGAGCAGGAGCAGGCACAGCGCCACATGGAGGAACTGCAGCGCATCGCCTTCCACGACAGCCTCACCGGCCTGCCGAACCGGCGCCAGTTCCACGCCCTGCTGGCCGACGCGCTGCAGCGCGTGAAGGACGATCCCGAGCGGCAGTTCGGGGTGCTGTTCCTCGACTTCGATCGTTTCAAGCTGATCAACGACAGCCTGGGGCACAGCGTCGGCGACGAGTTCCTGATCGAGGTCTCGCGCCGCATCCAGCAGCACGTGCGCCCGGGTGACGTGGTCGCGCGCCTGGGCGGCGACGAGTTCGCCGTGCTGGTCGAGGGCGGCGGCTGTGTCGACGACGCGGTGGGCCTGGCGCAGCGGCTTCTCGACATGCTGCGCCAGCCGGTGCCCGTGCAGGGCACCCTGATCAACGCCACTGCGAGCATCGGCATCACCTCGAGCGCGATCGGCTATGCGGAGCCGGGCGAGGTGCTGCGCGATGCCGACATCGCGATGTACCGCGCCAAGGCCGCCGGCAAGGCGCGCCATGCCATGTTCGACGTCGGCCTTCGCGCCGAGGCCTCGCAGCGTCTGCTGCTCGAAGGCGAGCTGCGCGGCGCGCTCGCCCAGGGCCAGCTGAGCGTCGAATACCAGCCGCTGTTCAAGCTCTCCAGCGGCGAACTCACCGGCTTCGAGGCGCTGGCGCGCTGGACCCACCCACAACTGGGCAACATCAGCCCCGCCACCTTCATTCCGATCGCCGAGGAGTCGGGCCTCATCACGGCGCTCACCGATTTCGTGCTGGAGCGCGCGTGCCGGCAGATCAAGCGCTGTCAGGAGATGGGCGAGGCCGGCGCGGGCCTGACCATGCACATCAACATCTCGGGCAACGACATCGCGCACCCGGCCTTCGTGTCGCGGGTCACGCGCGCGCTGGCGGCGGCGCAACTGCGGCCGCAGGACCTGACGCTGGAGCTGACCGAGAACATCCTGATGGAGCGGCTGGAGGATGCGTTGCCGATGCTGGCCGAGCTGCACGCGCTGGGCGTGCGCCTGAGCGTGGACGACTTCGGCACCGGACACTCCTCGCTCGGCCATCTCTCGAGCCTGCCCTTCGACAGCCTCAAGATCGACCGGTCCTTCGTGCGGGACCTGGGCCACGGCTCCAACGGCGCGATCGTGCGCGCGATCGTCTTCCTCGCGCATGCGCTGGGCAAGACCGTGATCGCCGAGGGCATCGAGGACTGCGGCCAGTTCGAGCAGCTTTGCGCGATCGGCTGCGAGGCGGGGCAGGGCCATCACATGGCGCCTTCGCTGAGCGCGTCGCGGGTCGAGGCGATGATGCTCGGCTGGGCGGCCAGCCGGCAGGTGGGCTACGGCTCGGCTGCGACGGCGCTCGGGCAGCTGCGCCACTGAGAGCGGCGCTCACCGCCGGGCGCAGGGGCGCGAGGCCGGTGCGGGCTAAGGCCCGTGCTTGTCGGCTTCGGAGGTGAACGAGTCGGCGAGGAACTCTTCCACCGGCAGCCCGCACTTGCCCACGAAGTCGCGCTTGGCCGACTCGACCATGATCGGTGCGCCGCAGGCATAGACCTGGTACTCCGACAGGTCGGGCAGATCGGCCATCACCGCCTGGTGGACGAAGCCGGTGCGGCCGGTCCAGGCGTCTTCCGGCTTCGGCTCGGACAGCACCGGCACGTAGCGCAGGCCGGGCATCTCGCGGGCCATCTGCTCGGCCCAGTCGTTCAGGTAGAGATCGGCCTTGCAGCGGCATCCCCAGTAGAGAACCGCCGGGCGGCTCACGCCCTTGAACTGCAGCTCCTCGACGATCGCCTTGATGGGCGCGAAGCCGGTGCCCGACGCGAGCAGCACCATGGGCTTGTCCGAGTCCTCGCGCAGGAAGAAGCTGCCGAAGGGGCCTTCCATGCGCAGGATGTCGCGCTCCTTCAGGGTCGTGAACACCTGGTCGGTGAACTTGCCGCCCGGCATGTGGCGGATGTGCAGTTCGACCCAGGGCTTGTCCCCCTGGGTGTGCGGCGCATTGGCCATCGAGTAGCTGCGGCGCGAGCCGTCGCGCAGGATGAACTCGACGTACTGGCCCGCGTGGTAGCGCAGCGGGTCGTTGGCCGGCAGCTGCATCTTGACGATCGCCACGTCGGGTGCGGCGCGGTTGATGCTCATGACGCGGCTGGGCATCTTGCGCACCGGGAACTCGCCCGCGCCGGCCACCGTGCGCGCCTCGATCACCACGTCGGTCTGCGCGGCGGCGCAGCAGGTGAGGGTGAAGCCCGCCTCCTCTTCCTCGACGCTCAGTGCCTTGTGCTGGTGCGCGCCGTGGATCACGCGGCCTTCGAGCAGGCGGCTCTTGCACGTGCCGCAGGCGCCGTCCTTGCAGCCATAGGGCAGGCCCACGCCCTGGCGAATGGCCGCCTGCAGGATCGGCTCGTCGCGCTCGACGGTGAAGGTGCGTCCGCTGGGCTGGACGGTCACGGTGAAGGTCATGGCGGGAGGCTCTCGTAAACTGAGCCGCGATTTTGCCCCTGCTTTCCGATGCCCTTCCTTTCCAGCCGCTTCAAGCGCCCGCGCCTGCTCATCGTGGGCTGCGGCGACGTGGGCCTGCGGGTGGTGAAGCTGCTGCGCGGGCGGTGGCGCTTGTTCGCGCTGACCACGAGCATGGAGCGCGCGCCGCTGCTGCGCGCGGCCGGCGCCGTGCCTTTGCTGGGCGACCTGGACCGACCCGCCACGCTGGGGCGATTGGCAGGCCTGGCCGACGCGGTGCTGCACCTCGCGCCGCCGCCATCGCAGGGCCAGGGCGATCCGCGCACGGCGAGCTTGCTGCGAGCCATCGCGCGCGGGGGCACCGTGCAGCGCATCGTCTATGCGAGCACGACGGGCGTCTACGGCGACTGCGGCGGCGAGCGCTTCGACGAGACGCGGCGCGTCAATCCGGGCACCGACCGCGC
>DATFAY010000598.1:0-11957 GCA_035254085.1 Piscinibacter sp.
AACGCGCCCAAACGCAATCAAACTGCAGTGAAACGCGCAAGTGTTTCATTGCATTGTGACAATTGCGTTTTGTGGCATGGCCGCGGCCCGGCCGACATGGGGGATTACCCCGGCGGGCACCTGGCGCCGCACCGCGGCGACACAGCCCTGCCGGGGCGAGGAAATGCTGCGCTGCGGTACGATTCGCCCTCACGTGCCCCCTCTGACAGGCGACCGTGTGGCCTGCGCGAGCGGGCTGCGCGCGCCGCGACTGCCCGCCCATGAACGCACCGCTGCCCGCCGCCACCTTCCAGCCGAGCCACCGCGACGGCGCCGACACAGCAGCGCCCCGGCTGCGCGAGATTCCGTACAACTACACCTCGCTGTCCGACCGCGAGATCGTGCTGCGCCTGCTCGGCGAGCGTGCCTGGGCGGTGCTCGATCGCCTGCGCGAGGAGCGCCGCACCGGACGCTCGGCCCGCATGCTCTACGAGGTGCTGGGCGACATCTGGGTCGTGCAGCGCAACCCGTATCTCGAAGACGACCTGCTGGACAACCCAAAGCGGCGCGGCCTGCTGATCGATGCGCTGCACCACCGGCTGACTGAGGTCGAGAAGCGCCGCACCCCGGCCGACGACGCCGAGCGCGATGCCCATGTGGGCGAGCTGCTCACGGCCGCGCGCAGTGCCGTCGAGCGCTTTGCGAACCGCTTCGACGAGGTCGCCGCGCTGCGCCAGCGCACCCGCAAGGCGCTGGGCCGGCACACGGCGAAGGACAACATCAAGTTCGACGGCCTGTCGCGCGTCTCGCACGTGACCGATGCGACCGACTGGCGCGTCGAGTACCCCTTCGTCGTGCTGACGCCCGACACCGAGGCCGAGATGGCTGGCCTGGTCAAGGGTTGCATCGAGCTCGGGCTGACGATCATTCCGCGCGGCGGCGGCACCGGCTACACCGGCGGCGCGGTGCCGCTGACCTGGAAGAGCGCGGTCATCAACACCGAGAAGCTCGAGGCGATGACCGAGGTCGAGATGGTCACGCTGCCGGGCCTGGACCAGCCGGTGCCGACGATCTGGACCGAAGCCGGCGTCGTGACCCAGCGCGTGGCCGATGCGGCCGAGCGCGGCGGACACGTGTTCGCGGTCGACCCGACCTCGGCCGAAGCGAGCTGCATCGGCGGCAACATCGCGATGAACGCCGGCGGCAAGAAGGCCGTGCTGTGGGGCACCGCGCTCGACAACCTCGCGAGCTGGCGCATGGTGACGCCGCAGGCGACCTGGCTCGAGGTCGTCCGACTGAACCACAACCGCGGCAAGATCCACGACGTGGAGATGGCGAGCTTCGAGCTGCGCCACTACGACGCCAGCGGCAAGAAGCTCGAGCGCACCGAGCGGCTGGACATCCCGGGCCGCGTCTTCCGCAAGGAGGGGCTGGGCAAGGATGTCACCGACAAGTTCCTCGCCGGCCTGCCCGGTATCCAGAAAGAAGGCTGCGACGGCCTGATCACCTCGGCGCGCTGGGTCGTGCACCGCATGCCGGCGCACATCCGCACCGTGTGCCTGGAGTTCTTCGGCAACCCGAAGGAGTGCGTGCCGTCGATCGTCGACATCAAGGACTTCATGTTCACCGAGGCCAAGCGGCCCGGCGGCGCGATCCTGGCGGGCCTGGAGCACCTCGATGACCGCTACCTGAAAGCGGTGGGCTACGCGACCAAGAGCAAGCGCGGCACCTTGCCGAAGATGGTGCTGGTCGGCGACATCGTCGGCGACGATGCCGACGAAGTGGCCCGCGCGACCAGCGAGGTGATCCGCCTGGCGAATGGCCGCTCGGGCGAAGGTTTCGTGGCCGTCTCGGCCGATGCGCGCAAGAAGTTCTGGCTCGACCGCAAGCGCACCGCGGCGATCAGCCGGCACACCAACGCCTTCAAGGTCAACGAAGACGTGGTGATCCCGCTCGAGCGCATGGGCGAGTACACGCTGGGCATCGAGCGCATCAACATCGAGCTCAGCCTGCGCAACAAGCTGGCGCTGCTCGAGCAGCTCGAGGCCTTCTTCGCCCGGGGCAACCTGCCGCTGGGCAAGACCGACGACGCCGGCGAGATCCCGAGCGCGGAGCTGCTCGAAGACCGCGTGCAGCAGGCGCTGGCGCTGCTGCGCGAGGTCAGGGCGCTGTGGCAGGGCTGGCTGGCCGGGCTGGACATCGTGCAGCCGGACGTGCAGCGCAGCTACTTCGACCAGCTTCAGGACGGCTCGCTGCGCGCCTCGTGGAAGCGCCAGATCCTCAAGCCGCTGCAAGGGCTGTTCGCCGGCGCTGCCTTCACGCCCATCGTCGAGGAGTGCAAGCGCATCCACAAGGAGGTGCTGCGCGGCCGCGTGTGGGTGGCGCTGCACATGCACGCCGGCGACGGCAACGTGCACACCAACATCCCTGTCAACTCCGACAACTACGAGATGCTGCAGACGGCGCACGAGGCCGTTGCCCGCATCATGGTGCTGGCCCGCTCGCTCGATGGCGTGATCTCGGGCGAGCACGGCATCGGCATCACCAAGCTCGAGTTCCTGACCGACGATGAGTTGGCCAACTTCTCGGCCTACAAGCAGCGCGTGGACCCCGAGGGCCGCTTCAACAAGGGCAAGCTGCTGCGCGGCAGCGCACTGGCCGCGCTGCGCGACGATGCGGTGCATGCCGCGGACCTGTCACGCGCCTACACGCCCAGCTTCGGCCTGATGGGGCACGAGTCGCTGATCATGCAGCAGAGCGACATCGGCGATATCGCGAACTCGGTCAAGGATTGCCTGCGCTGCGGCAAGTGCAAGCCGGTGTGCGCCACGCACGTGCCGCGCGCCAACCTGCTGTACAGCCCGCGCAACAAGATCCTCGCGACCTCGCTGCTGGTCGAGGCTTTTCTCTACGAAGAGCAGACGCGCCGCGGCGTGTCGATCAAGCACTGGGAAGAGTTCGAGGACGTGGCCGACCATTGCACCGTCTGCCACAAGTGCCTGTCGCCCTGCCCGGTGAAGATCGATTTCGGCGACGTGTCGATGAACATGCGCAACCTGCTGCGCAAGATGGGCCAGAAGAGCTGGCGTCCCGGCAACGCCGCGGCGATGTTCATGCTCAACGCGACCAACCCGCAGACGATCAAGCTGGCCCGCACGGCGATGGTCGGCGTGGCCATGCGGGCCCAGCGCATCGCGAACGACGTGCTGAAGCTCGCCGCCCGCAAGCAGACCAGCGCGCCGCCGGCCACGGTGGGCCCCGCCCCGATCAAGGAGCAGGTGATCCACTTCATCAACAAAAAGATGCCGGGTGGCCTGCCGAAGAAGACGGCACGGGCGCTGCTGGACATCGAGGACAAGCACTACGTCCCGATCATCCGCAACCCGGCCGCGACCAGCAGCGACACCGAGGCGGTCTTCTACTTCCCCGGCTGCGGCTCGGAGCGCCTGTTCAGCCAGGTGGGCCTGGCGACCCAGGCCATGCTGTGGCACGCCGGCGTGCAGACGGTGCTGCCGCCCGGGTACCTGTGCTGCGGCTACCCGCAGCGCGGCTCGGGCCAGTACGACAAGGCCGAGAAGATCATCACCGACAACCGGGTGCTGTTCCACCGCGTGGCCAACACGCTCAACTACCTCGACATCAAGACGGTGGTGGTGAGCTGCGGCACCTGCTACGACCAGTTGCAGGGCTACCAGTTCGACAAGATCTTCCCCGGCTGCCGCATCATCGACATCCACGAGTTCCTGCTGGAAAAAGGCATCACGCTGCCGGTCAAGGGCGGCTACCTGTACCACGAGCCTTGCCACAACCCGATGAAGCTGGGCGACTCGATGAAGACCGTGAAGGCGCTGGTCGGCGACAACGTGCGCAAGAGCGAGCGCTGCTGCGGCGAGAGCGGCACCTTGGGCGTCACGCGGCCCGACATCGCGACGCAGGTGCGCTTTCGCAAGGAAGAAGAACTGCGCAAGGATGAAGCCGCACTGCGCGCTTCGGGAGCCGTGCCGCAGAAGGGCCCGGTGAAGATCCTCACTTCCTGCCCGAGCTGCCTGCAGGGCCTGCATCGCTACACGGGAGACCTGGACAACGGGCTGCTCGAAGCCGACTACATCGTCATCGAGATGGCCCAGCAGATCCTGGGCGCCGACTGGATGCCCGAGTACGTGGAACGCGCCAACGACGGGGGGATCGAGCGGGTGCTTGTTTGATGCGGTGAGTTCGTTTTGTAACCCGCATCGCGACCGTTTGGCGACAAGCTCGAGGGAAGAGGAGATCGCGTGTCGCAGAGCAATCCTATCTACATACTTAGCGCTCGATCACGTCATCTGCACCCCGCTCAGGGATGCGTCAACGAGTTCGAGGATGTGCTAGCGGAGACGTTGAACGCGCGGATCGTGTCGCCGATGGGGCCCTCGGACGATGCGGAATTCGTTCGGCGTGCCGGCGCATCGGCTGATCTGTTCGTTGTGGCGCTCACGATGAGCCACCTTGTCGAGACCCTGAGGCGGGCACGCGGATGGCGTACGCGATTCAATCGCGTGTGGGGCTACGTTTTCGACTCGGCACTGCCGGCGGCCGAGCTGCATCGGTCAGCACTGCGTCGCCGAGTTTCCGGCTTCAGTCGCACGGTGGCCTCTCTCGATCACCTGTTCCTGTCTTGCCGGCCGGCGGTGGGCATGGCGGCGGACTGCTACCCGATTCCAGTGAGCTACGTCCCATTGGCGGCCGATGTGAAACGATTCGGCTCGATGCAGCCGCTGCGGGCGATCACGGTCAACGCGTACGGTCGCCAGCACCCTGACCATCTGGCACGGCTCGCGAACACCTACAACCATAATGGGTCGAACCGCTGCCTTTACTATACGAGTCACCTGTCCGAGATCACCGTGCACGACATGGTGGGCCATCGCGCGTTGTTCTGGAAGATGCTGTCCATGAGTTGCATCGCGCTGGCGTACGACATCATGCGCGTCAAGGGCGGTCGCGATATGCCCTTCTCGTTCGTAGGTCAACGCTGGTTCGAAAGTCTGGCAGCGGGGTGCGTTGTGGTCGGCTATCGCCCGGACTGTGTCGAGGCCGACGAGCTCTTGAATTGGCAGGACGCGACCATCGATTGTCCGGAAGACACGGAGCAATTCATGGCGCTGATCGACGATCTGCTCTGCGATCAAGCGCGTCTCGATGCGGCCAGGGTTTCGAACTACCGCAACATGGCCGCGGCCCACGACTGGAGCCACCGGGTCGCTGCCATGATCGACATCTTGAATCTGGCCCGGCCCAACGCGCTGCAGCAGCGCCTGTCAGACCTGAAGCGGCTGGCTCAGCCGGCGGCGCCCGAGGTGGTCGCCGCATAGAAGCTGCCGGCAAGCGCCTCCTCCAGCGGGCGATAGGCGGCAGCTTCTTCGAAGGCGACTCATTCGGCCGAGATTTGTCGCTCCTTGATCAACGCGTGCCAGAAGGCATTTTCCTTCTCCAGGAACGCGGCGAGCGCCGGTCCGTCGGACGGGGTCACTTCCAGACCGAAGTCTTCCAGCCGCGCCTTCACCTCGGGCGTCGTGATGGCCTTGTTCATCTCTACGGTGAGCCGCGCCACGATGTCGTGCGGCGTGCCCTTGGGCACGAACAGGCCTTGCCAGGCGGTCACCTCGAAGTCCTTGACGCCGATCTCGTCCAGCGTGGGCACATCGGGCAGCGAGGGGATGCGCTTCTTCGACATGACCGCCAGCGCCCGGACCTTGCCGGCACGGATCTGCGGCAGCCCTGCGGCGGTGTCGAGCACCATCATCGGCACCTGGCCTGAGATCACGTCCTGCACGGCGAAAGCGGTGCCGCGGTAGGGCACGTGCAGGATGAAGCTTTGGGTGCGCTGCTTGAGCAGTTCCATCGCCAGGTGGTGCGGGCTGCCAATGCCGGGCGAGGCATAGCTGTACTTGCCGGGGTTCCGGTGCACCTCGTCGAGCAGCTGGCGCGCGCTGCTGAAGCCCGATCCGGGGTACACCGCCAGGATGAGCGGAAAGCGCGCCATGAAGCCCACCGGCGCGAGGTCCTTCGGGTCGTAGGGCAGCTTCTTGTACATCGCGCTGTTGAACACCATCGCACCGTTGTCGCCGGTCACGATGGTGTAGCCGTCGGGCGGCGACTTGGCGGCGTTGTCCGTGCCCACGATGCCCGCCGCGCCGGGGCGGTTGTCGATCACGAGCGTCTGGCCGAGCTGCTTGCCGAGTTGCGGCGCGAGCTGGCGCGCCAGGAAGTCCGAGCCGCCGCCGGCCGGATAGGCGACCACCCAGCGGATCGGCTTGCTGGGCCAGCCGTCGGCGAAGGAGGCAGCGGGCACGGCCAGGGCGGCCGCAGCGGACAGGATCAGCGCGCGCCGACGGAGAACGGACTCGGTCATGGTGTGGAAGGCCTTGGGCTGGTGGGAAGGCGCCATCTTAGTGAGCCGCCGCTGCAGTTGCTCGGCGGTGCTCGCGCAGCGCGCAGCCTGGCCTGCCGGTGGAACGCGATAATCGCCCGATGGCCCAGCCGCTCGCCTTCCATCCGAACCCGCACGGCGTCGCCGGCTGCGAGCTGTGCGCCGCGGCGGGCGGCTTGCTGCTGTGCAGCGAGGGGCCGTGGCGCGTCGTGCGGGTGATCGATGCGGCCTTCCCGGCCTTCTATCGGGTCGTGTGCAACGACCACGTGGCCGAGTTCTCGGACCTGTCGGCGACGCAGCGGCGGCGCTGCATGGACCTGGTGTGTGCCGTGGAACGAGTGCTGATCGAGCACCTGCGCCCCACGAAGGTCAATTTGGCTGCGCTCGGCAACGTCGTTGCGCACCTGCATTGGCATGTCGTCGCGCGCTTCGACTGGGACAGCCACTTCCCGCAGCCGATCTGGGCTGCCGCGCAGCGCGCCGTTGAGCCGCCCCCGGCCGACCGCCTGCGCGTACCGCTGCCGGTGCTGGACGAAGCGGTCCGGGCCGCCGCCGAGGCCGTATCCCGCATCCCCGCACTGTGACGAGCGTCATCTGCGCTTGGCTACACTGCATCGGCCTTCCCCCTCCTGCGCACCCATGGCCGGCCTGACTTCGCAATCCCCGCAACCCACCGCGATCACGGTGCACCAGCAGTCGCGCGTGCTCGAAATCGGCTTCTCCGACGGCCGCCAGTTCCGCATTCCGTTCGAGCTGATGCGCGTGTATTCGCCGTCGGCCGAGGTGCAGGGGCACGGGCCGGGCCAGGAGGTGCTGCAGACGGGCAAGCGCGAGGTCGAGATCACAGGCCTCGAACCCGTGGGCAACTACGCCGTGCAGCCGACCTTCTCCGACGGCCACGATTCGGGCATCTTTTCCTGGGATTACCTCTACTACCTCGGCGCCGAGCAGGACGAACTCTGGCGCAAGTACGAGGCGCGCCTGAGGGACGCGGGGGTCGAACGCGACGCGGTCATGCCGGCCGCGGCCGGATCCTCCTGCGGCCACCACTGAGAACCCATCGGTCATGAGCGAAACCCATTTCGGTTTTCAAAAGGTTGACGAGACGCAAAAGGCGCAACGCGTGCGCGGCGTGTTCGACTCGGTCGCGTCCAAGTACGACCTGATGAACGACCTGATGTCGATGGGCCTGCACCGCGCCTGGAAGGCCTACGCGGTGGCCGTCGCGAACGTGCGAGAAGGCGATCGCGTCCTCGACATCGCCGGCGGCACCGGCGACCTGGCGCGCGCCTTCGGCAAGAAAGCCGGGCCGACGGGCATGGTGGTGCACACCGACATCAACGAGGCCATGCTGCGCCAGGGGCGCGACCGGCTGCTCGACGAGGGCCTGGTATTGCCGACCGCCTTGTGCGACGCCGAGCAACTGCCGTTTCCGAGCGGCAGCTTCGACCTCGTGAGCGTCGCCTTCGGGCTGCGCAACATGACCCACAAGGAACGCGCGCTGGCCGAGATGAATCGCGTGCTGCGCGCGGGCGGTCGCCTGCTGGTGCTGGAGTTCTCCAAGGTGGCCGCGCCTCTGGAGAAAGCCTACGACTGGTACTCGTTCAAGGTGCTGCCGCGCCTGGGCCAATGGGTCGCGGGCGACCCCGACAGCTACCGCTACCTCGCCGAGTCGATCCGCATGCATCCCGCGCAGGCCGAACTGAAGGCGATGATGAAGGCGGCCGGCTTCGGGCACGTCGACGTGCACAACCTGAATGCCGGCGTCGTGGCGTTGCACGTGGGCATCAAATGCTGAGCTGAACGGGCGAACGGCGTGCCCGCCGTACCCCCCGGATCGCGGGGTCGAGAGCACCGAACTCGCCGACTCGGTCACGTTCCAACGGGCCCGCGCCGCAGCGCGAACGAGGGGTTGCATTGCTGCTGCGCTTCACCGGTACACTCGCCAGGATTTGCCGCCCGCCGGCCCTGCGGCCCGTGCGGGCGCCGTTGACGATGCCGTTCTCAGCCGCCCAAAGAAAGCCCGGAGACTTTCGTCCCATGATCCCAATGCACGTTTCCTTGCCGAGCCGCCTGCCTTCGGCCGGCCGCGCCGCCGCGATCGCCGTGGTCGCGCTCACTGTCGTCCTCAGCGGTTGCGGCGACAAGAAGAAGGACAAGGCCGCCACGCAGACCGCCGCGCGCGTCAACAAGGAAGAGATCACCGTCCACCAGATCAACTACGTGCTGTCGCAGCAGCGCGGCGTGCCGCCCGAGCAGGCGGCCTCGGCGGGCAAGCAGGTGCTCGAGCGCCTGATCGACCAGGAGCTCGCGCTGCAGAAGGCGTCCGAGCAGAAGCTCGACCGCGATCCGCGCGTCACGCAGCAGATCGAGGCGGCCCGGCGCGAGATCATCGCGCGCGCCTATGTCGACAAGATCGGCGCCGGCGCGCCGAAGCCGACGGCCGAAGAGGTCAAGGCCTACTACGACAGCAACCCGGCGCTGTTCAAGGACCGCCGCATCTACACGCTGCAGGAACTCAACATCGAAGCGACGCCCGAGCAGGTCGAGCAGCTGCACGGCAAGCTGCAGTCCGCCAAGGACGTGAACGAGTTCGTCGACTACATGAAGGCGAACAACATCCGCTTCGCCGGCAACCAGGTGGTCCGTCCCGCCGAGCAGTTGCCCTTGGCCGCCTTGCCGACCTTCGCGAAGATGAAGGACGGGCAGACGCTGTTCAACAAGACGCCGCACGGCGCGCAGGTCATCGTGCTGGCCGCCTCGCGCAGCCAGCCGGTCGACGAGGAGCGCGCGCGCCCGGCGATCGAGCAGTTCCTGCTCAACGAGCGCAAGCGCAAGGTGGTGCAGGACGACTTCAAGGCGCTGCGTGCCGCGGCCAAGATCGAGTACGTCGGCGACTACGTGAAGTCAGCCGAAGAGAAGGCCGCCGCCGACAAGGCTGCCCTCGAGGTCAAGCCCACGGTGTCGGCCCTGACCGCCGCGTCGGGTGCGAGCGCCGAGCCCATCGTGGCCGCGCCGGCGCCGAAGGTCTCGCCGCTGATCGGTACGCCGGCGTCGGATCCGCAGCCGCTGCTGCCGATCAAGCCCGCGTCGGCGCCGTCCGGCAATGCGCTCGACAAGGGGCTCAAGGGATTGAAGTAACCCGGACGCCGCGCGGCAGATGCGCATAAGCATCACCGAGGTGTCCACCCAAAGGAGGCGTTTGAGATGACGAACACCGCGATGCGTTTTCTGCTGAAGTGCTGGCTGATGCTGTGCTTCGCGATGGGCTCCACCGCGTTTGCCCAGAACCAGGCCAAGCCCGAACACTTGCTCGGTCCTGGCGACGTGATCCACGTCAACGTCTTCCAGAACCCCGATCTCAGCATGGATGCGCGGATCTCGGAGCAAGGGCAGATCTCGTTTCCGCTGGTCGGCGCGGTGACCGTCGCCGGCACGACGCCGGCCGGCGCGGAGCAGCGCATCGCCAAGGCGCTGCGCGACGGGAAGTTCGTGCTCAACCCGCAGGTCAACGTGATGCTGATGCAGATCCGCAGCGCGCAGATCTCGATCCTCGGGCAGGTCGGCAAGCCCGGCCGCTATCCGATCGAGCAGGTCAACAGCAAGGTCTCCGAGATGATCGCCGCGGCCGGCGGCGTGGTGCCCGGTGCCTCCGACATCGTCACCCTCGTCGGCCAGCGCAACGGCCGCCCGGTGAAGCTCGACATCGACCTGCCGGCGATCCTGCAGTCCGGCAAGTTCGAGCTCGACGCGGTGGTCGCCAACGGCGACATCCTGTATGTCGACCGCGCTCCCGTGTTCTACGTGTATGGTGAAGTGCAGCATCCCGGCACCTCGCGCCTGGAGCGCGGCATGACCGTGATGCAGGCACTGGCTCAAAGCGGCGGCCTCACCCAAAGAGGCACGGAGCGCGGCCTGCGCATCCATCGTCGCGAGGCGAACGGCGCCGTCAAGGTCATTCAGCCCGGCATGAACGACCACGTCGAGCGCGACGACGTCATCTACGTGCGCGAGTCGGTGTTCTGAGGATTGCGCATGTCCATCGCACAGTACCTTCGCATCATCTGGGCTCGAAAATGGCTCGTGCTGACGCTGCTCCTGGTCACCACGACGGTCGGCACGGTGCTCACCCTCTTCGTGCTGCCAAAGCAATACGCCGCCGAAGCATCGCTCGTTGCCGAGGTGCGTGCGGACCCCGTCATGGGCGCGCTCGCGCCGGGCATGGCGTCTCCTGCGTACCTCGCCACGCAAGTCGAGATACTCAGAAGCGACCGCGTGGCCGGGCGCGTCGTGAAGATGCTCGGTGTGGAGAGATCCCCGGCCGCTGTACAGCAATGGCGGGACTCGACGGACGCGAAGGTGCCGCTCGACCGCTATTTCGCCGAACTGCTCGAAAAGGGGCTGTCCGTCGAGCCGTCGCGCGGCAGCAATGTCATCAACATCACCTTCGTGAATCCGGACCCCGCATTTGCTGCCGCCGCAGCCAACGCCTTTGCGCAGGCATACATGGATGTCTCGGTCGAGCTGCGCGTCGAACCGGCGCGGCAGTCGGCGGCGTGGATGGACGAGCAAGCCAAGGCGATGCGCGCCAATCTCGAAGCTGCGCAGGCGAAGTTGTCGAAGTTCCAGCAGGACAAGGGCATCATCGTGACCGACGAGCGCATCGATCAGGAGACCGCGCGCTTGAATTCCTTGCTGCAACAGTTGGCCACTGCCCAGGCCGAGCAGGTGGAGGCTTCCACCCGTCAGCGCAACAGTGGCAGCGAGCTGTCGCCCGACGTCTTGAACAGCCCGTCTGTTCAAGGCATCAAGGCGCAACTTGCCGCGGCCGAGACGAAGCTGAGTGAGATCAGCAGCGTGGT
Source organism: Piscinibacter sp. (assembly GCA_035254085.1). Taxonomy (GTDB): domain Bacteria; phylum Pseudomonadota; class Gammaproteobacteria; order Burkholderiales; family Burkholderiaceae_C; genus Albitalea. The sequence goes on from DATFAY010000598.1 coordinate 11,251, forward strand.
GGGTCCGAACCATCCGCAGCGCCAGTCGCTCGAGGCGCAGATCCGCGAGATCAAGCAGCAGCTCGCCGCCGAGGTGCGGCGCGTGTCCGGGGGCAGTTCGGTGCTGAGCCGCGGCAGCGCGCAGAAGGTCGGCGAATTGCAGGCGCTGGTCGACCTGCAGAAGAAGCAGGTTCTGTCGTTGCGGTCGCAGCGTGACCAGATGGCTGTCCTGCAACGCGACGTCGAGACGGCGCAGCATGCCTACGAAGGCGTCAGCCAGCGCGGCACCGCGCTCAGCCTCGAAGGGCAGAACACGCAAGCGAGCGTGCGCCTGCTGAGTCCAGCGATCGAACCCTACCTGCCGGCGCGGCCGAAGACGCTGCTCAACATCCTGGGATCGATTTTCGGGGGCCTGCTGCTGGGCGCGTTGGCCGCGATCGGCCTCGAGATGATGGATCGCCGCATCCGCAATCCGGACGATATGGTCGCGCTGGCTGGAGTTCCCGTGATCGGCGTCTTGCAGCCGACGGACTCCAAGAAGCCGGTGTTCCGCAGGTTGACGTCAGGCAAGCCGGCGCTTCCGACCAGCCGTCCCCTGCTGCCTGCACCGGGAGCGCGTTGATGAAGATGACCGTCTCCATGGCGACGGGCGCGCCTCGCGCCAATCGCACCATCGGCGCGATCCTGATGGACAGTGGCGTGCTGACGCCCGAGGATGCCGAACGCAT
>DATFAY010000599.1:0-15433 GCA_035254085.1 Piscinibacter sp.
CGCCCGGCTGTGCACCTCGATGCGCCCGCCCATGCGTTCGACCAGGGCCCGCACGATGGTGAGGCCGATGCCCGTGCCCTCGATGCCTTCGCGCTCGACGCCGAGCCGGTTGAAGGGTTCGAACAGGCGCTGCAGCTGCGCGGGCGTGAGGCCGCGTCCCGTGTCGCGCACGACGAGCCCGAGCGGGCGCGCAGGCGAGGCGCCGGGGTCGCCCGCATCGACCACGGCCACCTCGACGCGCCCGCCGCGCCGGTTGTACTTGACTGCGTTGGACAGCAGGTTGGACACCACCTGGCGCAGCCGCTTGGCATCTGCCAGCACCGAACCGTCGAGCGGGCCCGCCACCAGCGCCACCTCGGCCTGCGCGGCGGCCGGCGCCAGCCATTGCAGCGTCTCCTGCACCAGCGGTGCCACCGCCACCGTCGAGGCCGACAGCGGCACGCCGCCGACTTCCATGCTGGTCAGGTCGAGCACGTCGTCGATCAGCGCGAGCAGATGCGCGCCGGCATTGCGGATGCGGTCCGCGCGCTCGCGCTGACCCGGCGGCAGCATGCTCACCATGTCGGACAGCATCAGCTGCGAGAAGCCGAGCACCGCGTTCAGCGGCGTGCGCAGTTCATGGCTCATGCGCGACAGGAACTCGCTCTTGGCCCGGCTCGATTCCTCGGCCGTCGCCTTCTCGCGGCGCGCGTCCTCGCCCCGCTTGTGCTCGGTGATGTCCCAGTTGATGCCCAGGATGCGCAACGCCCGGCCGTCCTCGTCGCGTACCACCGAGCCGCGCGTGGCCAGCCAGCGAACGGTGCCGTCGGGCCAGACGACGCGGAAGTCGAAGGTGTAGTCGTTCTCGCTGTCGATGATCTCCTGGGTGCGCTGCTCGACGTAGGCCACGTCGTCCGGGTGGATGGCGCTGTGGCGCAGCTGGTTCGGGCCGCGCGCCTCGTCCGGCGACAGTCCGCGCAGGCGGTACATCTGGGCGTCCCACCAGGTTTCGCCGTCGACCAGGTCGCGCTCCCAGATCGCCAGTCCCACCGCCTTGGCCGCGAGCATGGTGCGCTGCTCCGCGCGGCGCAGGCGCTCCTGCGTCACGCGCTGCTCCGTCACGTCGATGAAGACGCCGAAGATCACCCGCCGCTCGCCGTGCAGGGCGAAGCGTCCGCGTCCCACCACCCACCGCACCTCGCCGTCGGGCCGGCGGATACGGAACTCGAGCTCCTCGGCGGCCAGCTGGCCCGAGGCGAGTTGCCGGAAGGCGGCCTTCAGCCGCGCGCGGTCGGCCGGCTCGGTGAGGCCGAGCGCGACCCGCATGGCTTGCGGCAGCCGCACCTGCGGCGAGATGCCGTAGATCGTCCACATCTGGCCGTTCCACACCGACTGCAGGGTGTCGACGTCGGTCGTCCACACGCCCACCCCGGTGGCCTCGGCAATGAGCTCGATGCTCTGCGCCGCCTGCCGCGCGCGCTCGCGCTCCTGCACCTGCTCGCTGATGTCCAGCGAGATGCCCACCAGCGCGATCACCTTGCCGGCGTCGTCTCGCTCGGCGATGCGGCGCGTGAGCAGCGTGTAATAGCCACCGCCGGGCCTGCGGTAGCGCGCCTCGGCATCGATCACGCCCGACCCCGCCATCGCCTGCTGCATCGCGCGCTCGATCACGGCCACATCGTCCGGATGGATGCACATGCGCATCTCGTCGATCGTGAGCCCCTCGGGACGCGGGTCGTAGCCCAGCAGTTCATAGCCGCGCTCGTTGAGGTGCAGGCGCTGGGACGCCAGATCGACACGCCACAGCGCAATCCCCACCAGGCCCACCGCCAGGCCGAGCTGGGTGCTCACCGCCTGGCCGCGCAATGCGGCCTGGCCGTCGACCGCGCCGGTGTCGCTCGCCAGCAGCCAGGCCAGCCAGCCGCCCTCGACCGCCGCGATCCGCCAGCGCAGGCGCAGCGCCAGCCAGCCGCCTTCGGCGAGCCCGCGCTCGGCATCGTCTTGCACCGCCTGCGCGAGCGCGGTCCATTCGGCGTCGTCCCAATGGACCATGAGCGGCCACTCGCGCGCCGCGTCGTTGAGCGTCCAGCGCACCCTGCCTGCTTCGCGCCACACCAGCACGGCGGGCGCAGGCGCGCACGCGCAGGCAGGAGGCAGGCGGCCGGACATGCCGGCCAGTTTAGGACCGGCCCTAGTGCAAGACGAGCGGGTCGCCGCGCGCGGCGTCGGCTTCCGTGTCGTCCTGCGCGCCTTCGCCGAGGAAGCCGCCGCTTTGATGCGCCCACAGCCGAGCGTACAAGCCACCGCGCGCCAGCAGGGTGCGGTGATCGCCCTGCTCCACGATGCGGCCCTGGTCCATCACGATCAGGCGGTCCATCGCGGCAATGGTGGACAGCCGGTGCGCGATCGCCACCACCGTCTTGCCTTCCATCAGCCGGTACAGGCTCGCCTGGATCGCCGCCTCGACTTCCGAGTCGAGTGCGCTGGTGGCCTCATCGAGCAGCAGGATGGGCGCGTCCTTGAGCATCACGCGCGCGATCGCGATGCGCTGGCGCTGCCCGCCCGAGAGCTTCACGCCGCGCTCGCCGACATGCGCGTCGTAGGCCTTGCGCCCGTGGGCGTCGGCCAGCCCCTGGATGAACTCGTGGGCCTCGGCGCGGCGCGCCGCGGCGATCATCTGCGCGTCGCCGGCATCGGGACGGCCGTAGAGGATGTTGTCGCGCACCGAGCGATGCAGCAGCGAGGTGTCCTGCGTGACCATGCCGATCTGCGCGCGCAGGCTGTCCTGGCGCACCGCGGCGATGTCCTGCCCGTCGATGAGGATGCGGCCGCTGTCGAGGTCGTAGAAGCGCAGCAGCAGGTTCACCAGCGTGGACTTGCCCGCGCCCGACGGCCCGACCAGGCCGATCTTCTCGCCGGGGCGAATCAGCAGCGAGAGGTCGTCGATCACCTTGCGGTCGCCGCCATAGGAGAAGCCGACCTGCTCGAAGCGGATCTCGCCGCGCTGCACGTCGAGCGCGCGTGCATCGGGGCGGTCGGTGACCTGCAGCTGGCGCGCCAGGGTGTTGATGCCGTCCTGCACGGTGCCGATGTGCTCGAACAGCGAGGCCATCTCCCACATCACCCAGTGCGAGATGCCGTTCAGGCGCAGCGCCATCGCCGCCGCGGCCGCCACGGCGCCGACGCCGGCCATGCCGCGCGTCCACAGCCACAGCGCCAGCGCGGTGGTCGACATGATGAGCGCCATGCTCAGCACGTGGTTGACGATCTCGAAGCCGGTCACCATGCGCATCTGCGCGTGCACCGTGCCGAGGAATTCCTGCATCGCGCTGCGCGCGTAGCCCGCCTCGCGCCCGGCGTGCGAGAACAGCTTCACCGTGGCGATGTTGGTGTAGGCGTCGGTGATCCGCCCGGTCATCGTCGAGCGCGCGTCGGCCTGCTGCTGCGCGACGCGGCCCAGGCGCGGCACGAAGTACCAAAGCGCGCCCACATACAGCAGCAGCCAACCCAGGAACGGGAGCAGCATCGAGGCGTCGAAGCGGCCCAGCACCGCCAGCAGCGTGACGAAGTAGATGATGACGAACACGAGCAGCTCGGCCACGATCATCCAGGTGTCGCGCACGGCCAGCGCGGTCTGCATCACCTTGGTGGCCACGCGGCCCGCGAACTCGTCCTGGTAGAAGCCCATGCTCTGCGCCAGCAGCAGGCGGTGGAAGTTCCAGCGCAGGCGCATCGGGAAGTTGCCCGCCAGCGCCTGCTGCTTGAGCGTGGACTGCAGGGCCACGAGCACGACGCTCGCGACGAGCACGCCGGCCAGCAGCGAGAAGCTGTCGCGCTCGTCGATCCACAGGCGCGAGGGCTGCACCCGGCCCAGCCAGTCGACGATGTGCCCGAGCATGCCGAACAGCATCGCCTCGAACACGCCGATCAGCGCGGTGCACAGCGTCATCGCTCCGATGTAGCCGCGCATGCCCTCGGTGCAGGCCCACAGGAAGGCGAAGAAGGCGCGCGGCGGCGTCTTGGGCGCGGCATCCGGGTAGGGATGCACGAGTTTTTCGAACGCGCTGAACACGAGGGGTCTCCGTGGTGACGTGCGGCCACGCGGGAGATGCCCGCGCACCGCGCCGCGGCAGCGGTGGCCGCGCGGCGAGGGCGCAAGGTTAAACGAAGCGCCGCCGGTTCGCTGGCGCGGCTGCGCCGCGTCAGGCGTCGGCGTCGAGCACGACGCGGTAGCGCGCGCGCCCCGAGCGCAGGTGGGCGATGGCGTCGTTGACGCGGCTCATCGGAAAGCGCTCGACCTGCGCGCCGATGCGGTGGCGCGCCGCGAAGCCGAGCATGTCGGCGATCGCCGCGGGCGAGCCGGTGGGCGAGGCCGACACGCTGCGCTGCCAGCTCATCAAGGAGCCGGTGCGCAGCTTGAGCCCCTCGGTGACGACACCGACCAGGTGCAGGCGCCCCTTGGGCGCGAGCGTGCCCATCAGCGCGTCCCACTCGAGCGCCGCGCCGACGGTGACCAGCACGAAGTCGAGGCTGCCCGCGATGGCTTTCATCTCGGCGCGGTCCACGCTGGAGACGCAACGGTGCGCGCCCAGCGCGAGCGCCTCCTCGCGCTTGGCCGGCGTCGAGGTGAAGGCGGTGACCTCGCAGCCCCAGGCGCGCGCGAACTTGAGCGCGAGGTGGCCCAGGCCGCCGATGCCGACCACGCCCACGCGGTCGAGCGGCTTCACGCCGTGGATCAGCAGCGGGCTGAACACGGTGATGCCGCCGCACATGAGCGGCCCGGCGGTGGCCGGGTCCAGCGTCTCGGGGATGGGCAGGGCCCAGCCCCAATGCGCGCGCACGCGGTCGGCGAATCCGCCGTGGCGCCCGACGATGGTCGGTTGGCGTTGCGCGCACAGGTGCTGCTCGCCGCCGATGCAGGGCCGGCAGTGCATGCAGCTGGCGGCATGCCAGCCCACGCCCACCCGCTGGCCCGCGACCAGCCCCTTGGCCTGCGGGCCGAGCGCGACCACGCGCCCGACCACCTCGTGCCCCGGCACCAGCGGATAGGTGCTGGCGCCCCACTCGCTGTCGATCAGCGCGAGATCCGAGTGGCAGATGCCGCAGTGCTCGACCGCGATCTCGACCTCCTCGGCGCCCAGCGGGCCGGGGTCGACTTCGAAGCGCTGCAGCGCCCCGCCCGGCGTCGTCGCGGCCCATGCCCTGAACGGCGTCATCGTGTCCTCCTGTGCTCAATGAAGCCCGCATGGTGCGCGCGGCGACGATCTCGCACAGTCTCTTCGGCGACGGCATGGGCCGCTCGCCGACACGACAACGCCGCGGGCGGCGCACGCCCGCGGCGTCGTGTCACGCTGGTTGACGGCTTCGGGCGATCAGCCCTTTTCGACGGTCAGCTGGTTGTCGACGCTGACGACGCCCTTCACGTTGCTGGCAAGCTGCGTCGCGCGTTCCTTGGCGGCCTGGTCGGGCGCCGTCCCCTTGAGCGCCACGCGGCCGCCTTCGGTGTCGACGTTGATGCGCAGCGCGCTCAGCTTGGGGTCCTTCGACAATTCGGCATTGACCGAGGTGGTGATGACGGCATCGGCCACCTTGTTGCTCGCCTGGTCGGCGGCATTCTTGGCCGAGTCCTTCATGTCGTTGGCCGCCTGGCGGGCGGCTTCACTGGCCTCGTGCGCGTCCTTGGTCGCGGTGTCGGTGGCTGCAGCCGCCGGCTGGCCTTGCACCACCGCGGTGTTGTCGCCGTTGCGCGCGGCCTGCATGTCCTCGCGCTTGCCGCAGCCGGCCAGCGCCAGCGAAGCCAACAGCACGCCGGCCGCGGTGAAAGTGGTGACGGTGGACTGGTTCATGGCTCGACTCCTCGGGCAGGTTGCGAAACGCCTGAACCTTAGCCTCGCCGGTACCCGGATGCATTCGGTCGACGGCGCTTGCGCCTGTCGGACGACGCCGCGTGATGCGGCCGCAGGTTGCGTTGCTTGCGCGTCGCAAACACCGCTTACCGGTTCACACGGCACTCAAGCGACGAGGTCGCTGCGCTGGGTGCTGGCCCAGGGGCCGGTGATGCCGTCGATGCCCAGCCGCCACAGCAGCGCGGCGTCGGCCTCGTCGGCCACGCCCTCGGCGAAGGCCTTCATCGACAGGCCGTGCAGCATGGCGATCGCGCTCTTGAGGAAGACGGCGCGCCCCGGATCGGCGGCCACGCCGCGCACCACGGCCGCGTCGAGCTTGACGTAGTCGAGGCCGGCCTCGAACAGCCGCTCGATGCGCGCCAGGCGCTCGCCCGCGTGCTCCAGGCCCACCCGTGCGCCGACGGGGCGCAGCTGATGCGCCAGTTCCTGCACCTGCGTGAACTGGTCGACCGCTGCGCTCTCGGGTACCTCCAGCCAGAGATCCCGCGCGGCGCGCGGCGCCTCGGTCAGCAAGGTGCGCAGGCGCGCGGCGAAGGCACTGTCGGCCAACGATGCGCTCGACAGGTTGATGCAGCGGGCGCGCTGGTCGCGCTCGATGCCTGCCAGCGCCAGGCGCACTGCGCGCTCGTCGATCAGCGCCGTGAGCCGCCCGCGCAGCGCCAGCGGCAGCCAGCGCGCGGCGGTGTCGAAGGGCCCCTGCGGATCGAGTTGCAGTCGAAGCGGGCACTCCAGGTGGATCGGTTGGCCCTGCGCGTCGATGAGCGGGAACTGCACCAGGCGCACCCGCTCGTTGGCCAGCGCGTCACTGATGCGCTTGCGCCAGGCGCCTTCACCGAGGGCGGTCGGGTCGGACTTGACGTCGCTGCCGCTGTCGCCCAGGTCGACGGCGAACGGGCCGCGGCTTTCCGCACGCGCCAGCGCCGCGTCGGCGGCGCCCATGACCTGCGCGAGCGGCATGTCGCGCCGCATCTCGACGGCGCCCACGGCCACCGCGATGCCACCGCCGAAGGCCGGCAGCACCACCCCGAGGGCCTGCGCCACGGCCTGCGCCGTTTCCAGCGCCACGCCGCCCACCGGCAGGCACAAGGCGAAGTCCGAGCCGTTGAGCCGCCCGAGATGGCAGCCCGGCACACGCTGGGTGTAGGTCTGCAGCGCCTGCGCCACCGCATTGATCATGTGGTCAGTCGCTGCGTGCCCGAGCTGGCGGTTGATGCCCGCCAGGTCGATCACCCGCAGCAGCACCAGGCCGCCTTCGGCCGCGCCATCTTCGCCGTGCAGCGTGCCGGCCAGCTGCCCCATGAAGTGCTTGCGGTTGGCCAGGCCCGTGACCGGATCGGACAAGGCCTCGCGCCGCAGGCTCTCGACCTGCGCCGCCTGCGTCTCGAAGATGAGCTTCAGACGGGCCACCATGGTGTTCATCGCGCGCGTCAGGCGCTGCAGCTCGGGCAGGCTCGGCTCCGGGACGCTCACGAACTCGCCGTTGACCAGCGACTGCGCCTGCCGCACCGTCTGGTCCAGCGGGCGGCGGATGCGGTCGACCACCGCGCGGGCGATCAGCGCCGCCAGCGCGCCCACCACCGCCAGCGCGAACACGGCGCGCAGCCCGCCCTGCCACAGGTCGTCGTGCGCGAACGCTGTGTGGCTCACCACCTGCACGGTGCCGAGTGCGCGCCAGCCGTCGGACACTTGCGCCACGCCCGGCGTCGACTCGATCGGCAACAGCGCGACGAACCAGGCCGGCGCGTGCACCGGCGCGAGCGCGGCCTCGCGCGCGAACGCGAGCTTGCCCTCGGTGGTGGTGAATCGGATCTGGCGATAGAAGCCGGTGTCGAACTGCGCGGCCATCAGCAGCTCCATGAGCTGCGGCTCGCCCTTCTGCTGCGACAGCGTGAGCGCGAGCGCGCTGGCGTTGTCGCTGTTCTTGAGCCGCAGCTGCGTCTGCAAGGTGTCGCGCTCCGACACGATGACCACGCCCACGCTGCCCACGAACGCCAGCAGCAACGCGCCGATCAGCAGCAGCCAGATCTGGCGGATCATGACCACACCCCACCGGCCAAGGACAGCGGCTTCCTCATTGGAACCCCTCCGCCCGCGCCTTGGCCAGCGCCTCGCGCCAGCGCGACAGCCGCGCCGTCGGGTCGCCCGCGCTTTGCGAGCCCACGCCTTGCCACAGGCCCTCGCTGTTGAAGCTGAACACCGGTGCGAGGTCGGTCCGCCGCGATGCGGGGAGGATGTCGGTGATGAGGTTGTCGAGGATCATCGGTTCGGCGCCTGGGGCCGCATAGTAGGCCAGCACCATGTGGGCCTGGACGGGACCGCCCGGGCCGCCGAGTTGCGCACGCACGTAGACCAGGCGCAGCTTGGGCACCGGCACGCCCAGCGCGACGAGGCTGAAGTACTTGGCGATCGCGAAGTCCTCGCAGTCGCCAGCGCCCTTCTCGAGCATCTCCATGGGGCTCGCCCAATAGTCGACCTGGCCCCACACGTCGATGTCCTCGCGCGACTGCACGCGGCGATTGAAGAACTCGTTGAGCGCGCGCAGCTTGCCGTCGTCCTCGAGGTCGGCGGCGCCGTGCAGCACCGACTGCAGCGCGCGCGCGCCGGCCAGGGCCCGCGGGCCCTGGCGCTGCGCCGCCGCCAGCATGCGTTCGGCGTCCCAGGCGCGCGGATGGAAGGCGACGACGATGAACGCGAGCATCAGCAGGCGCTGCAACCAGGGCTGCATGCCGGCGAGCCACTGCGCGAACGCGAGCCGGCCAGCCGGGCGGGGCTCGGCGGCCAGGGGCAAGGCGGCAATGGACAGGGCGGCGTCGGGCACGGTGATGCGGGGTCTCGTCTCGTTGTCGTCGGCTCGGGCCGCAACTTGAGCAGCTTTCGCGGCGCAGCGGGTGTGACCTGCATCACGCGCGCCATGCGTTTGAGCCGCCGGTGGCGCGGCGGGTTTGATTCGAGTCCGTGAACTGGCACACGCGCCCGGCGGATATGGCGCGCGCACCACCGCTTCGAGGGGGCACGCGCCATGTGAGCACGCATACACTCGCGCCGGTCAATCGACAACGACACAAGGTCGGGCCACCGGTCGACGGGGCGCACCCAGGGTGCGGAGGGCCGGCGGCACCGCAGCGAACTCATGCGACTCAAGACACACCTCAACGCGACCGCGAGTGCGATCGCCATCGCGCTGGCGATCGCGGCATGGCCCGCCACGGCGCAGCAGGCCGATCCCCTCAAGGCCGCGGTCGAGAAGGCGGTGCTCGGCAATCCCGACGTCTCGTCGCGCTTCAACGCCTACCGTGCCGCACTCGATGCGGTGGACGTGGCACGCGCAGCCTATCGGCCCCGCCTGGACCTCAGCGCCAGCGTCGGCCACGACAGCGACCGCATCACTTCGCGCAGCCCCGAGGCGCAGTCCATGAGCCGCAACGGCGCGAGCCTCGCGCTCACGCAGCTGCTGTGGGACGGCCTGGGCACGCGCGACGAGGTCCGGCGCACCAGCCACGAGCGGCTGGCGCGCTATTTCGAGTTCATCGACACCGCCGAGCAGACCGCGCTCGAAGCCGCCCGCGCCTACTACGACGTCCTGCGCTATCGCCGCCTGGTGCAGCTGGCCGAGGACAACTACGTGCAGCACAAGTACGCGGCGCTGCAGATCCAGTCGCGTTTCAAGGCCGGCGTCGGCCGCGGCGTGGACCTGGAGCAGGCCAACGCGCGCCTGGCCCTGGCCGAATCGAACCTGAGCACCGAGGTGGCCAACCTGCACGACGTGACCGCGCGCTACCAGCGTGTCGTCGGCGAACTTCCGCCTGCCAAGTTGCCGGCCGAGATCCCGTTGATCAAGGGGCTGCCCGCCAAGGCCGAGGACACCACCGAGGCGGCGATCCGCCAGAACGCGGCCGTCAGCGCGAGCATCGAGGCGCTGCGCTCGGCGCGCTCGCTGGCCGATGAACGCCGCGCGGCCTACCAGCCGCGGGTCGAGGCCAGGCTGCGCTCGGGATCCGGCAAGAACTTCGACGGCATCCGCGACCAGAAGCGCGACAGCAGCGCCGAGATCGTGCTGAACTGGAACCTCTACAACGGCGGCGCCGACCAGGCCCGCATCCGACAGCAGGTCAACCTGGTGGGCCAGGCCGAGGACCTGCGCGACAAGGCCTGCCGCGATACGCGCCAGCAGGCCACGGTCGCGTTCAACGACACCCGCAAGCTGGTCGAGCAGCTCGAACTGCTCGACCGCAACACCATTGCGATCGAGAAGGCGCGCGACGCCTACCGGCAGCAGTTCGACATCGGGCAGCGCAGCCTGCTGGACCTGCTCAACGCCGAGAACGAGGTCTACACCGCCAAGCGCGCCTACGCCAATGCCGAATACGACCTGGGCATCGCCTACGCGCGCGCCCATGCCGCGATGAGCCGCCTGACCACGCAGCTGGGCATCGCGCGGGTCGATGCCGCGGCCCCGGATGCGAGCGGCTGGTCTGCCGACGGCGATGCACCGGCACGCTGCCCGGTGACCGCCATCGATGTGACCAGCACCGATCGTGCGGTGCTCGACGAACGCGCCCGCGAGATCGCGGGCAGCGTGGCGCCGGTCGCGCCGCGCAAGCCCTGAGCTCGGCGACGACGCCGCCGCGCGCCGCCTATCGACGCGCCGGCGCCACGTCGGTGCAGACGCCCTCGAACACTTCGGCGGCCATGCCGATGCTCTCGCCCAGCGTCGGGTGCGGATGGATCGTGCGGCCGATGTCCACCGCGTCCGCGCCCATCTCGATGGCCAGCGCCAGCTCGCCGATCATGTCGCCGGCGTGCGTGCCGACGATGCCGCCGCCGACGATGCGGTGCGAGTCCTCGTCGAACAGCAGCTTGGTGAAGCCTTCGTCGCGGCCGTTGGCGATGGCGCGGCCCGAGGCCGTCCACGGGAAGAGGCCCTTCTTCACCTTCTGCCCGCGCGCCTTGGCTTCGTCCTCGGTCACGCCGACCCACGCCACCTCCGGGTCGGTGTAGGCCACGCTCGGGATCACGCGGGCGTCGAACGCCGCCTTGTGGCCCGCGGCCACCTCGGCCGCCACGTGCGCCTCGTGCACCGCCTTGTGCGCGAGCATCGGCTGCCCGACGATGTCGCCGATCGCGAAGATGTGCGGCACGTTGGTGCGCATCTGGACGTCGACCGGGATGAAGCCGCGCTCTCCCACCGCCACGCCGGCCTTGTCCGCGCCGATGCGCTTGCCGTTGGGCACGCGGCCCACCGCCTGCAGCACCATGTCGTACAGCTGCGGCCCCTTGGGCGCCGCCTCGCCCTCGAAGCGCACCAGGATGCCGTCCTGGGTCGCCTCGGCGCCGACCGTCTTGGTCTTGAGCATGATCTGGTCGAAGCGCGGCGCGTTCATCTTCTGCCACACCCGCACAAGGTCGCGGTCGGCGCCTTGCATCAGGCCCTCGAGCATCTCGACCACGTCCAGGCGGGCGCCGAGCGTCGAGTACACCGTGCCCATCTCCAGGCCGATGATGCCGCCGCCCACGACCAGCATGCGCTTGGGACTCTGGCGCAACTCGAGCGCGCCGGTCGAGGTGACGATGCGCGGATCGTCCTTGGGGAAGAAGGGCAGCTTCACCGCTTCCGAGCCGGCCGCGATGATGGCGTTCTTGAAACGGATGGTCTGCGTCTTGCCGTCGGCCATCGCCACCCGCAGGTGATTGGGATCGGCGAACTCGCCGGTGCCCTGCACCACCGTGACCTTGCGCATCTTCGCCATGGCGCTCAGGCCGCCGGTGAGCTTTCCCACCACCTTGCTCTTGTGCGCGCGCAGCTTGTCGAGGTCGACCGCCGGCGCGCCGAAGCTCACGCCGAGGGCGTCGAAGTGCTTCACCTCGTCCATCACCGCAGCCACGTGCAAGAGCGCCTTCGACGGGATGCAGCCCACGTTCAGGCAGACGCCGCCGAGGGTCGCAAAGCGCTCCACCAGGACCGTCTTCATGCCGAGATCGGCGGCACGGAAGGCGGCCGAGTAGCCGCCCGGGCCGGCGCCCAGCACGAGCATGTCGCATTCGAGGTCGGCGCCGCCGGCGTAGCTTGCGGCCTGCGGGGCGGGCGCGGCGCTCGCGACCTGCGGCGTGGGCGCGGCTGCGGGTGCGGCCGGTGCCGCCGCGGCGCCCGCGTCGGTGTCGAGCGACAGGAGCACCGAGCCCTGGCTCACCTTGTCGCCCAGGCGGACCTTCATCTCCTTCACGACGCCGGCGTGCGACGACGGGATCTCCATCGATGCCTTGTCGCTTTCCACGGTGACGAGCGACTGCTCCGCCGCGACGCGGTCGCCCGGCTTGACCAGCACTTCGATGACCGCGACGTCCTTGAAGTCGCCGATGTCCGGAACCTTGATGTCGATGGAGGGCATGGGGCTGTCTCTATGCTTTGAGTTTGATGGTGTGAACACGGATCGGGCCGGCCGAGTTCTTGTCGAACTCGCAGCCGGCGCGCACGCCGATCTCGGCGATTTCCTTGGCGCTCTTGGCCTTGTCGTAGGCGGCATACATGGCACCCAGCGCGAAACCGCGGCCCGTGCCGATGCCCCAGAAGCGGTCGAACTCGAACACCTCGCGGTACGAGTACACGCCGAAGATGCCGCCCGGGTTGGCGATGAGCGCGGTGAACTGCGAGCTCTCGTAGGGGTCGGAGTCCTCTTCCTTGGTGTTCAGGAAGAACGTGTCCTTCAGCTTGGGGTGCAGGCGCAAGAAGGTGTCGAAGACTTCATCGCGGGTGGAAAGCCGCAGTTCCTCGGGCGCCAGGCCGTTGAGCGCGCGGCGCAGCACGGGGAAGTGCGCGGTCGTGCCCGACATCCCCACCCAGGATTCGCCGGCCCTGAACAGCTTCTCGTTCTGCTCGTAGCCGTGCGCCAGCCGCGTGTCGCCGAACGTGACGAGGCTGTCGCCGGCGATCGCGACCTGGCCTGCCTTGCGAGCCACCACCACTGTAGTCATGCGCTGCTCCTTCTCGGCTTAAAGAAGCACGCGGCGGAAGTCGGCGAGTATCTGGCCCAGGTAGGCATTGAAGCGCGCCGCCGCCGCGCCATCGATCACACGATGGTCCCAGCTCAGCGACAGGGGGAGCATCAGTCGCGGCTGGAAGGCCTTTCCATCCCACTTCGGCTCCATCGAGGACTTGCACACGCCGAGGATGGCCACCTCCGGCGCATTGATGATGGGCGTGAAGTAGCGCCCGCCGATGCCGCCCAGCGACGAGATCGAGAAGCAGCCGCCGGTCATGTCGGCGGGCCCGAGCTTGCCGTCGCGTGCCTTCTTGGCCAGTTCGCTCATCTCCTGCGAGATCTGCAGGATGCCCTTCTTGTCGGCGTCCTTGATCACCGGAACGACCAGGCCGTTGGGCGTGTCGGCCGCGAAGCCGATGTGGAAGTACTGCTTGAGCACGAGCTGCTCACCGTCGAGCGACGCGTTGAAGTCGGGGAACTTCTTCAGCGCCGCGACGCAGGCCTTGATGAGGAAGGCCAGCATCGTGACCTTGATGCCGGTCTTCTCGTTCTCCTTGTTCAGCTGGACGCGGAAGGCTTCGAGCTCGGTGATGTCGGCGTCGTCGTGGTTCGTCACGTGCGGGATGACGACCCAGTTGCGGTGCAGGTTCGCGCCGCTGATCTTCTTGATGCGCGAGAGGTCCTTGCGCTCGATCGGACCGAACTTCGCGAAGTCGACCTGCGGCCAGGGCAGCAGGCCCGGGAACGCGCCACCCGCGCCCGCCGCGGCGGGTGCCTTCGCGGCCTGCGCGCGCGTCTGCACGCTGCCGGCCATCACGCCCTTGACGAACTGCTGCACGTCCTCCTGCGTGATCCGTCCCTTGGGCCCTGTGCCCTTGACTTCGTCCAGCGGCACGCCGAGTTCGCGCGCGAGCTTGCGAATGGTGGGCGAGGCGTGGGGCAGCTCGCCCTTGGTCGCCGTCGGCTCGTGGGCCGGCAGCGCGGCGGTGGGCGAGACACGCTGCGCGGCCACGCTGCCCGTGGCGGCACCGGGCGCTGCGGCGGGCTGCGCAGGGGCCGCGGCGGGTGCCGCGGATGCAGCCGACCCGCCGCTCGCCTGCACCACCGCGAGCGGCGTGCCCTTGCTCACCTTGTCGCCGAGCCTGACCTTCACCTCCTTCACGACGCCGGCGTGCGACGAGGGGATCTCCATCGAGGCCTTGTCGCTCTCGACGGTGACGAGGCTTTGCTCGCTCTTGACCGTGTCGCCCGGCTTGATGAAGACCTCGATCACCGCGACCTGGTCGAAGTCGCCGATGTCGGGCACGACCACGGTGACGAGTCCGCCTTCGGCCTGAGGCTCCTGCGCCGGGGCGGCAGGGGCCGCCGCGGGGGCCGCGGGCGCGCCCTGGGCCGCCGGTTGCGGCGAGGGTGCAGCCGCGGGCGCCGCCGCCCCTTCGGTCTCCAGCAGCAAGAGCGCCGAGCCCTCGCTCACCTTGTCGCCGATGCGGACCTTGAGCTCCTTCACGACGCCGGCGTGGGTCGAGGGGATCTCCATCGACGCCTTGTCGCTCTCCACCGTGATCAGCGACTGCTCGGCCTTCACGCTGTCGCCGGGCTTGACCAGCAGCTCGATGATCTGGACGTCCTTGAAGTCGCCGATGTCGGGGACCTTGACTTCGACCAATGCCATTTTTCTTGTCTCCGCGTTCTCTTGTTCAGGCGTACAGCGGGTTGATCTTGTCGGCATTGATGCCGTACTTCTTGATCGCCTCGGCGACCTTGGCCAGCGGCAGGCTGCCCTCTTCGGACAGCGCCTTCAGCGCGGCCACCGCAATGTAGTGGCGATCGACCTCGAAGTGCTCGCGCAGCTTGCTGCGGAAGTCGCTGCGCCCGAAGCCGTCGGTGCCCAGCACCTTGTAGCTGCGCCCGCGCGGGATGAAGCCGCGGATCTGCTCGGCGTAGCTCTTCATGTAGTCGGTGGCGGCCACCACCGGGCCGACGTACGGCTCGAGCTGCTGCGTGACGAAGGGCACGCGGGCCCGCTCGGCCGGGTGCAGCAGGTTGAAGCGCTCGACGTCCTGGCCTTCGCGCGCGAGCTGGTTGAAGCTCGGGCAGCTCCAGATGTTGGCGGCCACGCCCCAGTCGCTCTCGAGCAGCGCCTTGGCCGCGATCGCCTCGCGCAGGATCGTGCCGCTGCCCAGCAGGTTGACCCGCGGCGTCTTCTTGGCGCCTTCCTCGAGCAGATACATGCCCTTGATGATCTGCTCCTCGGTGCCGGCGCGCAGGCCGGGCATCGGATAGTTCTCGTTGAGCAGCGTGAGGTAGAAGTAGACGTTGTCCTGGTTCTCGACCATGCGCTTCAAGCCATGGTGCAGGATCACGCCGACCTCGTGCGCGAAGGTCGGGTCGTAGCTGATGCAGTTGGGGATCGTGCCGGCCAGGATGTGGCTGTGCCCGTCTTCGTGCTGCAGGCCTTCGCCGTTGAGCGTGGTGCGTCCGGACGTGCCGCCCAGGATGAAGCCGCGCGCCTGCATGTCGCCGGCGGCCCAGGCCAGGTCGCCGAAGCGCTGGAATCCGAACATCGAGTAG
>DATFAY010000600.1:0-8081 GCA_035254085.1 Piscinibacter sp.
GCGCTTCGCGCCGCAGGTGCTGCAGACCTTCGAAGGCTACTTCTGGCCGGGCAACGTGCGCGAGCTGCGCAACGCCGTCGAGCGGGCCTACGTGATGGCCAGCGGCAGCGAGATCGTCGACGCGTGCCTGCCGCTGCTGCAACTGCCCGAGTCGGTGCGAGCGGCCGAGCGCGAGGACGAGAACCGGCCCATCCTGTCGGTGCGGGTGGGCGAGAGCTGGGCTGAGATCGAGCGCCAGGTCGTACTGGCCACGCTGGACCACTTCGACGGCCACCAGCAGCGCGCCAGCGCGGCGCTCGGCGTCAGCGTGAAGACCCTCTACAACCGCTTGCGCGACTGGTCGCTCTTGCCCCACGTGGCGACTCGACAGCGTGCGCTCGGCGGCGCCGGCGCCGCACGCTGAGCGGCTGCGCCCCGATGACGAGCCGCATTGCGGGGGACGCTCAGCGCGAATTGACCGGGAATGCGCCGCCGCTGCGGCTGGGCTCGAAAGGCAGGGTGCGCACGCAATTGCGCCCGTCCGACTTGGCCGCGTACAGCGCGGTGTCCGCCTCGTGGATCATCCAGTCGAGCGAGGGCAGTTCGTTGCGCAGGGGCGCCACGCCGATGCTGACGGTGGTGGACACCGCGGCGTCGTCCCACGGCACCGACAGCGCCTGCACCTTCTCTCGCACGCGCTCGGCCACGTCGAGCGCGCCCAGCGGATCGGTGTGAGGCAGGAAGACGATCAGCTCCTCGCCGCCGAAGCGCGCCAGCACGTCCGCCTGGCGCAGCGACTCGCCCACCGTCTTGGCGATGGCACGCAGCAGTTCGTCGCCGCACAGGTGGCCGTGCGTGTCGTTCACGCGCTTGAAGTGATCGGCGTCGATCAGCAGCAGCGCCGCCGGCGTCTCGTAGCGGCGCGCGCGGTCCCATTCGCGCTGGACCACCGTCATGAAGTGGCGCCGGTTGTGCACGCCGGTCAGGTCGTCGTGCGTGGCCAGCACCGTCAGCTGCTGGCGCGCCTTGTCGAGTTCGAACACCAGGCGCAGCAGGAAGCTGCCGATGATGGGCGTGAGCAGCACCGAGCACAGCGTCGAGGTGCCCGCGGCGATCCAGCGATTGCCCTGGCCCAGGATCGTGATCACGAGCTGGGCGATGACACCCGCCAGCAGCGCGACGATGCCGGTCAAGGCCAGCATGCCGCGCAGCACGCCCAGGCGCATGACCAGTCGGGTCAGCGAGCGCAGCCAGGCGGGTTCGGATTCGGAAGAGAAGGGAGTGGACATGGAAAGCCGGCGATCCAGGCTCCGATTCGACCACAGGCGAGGGCCGCCCGGCCCGCGACCTGCGCAAGCCGCGCGTGCGGCGTGAAAAACGTGGTGGCAAATCCTTGCGCCGCGCCATCGGGTTGTGGACGACGCGCAAACGAGCTAGCGTCGAGGCTGCGACCAGGAGATCCGCCATGTCCAACCACGTGTACAAGATGCTCGAGCTCACCGGCTCGTCGCCGATCAGCATCGAGGAAGCGGTGCAAAGCGCCATCAGCAAGGCCCACGAGACGGTGCGCAACATCCAGTGGTTCAGCGTGTGCGAGACCCGCGGCCACGTGGTCGACGGCAAGGTGGCGCACTGGCAGGTCACGATCAAGCTGGGCTTCACCCTCGACTAGCCGCCGCGCCAGGCGCGGCGCTTCGCACGACCGCTGCGCAGTTCATCACGCAAGCAGCGCTTTCATGGGCCACGGCGTGGCCCGCGGTGCCCCGCTGTGCGTTGCCTTTGGATACATTGCGCATCAGAGACAAAGGCACACCCGTGCGAAAGGCGGGGTCGCAAAGCCACCGGTCTACGGCGCCGCTGCTCGACGAAGCGCGCTAAGACAGCGGGGTTGCCATCGATGCGATGCGCATCCAGCTGCATCGCCTCGCCGGCCGATGCCGGCACCGGCAACACCGACCGATCGCGTGCTGCCGCGCCCTCCTGATGCACGTGCGATGCCTGTCGTTCCACCGAAACGCAGGAGATGCGATGCGCCCTGACGCGGCCGACCGCGTGGTCCCGCCACCGGCCGACACCTTTGCCGAACGCGCGCGCCAGCTGGTCGCGTTCGTCGCCGAGCGCAGCGGCGACGCGCAAGCCAGCGAGCATCGGCGGGAGGAAGACCTGGCCGACTGGATCTGGCGCTGGCAGCAGGCCACGCCGGCGGCCGAGCACTTCATCGGCGTCGAGTTGGCGATCATCTTGCGCGCCCTGCACGGACCGGGTGCGATCCCGCGCATGCCCGGCGGCGACCGCCGCCAGCTGTGCTGCGTGATCGCCCAAAGCATCACTTCCCAAGCCTGAACCATCCGATGAAAACCGCACCCTCCCGGCCCCTCACCAGCTTCAAGGTCCTGGTGATCGACGACCAGCAGCAGATGCGGCAGATCATCCGCGAGTCGCTGTACCGCCTGGGCATCCGCCAGGTCGTCATGGCCGGCAACGCCAAGGAGGCGCTCAAGGCGATGCAGGCCGAGAACGTGGACGTGGTGCTCAGCGACTACAACCTGGGCGAGGGCACCGATGGCCAGCAACTGCTCGAGGCGGCGCGCGGCGCGAACATCCTGAGCCCGGTGGCGCCCTGGATCTTCATCACTGCCAACTCGCTGCGCACGGACGTCCTGGCCGCCGGTGACTACACGCCCGACGGCTACATCGTGAAGCCCTTTGCCGATCAGCTGCTGGCTCGCTACATCGAGACGCTGGCCGCCCGCAAGGGGATGCTGGCGCCGCTGCTGCACGCGGTGGACGCGAAGCAGTGGGACGAGGTGTTGCAGGTCGCCGAGAGTTTCGTGCGCCGCGCAGACGCGCTCTCGGTGGAAGGCCTCAAGCAGAAGGCGCACGCGCTCATGAAGCTGGGCCGCTTCGAGGAAGCGCTGTCCGCTTGCGACCACGCGCTGGGCATGAACTCCGAACTGCCGTGGGCACGCCTGGGCCGCGCCCACGCCTTGCGAGCCACCGGCCAGATCGCGCAGGCCCGCACCGTGCTGGAAGAACTGATCGAGCAGCAGCCCGACTACGCCTCGGCCTACGACGCGCTGCTGGAGATCGTCGAGGAGCAGGGCGACCAGGATGCCGCGCTGGCCACGGCGCAGGCGGTGGCCGACCTCGTGCCCAACGCCAAGCGCAAGATCCGCCTGGGCGCGGTGGCGTTGGACGGCGGGCACAGCGAAGTCGCGGTCAAGGCGCTGGAGCAGGCGGTCGCCAAGAACCGCAAGTCGGTCACCCGCTCGCACCACGAGAACGTGCTGCTGGCGCAGGCGCTCATCGACAGCGGCGATCCCAAGAAGGCGCTCGTCGTCGGCGCGGAAGTGGCCAAGCAGTTTCCCGACCTGCCCGAGGCACAGGTGCTGTCCAAGGCGGTGTGCGCGCAGGCGCATCAGCAGACAGGCAATGCCGCGGAGGCGGCGGCACTGATGGCAGAGGTGGAGCGAACGCTCGGCGACACGCCGCTGCCCGACGCGCACAAGCTGCTGATCGCCAAGAGCGCGTTGGCCACCGGCCGGCTCGAAGTCGGCAAGGAGCTGATCGAGGCGGTCGCGCGCAACAACAGCGACCGGCCCCTGATGGTGGCGGCAGCCCTGCGCGCGGCACAGGGAACGCCGGTGGAAGGCGCCTGCCAGGCCATCGTGGCGCGCGCCGGGAACGAATTGCAGCAGGCCCTGCGCGACCTCCAGCAAGCCAAGCGCGAGGGCGACTTCGCGCGTGCCATCGGCGTCGGCGAAGCCTCGTTGGCGCTGTCGCCCACCAACTTCACCGTGCAGATGGAGCTGTGCACCCTGTATCTGGTCGCGATGAGCCGGCTCGGCGATGCCGAGCGCCATGCCGCGCGCGCGCGCGAACTGCTGGCGACGCTCGAGGAGCGATATCCCGAGCACAACCGCGTGGCCGCGGCGCACAAGTTCTACCGGGAGCGCATGGCGGCCGCTCCGGCCGGGGCCTGCGCATGACAGCCGCTGCCCTGACTGCCGCGGTGGTGCACGACGTCAAGAATCGGCTCGTGCTGCTCGGCGAGGAACTGGCCAAGCTGGCTGCCTTGCCCCTGGGCAGCGAGGCGCAGGCGCACGTGGCGGCGGCCAACGAACAGGCGATGCAGCTCACGGGCAAGCTGGTCGAATGGCTGACGGTGCAGAAGGCGACGGCCGACGGTGGCCTGCGTGCGGCGACGCACGAGGAGATTCCGGAGCTCTTTCTCGAGGACCTGATCGCGCAGGCACGCCCACTGGTGCCCGCGCACATCGAGCTGGCGTCGGACATCGCGTTCGACGTGCCGCCGCTGTGGTTCTTCGACCGGCAGCTGGTGCAGCTGGCGCTGGACTCGGCGCTGCACAACGCGCTGCGCTTCGCACGGTCGCGCATCGTGATGGGCGTGCGCTGCGAGGGTCCGATGCTGTGCTTCTTCGTGCACGATGACGGCCCGGGGGTGCAGTCGCAGCCCGCGCCGACGTCCACCGGCCTGGGCACCAAGCTTTGCGAGCAGGTGGCGCGCGCACACCGCAATCGCGGCTTGTCAGGCCACTGCCGCTTGGGCGATCATGACCGCCAGGGTGCGCTGTTCGAACTCTTCCTGCCATGATCTCCGGAGCCAACCGTCGAATCCATCCGCGCAAGGTGCTGCGCGGTCCGGCCACCATCGTGCTGCCGGGTCAGCCGCCGCGCGATGGCCGGACCTGGGATGTCGGCCTGGACGGCATGTCGGTGATGTCGCCGCGGCCCATTCCACCGGGCACGCGCTGCGAGGTGAGTTTCGATGTGCCCAGCGGCGGCAAGTCCATGCACGTGACCGCGCAGGTGAAGGTGCTCTATTGCTCCTACTGCGGCCCCGACGGCTTCAAGGTCGGCACGGCATTCGGCGATCTCGACGAGGTGAGCCTCGACGCGGTGAAGGGCTTCACCGAGTAACTCGCAGCCCTCGCGCGAACGCGCGCACGAGCCAGCGGCGTGCCTGCGCCGCTCGATGTTTTCCCTAGTCCTGGCGACGCCCGCCGGTCATGAGCTTGGCGCGCTGAGTCAATGTGCCTTCCTGGTCGTGTGATGAAGATGGCGCCCGCCGTCGGCCGTCATCACTCAAACCAGGAGAAGGAATGAAAACGCTTGGAATGCTGCGGGCGCTGCTCGCCGCGATGGTCGTCTGCCTGCTCGGTGGATCGCCGGCGGCGCAGGCCGCCAACAACGCACCCGTGATCTTCGTGCATGGCTTCGCCGGCTTCGGGCGCAGCGAGATGCTCGGCTACAAGTACTGGGGCGGCCTCACCGACCTGCAAGTCCAATTGCAGCAGCGGTACTCCGACCAACTCGTGCGCACGGCCGTGGTCGGCCCCTTCAGTTCGAATTGGGACCGCGCCGTCGAGCTCTTCTATCAGGTGAAGGGCGGCTGCGTCGACTACGGCCGGCTGCATGCCGGCGGCGCCGGCCACCTGCAACGCCCCGAGGACTACTGGCACAACGGCCGCACCTGCTTCCCCGGCTTGTATCCGGCTTGGGACGCGACCCATCCCGTGCACTTCGTCACCCACAGCATGGGCGGGCAGACCGCGCGCATGCTCGTGCAACTGCTCGCCGGCAATGGCGCGCCGGCCAACCCCGGCCTCTTCGCCTACCCGACGTCGTCGAGCTGGGTGAAGAGCGTCACCACCATCTCGACGCCGAATGACGGCACGACGCTCGCCTACCGCGTGGTCGACTGGGTGCCCTTCGTGCAGCAGCTGGTCACCGGCGTGGCCAACCTCACCGGCGGCACGTTCGCGCAGACGATCTACGACTTCAAGATGGACCAGTGGTACATCGGCCCGCGCCGCAGCGACGAGACTTTCAGCGACTACATCACCCGCGTGATGAGCTCGCCGCTGTGGAACAGCGGGGTGCACGACCTGTCGCCCTACGACCTCGCGCCCGTCGGCGCGATGGCCGAGAACGACTGGGTCAAGGACCAGCCCAACGTCACCTACTTCTCGGTCAGCACCGACTCCAGCTACCGCGGCTGGCTCACCGGGTGGTCCTATCCGGATGTCGATACCAACCCGCTCGTCTTCCTGTTCGTCGGCCCGGGCTGGATGGGCAATTACTGGCCCGACAGCCGGCCCTTCGCACCGGTCGATCCCGCCAGCTGGTGGCCCAACGACGGCGTGGTCAACACCGTCTCCCACAAGGCGCCGACGTGGGCCATGACCCCCACGGGAACGATCTACGCCCGCCCGGTGGTGATCAAGGATTTGCGCAACGGCGGCACGCCGCAGGCCGGCGCGTGGAACTGGAAGGGCGTGATGGACGGCTACGACCACTTCGACATCATCGGCTGGTCGCTGTTCTTCGACAGCGTCGGCTGGTACAAGGCCCACATCGACCAGCTGCGTTCGCTCTGAGCGCCAAGAAGGCTGCTCAGAAGCTGGTGCTGTAGCGATAGCCCTTGTACTGCAGCACCGCGGCCTTCAGCTTGATCTGCTCCAGCGTCAGCGAGGGCGTCACCTTGTCGCCCTCGTGGAAGATCTGGCCGTTGATGATGAGGAAGCGGCTGGCCGCGTTGTCCGAGTAGATCGAGCCGCCGATCGCCAGCGTCGGCAGCTCGCGCCGCACCGAGTCCGGCAGCTCGCTGATCGCGTAGACCTTGCCCTCGTTCGCCGACGACGCCGGCGCCGTGGCGGCGCGCGGCGCGGCAGCGGACGGCGCGTGCCCCACGGGGGCCACCGTCGCGATGCGCGCGGGCGTTGCGCGCTCGATGGGCGCCCGGGGCGGCGCAGGCAGGGGCGCGACCACCGGCGCAGGCGGCGCGGCCGCTTGCTGCATCGCCGGTGCCGGCGCCGGCGCCATCGCGACCGGGGGTGTCTCGGCGGGCCTGGGTGCCGCAGGCGGCTGCGGCGTGTCTCGTTCCAGCCATTGCCAGGCGACGCCCGCCACGGCCAGCACCGACACTGCGCCGACGAACCAGGCCCACGGCGGCATCGCCCGAGCATCGCGGCCGATATCGTCGTCGGCGCGACTCGGGCCAGGCTGGGCGTGCAGGCCCGGCACGTGGCCGCGCTCGCGCTCGGCGTCGGCCTTTCTCAGGGCATCGAGGATGTAAGACATCAGTCCGTCCGCAGGCGCGGCTCGTCCAGCCCGGTCGCGCGATTGAGTTGCATCAGCGTGGTCGGCCCGGCCAGGCCATCGGCGCGCAGGCCTTGCGCGAGCTGGAACGCCACGATGCGCGACTTGAGGGCGCCGGCATCGTCGGCGCCGCCGACATGCGCCGCCGTCAGCCGGTCCGCCAGCCAGTCGGTCATGGGTCCGGCGCTGCCGTCGACCGGCTTGTTGTAGGCCGCAGGCGTACGCCACAAGGTCGCGAAGTCGCCGCGCCACACCGCGGCCAGTGCGGGCAGCGAGATGGTCTGCGAGCGGTTGCCCATGCGCAGCGTCGCACTCCGGTCGCTCAGGCCGGTCAGCAGCGCGTAGACGGGCTTCGGCGCCAGCCCGTGCAGCGTCACGATGCCCGGCCGGTCGAGTTGCCGGATCAATGCCAGGTTGCTGCTTGCCATGCGCCAGCACTGCACCTGCTCACGCTGCATCGCCTGGCACGGCTCGCCTCCGGCAGGTGCGACTTTCCAGGCGAGCGCGAGTTCGCGCCAGGCGTCCCCCTCGGTCAACAAGGGACTGTCGAAGCGGCCGGCGAGCTCGGACGGCGCCAGGTCGAGCGTCGGCGCGCTCGCGCTCGAGGCGGTGTGCGCCGCGCCCGACGCGGGCCTTCCCGCGGCCTTGCCGACGGCCGCGATCGACGTGGCAGGCGCGGCAGGCACTGCCTTCTGCGCGGGTCGGGCCTCGAGTACCGGCGTGCGCGAGCTGCCGCTCAAGCCGTAGGCCACCGCGCCGGCCAGGCTGGCGGCGGCGGCGAGCCCGATGCCGGCCGCCCACGCGATGCGGCGCTGGCGCGAGGCCTGCGCCGGCGGCACGGCGCCGAACACCTCGCTGGCCGCCTTCTCGACGATCGGCAGGTTCACGCCGGACTGCCCGCTCGCGTAGGCGCCGAGCAGGGCGCGGTCGCACAGCAGGTTGATGCGCCGCGGCACGCCGCGTGCGAGCTGGTGGATTCG
>DATFAY010000601.1:0-2643 GCA_035254085.1 Piscinibacter sp.
ATGGACATCTTCGTACAACAAATCATCAACGGCCTGGTGCTGGGGAGCATGTATGCGCTGGTGGCGCTGGGGTACACGATGGTGTACGGGATCATTTCGCTGATCAATTTTGCGCACGGCGAGATACTGATGGTGGGGGCGCTGACGAGCTGGACGGTGGTTCAGGCGCTGGCGGGCACGGGCTGGCCGGGGTGGGTGCTGCTGCTGATCTCGCTGGTGGTGGCGGTGCTGGCGTGCTCGGTGCTGAACTTCGCGGTGGAGAAGATCGCGTACCGGCCGCTGCGCAACGCACCCCGCCTGGCCCCGCTGATCACCGCGATGGGCATGAGCTTGCTGCTGCAGACGCTGGCCATGATCATCTGGAAGCCGAACCCCAAGCCCTATCCGATCCTGCTGCCGACCGAGCCGTACGAGATCTTCGGCGCCGTGATCAACACGATCCAGATCATCATCCTGGTCGTCACCGCGGTGACGCTCGCGGGGCTGATGTTCCTCGTCAACCACACCAAGCTCGGCCGCGCGATGCGCGCCACCGCCGAGAACCCGCGCGTGGCCAGCCTCATGGGCGTGCGGCCCGACACCGTCATCTCCGCCACCTTCATCATCGGCGCCGCGCTGGCTGCGCTGGCCGGCGTGATGTACGCGTCGAACTACGGCACCGTGCAGCACGACATGGGCTTCCTGCCGGGCCTCAAGGCCTTCACCGCCGCGGTGTTCGGCGGCATCGGCAACCTCGCGGGCGCCATGCTCGGCGGGGTGCTGCTGGGCCTGATCGAGGCGCTGGGCTCGGGCTACATCGGCCAGCTCACCGGCGACGTGCTGGGCAGCCAGTACAAGGACATCTTCGCGTTCATCGTGCTGATCCTCATCCTCACGCTGCGGCCGCAGGGCCTGCTGGGCGAGCGTGTTGCGGACCGCGCCTGACCAGGGAGCCGACATGAACCTCAAGTCCAAGAACTTCCCCGGCTACGTCGTCTTCGGCATCGGCCTCTTGGTGCTGCCGCTGTTCGCGCAGCAGTTCGGCAGCGGCCCGGTGCGCATCATCGACACCGCGCTGCTGTACGTGCTGCTGGCGCTGGGCCTGAACATCGTGGTCGGCTACGCCGGCCTGCTCGACCTGGGCTACGTCGCCTTCTACGCCGTCGGCGCCTACCTCTTCGCGCTGCTCGCCAGCCCGCAGCTGCTCGACAGCTTCGAATGGTTCAAGGCGAGCTTTCCGAACGGCATGCACACGCCCGTGTGGGTGGCCATTCCGCTCGCGATCGGGGCCGCGGGGCTGTTCGGCGTGCTGCTGGGCGCGCCCACGCTCAAGCTGCGCGGCGAC
The DNA here is from genome assembly GCA_035254085.1 of Piscinibacter sp. Taxonomy (GTDB): domain Bacteria; phylum Pseudomonadota; class Gammaproteobacteria; order Burkholderiales; family Burkholderiaceae_C; genus Albitalea. The sequence goes on from DATFAY010000601.1 coordinate 1,325, forward strand.
TACCTCGCCATCGTGACCCTCGGCTTCGGCGAGATCATCCGCGTGTTCCTGCTCAACCTGGACGCGCCGGTGAACATCACCAACGGCCCGCGCGGCGTGGGGCCGATCGATTCGCCGCGCCTGGGCATCCCGGGCACGGACATCGGCTTCGACCTCGGCCATGCGCACAACGTCTTTGGCCTGGACATCGCCGCGGTCAGCAACTACTACTACCTGTTCCTCGCGCTCGTGGTGATCAGCGTGCTGATCTGCTTTCGGCTGCAGCAAAGCCGCATCGGCCGCGCCTGGATGGCCATCCGCGAGGACGAGATCGCGGCCAAGGCGATGGGCATCAACACCCGCAACATGAAGCTGCTCGCGTTCGGCATGGGCGCGACCTTCGGCGGGGTGTCGGGCGTGATGTTCGCCACCTTCCAGGGCTTCGTGTCGCCCGAGTCGTTCATCCTGCAGGAGTCGGTGATCATCGTCGCGATGGTCGTCATCGGCGGCATCGGCCACCTGCCCGGCGTGATCGTCGGCGCCTTGCTGCTCGCGGCCCTGCCCGAGGTGCTGCGCTACGTCGCCAGCCCGCTGCAGAACGCCACCGGCGGCCGCCTCGATGCGGCGATCCTGCGCCAGCTGCTGATCGCGCTGGCGATGATCGCGATCATGCTGGCCCGCCCGCGCGGCCTGTGGCCGTCGCCCGAGCACGGCAAGGCCGCACCGGCCCCCACCCCGACCGTCAAGTGAGGAGCCGGCCATGACGAACACGGTACTCAAGGTGAGCGGCGTCTCCAAGCGCTTCGGCGGCCTGCAGGCGCTCTCCGACGTGGGGATCACCATCGAGGCGGGACAGGTCTACGGGCTGATCGGCCCCAACGGCGCGGGCAAGACCACCTTCTTCAACGTGCTGACCGGGCTGTACACGCCCGACTCGGGCAGCTTCGAGCTCGGCGGCCAACCCTACAAGCCGGCGGCGGTGCACCAGGTCGCCAAGGCGGGCATCGCGCGCACTTTCCAGAACATCCGCCTGTTCGCCGAGATGACCGCGCTGGAGAACGTGATGGTCGGCCGCCACATCCGCACCAGCTCGGGGCTGCTCGGCGCGATTTTCCGCACCCCTGGTTTCAAGTCGGAAGAAGCCGCGATCGCCAAACGATCGCAGGAGCTCCTGGATTACGTGGGTATCGGCAAATACGCCGACTTCAAGGCGCGCACGTTGTCGTACGGCGACCAGCGGCGCCTCGAGATCGCCCGCGCACTGGCCACCGACCCCCAGCTCATTGCACTGGACGAACCGGCCGCCGGCATGAACGCCACCGAGAAAGTCCTGCTGCGCC
>DATFAY010000602.1:0-3209 GCA_035254085.1 Piscinibacter sp.
TGGCGCAGCCTGGGCTACGTGCAATGGGGCGACAAGGGCAACTTCGTGCACGAGCAGCTGACGCTGGCGGTGGGCGAGACCGTCTATGGCCTGGGCGAGCGCTTCACGCCCTTCGTGAAGAACGGCCAGGTGGTCGAGAACACCAACAAGGACGGCGGCACTGCCTGCGAGCAGGCCTACAAGGCCGTGCCGTTCTACCTCACCAGCCGCGGCTACGGCGTGCTGGTCAACGAGGCCGGGCCGGTGTCCTTCGAGGTGGCCTCGGAGAAGACCACCCGCGTGCAGTTCAGCCGCGAAGGCGAGAGCCTGGACTACTGCGTGGTCGCCGGTCCCACGCCAAAGGACGTGGTGACGCGCCTCACCGCCCTCACGGGTCGCGCGCCGCTGCCGCCGGCCTGGAGCTTCGGCCTGTGGATGACGACCTCTTTCACCACGCAGTACGACGAAGGCACCGCCACCCACTTCATCGACGAGATGAAGCGGCGCGAGCTGCCCTTGTCGGTGTTCCACTTCGACTGCTTCTGGATGCGCGAATTCCAGTGGTGCGATTTCGAGTGGGACAAGCGCGGCTTCCCCGATCCCGAGGGCATGCTCGAGCGCCTGCATGCCAAGGGCCTGAAGGTGAGCCTCTGGATCAACCCGTACATCGCGCAGAAGTCACCGCTGTTCAAGGAGGGCGTGGACAAGGGCTACTTCATCCGGCGCACGAACGGCCTGGTGTGGCAGACCGATCTCTGGCAGCCCGGCATGGCGATCGTCGACTTCACCAACCCCGAGGCCAAGGCCTGGTACCAGGGTCACCTGCGCCGCCTGATGGCGATGGGCGTCGACTGCTTCAAGACCGACTTCGGCGAGCGCATTCCGAGCGAGGGCGTGGTCTATCACGACGGCGCCGACCCGGTGGAGATGCACAACCTCTATCCGCTGCAATACAACCAGGCGGTGTTCGAGGTGCTGCAGGAGGTCAAGCGCGAGGACGCGATGGTCTTCGCGCGCTCGAGCTACGCCTCGGGCCAGCGCTTTCCGGTGCACTGGGGCGGCGACTGCTGGTCCAATTTCGAGTCGATGGCCGAGAGCCTGCGCGGCGGCCTGTCGCTCACGAGCTGCGGCTTCGCGTTCTGGAGTCACGACATCGGCGGCTTCGAGGGCAACCCGCCGCCGGCGGTGTACAAGCGCTGGATCCAGTTCGGCCTGCTGTCCTCGCACAGCCGGCTGCACGGCAGCAGCTTCTACCGCGTGCCCTGGCTCGTCGACGAGGAAAGCTGCGACGTGCTGCAGGCCTTCACGCGCCTGAAGCATCGGCTCATGCCCTACCTGTACGCCAAGGCCATCGAGGCTTGCGACAGCGGCGTGCCGATGATGCGCTCGATGCTGCTGGAGCATCCGCACGACCCCGCCTGCGCCACGCTGGATCGCCAGTACCAGCTCGGCGAATCGCTGCTGGTGGCGCCGGTGTTCAACGAGGCGGGGGAGGTCGACTTCTACCTGCCAGAGGGGCGCTGGACGCACTTGCTGAACGGCCAGGTGCGCGAAGGCGGCCGCTGGTATCGCGAGACCCATGACTTCATGGGCCTGCCGCTGTACGTCGCGCCGAACACCGTGCTGCCCTGGGGCAGCGAGACCGAGCGGCCGGACTACGACTATGCGAAGGGCGTGACGCTTCGCGTATTCGCGCTCGACGATGGCGCGAGCGCGCCGTTCGCGGTGGCCTCGGCCGATGGCCGCATTGCCGCGCGTGGCAGCGTGCGGCGCGAAGGCGGCCGCTACACGGCGCATGTCGAGCAAGGTGCTCTGCACGACTGGTGCCTGGAGGTCGACGGCCGGCGCAGCCCGGTGCAAGCGACGTCGGCGACGCTCGAGTTCCAGCCCTCCTGAAAGGTATGTCCTCCGCCGCCATCGCCAGGCTGCAGCAGGCAGCTGCCGCCTCCTTCGTCGCGGCCGCGACGCTGAGCGCGGGGGCCACCGATTGCGGTTCCGATGCGCTCGGCACCGCGCGGGTGCTCGAGCTTGCCCACGAGTACGCTGCCTACGGCCGCGTGCAGCATGCCGGCCTTCCGCTGGCGCCCGGTGAAGTCGTGCTCACCTTCGACGACGGCCCCCGGCCCGAGTCCACCCCGCTGGTGCTGAAGGCGCTGGAGGCCGAGTGTGTGCGTGCCAGCTTCTTCATGGTCGGCGAGTCGATGCTCGCCCACCCTGGGCTGGCGAAGGAAGTCCGCGCGCAGGGACACAGCGTGGGGCTGCACGGGTTCCAGCACTTGTTCTTCTCGAAGCAGCCGGAAGACCAGCAGCTGGCCGATCTGCAACGCGTCGAGCAGGGCTACGCGCAGGTGTTCGGCGTTCGCGCCCCGGCCTACCGCTTCCCGTTCCTGGACGAAACACCGTTCCTGCGTGGCGCGCTCGCGGCGGGCGGCTACACGGTGATGTCGGTCGACCTGGGTGTCGAGGACTGGGAGCCGCAGACCACGCAGCAGATGCTCGACAAGCTGGTGCAGCGGCTGGCCGACTCGAACGGCGGCATCGTGCTGCTGCACGACACGCAGGACCGCACGGCCGCCGCGCTGCCGCAAATGCTGCGTGCGCTCAAGGAGCATGGCTACCGCGTCGTGCACCTCGAATGGAAATGACGGAACACGAATGAACATGACTCGACACTGGATCCGCGCCGGCATGCTGGCCTTGACGCTGCTGGCCGGGTTGCTGCCCGCCTGCGCCGCCATCGCTGCCAGCCGCGAGCGCCTGTCGCTCGACGCCGGGTGGTTGTTCCATCTCGGTGAAGCGCCGGCACCCGGGATCAAGGGCCATGGCATGAGCTACAACAACGGCAAGGCCAACGGGGCCATCGGGGCGGCGGGTGCCGACTTCGATGACTCGGGCTGGCGCCACCTCGACCTGCCGCACGATTGGGCCGTCGAGCAGCCGTTCGATCGCAACCAGAACGTCTCGCAGGGCTACCGCGCCCGCGGCATCGGCTGGTACCGGCGCTACCTGCAGCTGCCCGAGTCCGACCGCGGCCGTCACCTGGAGCTGCAGTTCGACGCGATCGCGACCCACGCGACGGTGTGGGTCAACGGCATCGAGGTCGACCACAGCTTCTCGGGCTACAACGCGCGCAACATCGACATCACGCCCTACGTGCGCTACGGCGTCGACGTCAACACGATCGCGGTGCGCGTCGATGCCGACGCGCAGGAAGGCTGGTGGTACGAGGG
>DATFAY010000603.1:0-7367 GCA_035254085.1 Piscinibacter sp.
GAGCACCTGCTGATGCGGCTGGCGAAGGAGGGTAAATGATCGAAGTGCGGGTACAGGCCGGGGATTTCGACCTCGGCGCTGAAGTCGCGCGCCTGCGGGCGGGCGACGCGAGGGTAGGGGCGGTGGTCACGTTCGTGGGTACGGTGCGCGACATGAACGAAGGCGCCAGCGTGGCCGAAATGGAGCTGGAACATTATCCGGGCATGACCGAGCGCTCGCTCGAGGACATCGTGGAGCAGGCGCGCGCGCGCTGGCCGCTGTACGGCGCGCTGGTGATCCACCGCGTCGGCCCCTTGCTGCCCAGGGAGCAGATCGTGCTGGTGGCGGTGTCGGCGGCGCACCGCGGCGAAGCGTTCGCGGCCTGCGAGTTCATCATCGACTACCTCAAGACCGACGCCCCGTTCTGGAAGAAGGAACAGACGCCGGAGGGCGCACGCTGGGTCGACGCCCGGCTCTCGGACGACACCGCGAAAGCCAAATGGGCGGCCCGTTGAGCTGGGCCGCGGTCGGGCTGGGGGCGGCCATCGGCGCGTGGCTGCGCTGGGGGCTGGCGGTATGGCTGTCAGACCTGCACGCGCACGTCCAGGCCGGCACGCTGGCCGCCAACCTCGTGGGCGGCTACCTGATCGGCATCGCGCTGGCCTTCTTTGCCACCCACCCGGGCCTGGCGCCGGAGTGGCGGCTGTTCGCCATCACCGGCTTCCTCGGCGGCCTCACCACGTTTTCCAGCTTTTCCGGCGAATCGATGCTGCTGCTGCAGCGTGGCCAGTACGGCTGGGCGCTGGCGCATTCGGCCGTGCACCTGCTGGGCTCGGTCGCCTGCTGCATCGCCGGCTTCGCCAGCTGGAAGGCGCTGGGGCGCTGATTCCCCCGCGTGGGCACGGGGTACCCACCCTCCAGGGCTGGGTGGCTGATCCTCCCTGCTTGGTAGGGGGGGGCACGCCGTGCCCACGCGTAAAAGCCGCGTTGCCGTGTCTTGAAAAGGCGCTACCACATCCCTATCTTGCTCTCAGTTCAAGATCACTCACTAGGGAGCCTTACCATGCGGCAAGATAAACTGACGACCAAGCTCCAGGAAGCGCTGGCGGACGCCCAAAGCCTGGCGGTCGGCAACGACAACCAATACATCGAACCTGCGCACCTGCTGATGGCCCTGCTGAACCAGGACGACGGCGGCGCGCGCTCGCTGCTGCAGCGCGCCGGGGTCAACGTGGGCGGGCTCGCCACCTCGGTGAAGAACGCATTGGAACGGCTGCCCAAGGTGACCGGCACCGGCGGCGACCAGCAGGTCAGCCGCGAGCTGATGGCGCTGCTGAACCTGGCCGACCGCGAGGCGCAAAAGCGCGGCGACCAGTTCCTGTCGTCCGAGATGGTGCTGCTCGCGCTGGCCGAGGACAAGTCCGAGGCCGGCCGGCTGGCGCGCGACGCGGGCCTGGCGCGCAAGGCGCTCGAATCGGCGATCCAGGCCGTGCGCGGCGGCGAGGCGGTGAATTCGCAGGATGCCGAGGGCCAGCGCGAGGCACTGAAGAAGTACACGCTGGACCTGACCGAGCGTGCCCGCATCGGCAAGCTCGACCCGGTGATCGGCCGCGACGACGAGATCCGGCGCGCGATCCAGGTCCTGCAGCGCCGCACCAAGAACAACCCGGTCCTGATCGGCGAACCGGGCGTGGGCAAGACCGCCATCGTGGAAGGTCTGGCGCAGCGCATCGTCAACGGCGAGGTGCCCGATTCGCTCAAGGGCAAGCGCGTGCTGTCGCTCGACATGGCGGCGCTGCTGGCGGGCGCCAAGTACCGCGGCGAGTTCGAGGAGCGCCTGAAGTCGGTGCTCAAGGAGCTGGCGCAGGATGAGGGCCAGACCATTGTCTTCATCGACGAGATCCACACCATGGTCGGCGCCGGCAAGGCCGAGGGCGCGATGGATGCAGGCAACATGCTCAAGCCGGCGCTGGCGCGCGGCGAGCTGCACTGCATCGGCGCGACCACGCTGGACGAGTACCGCAAGTATGTCGAGAAGGACGCCGCGCTCGAGCGCCGCTTCCAGAAGATCATGGTGGACGAGCCGAGCGTGGAGGCGACCATCGCCATCCTGCGCGGCCTGCAGGAGAAGTACGAGGTGCACCACGGCGTCGAGATCACCGACCCGGCGATCGTCGCCGCGGCCGAGCTGAGCCACCGCTACATCACCGACCGCTTCCTGCCCGACAAGGCGATCGACCTGATCGACGAGGCGGCGGCCAAGATCAAGATCGAGATCGATTCCAAGCCCGAGGCGATCGACAAGCTCGATCGGCGGCTGATCCAGCTGCAGATCGAGCGCGAAGCCGTGAAGCGCGAGAAGGACGAGGCCTCGATCAAGCGGCTCGGCCTGATCGACGACGAGATCACTCGCCTGAAGCGCGAGATCGCCGACCTCGAAGACATCTGGAAGGCGGAGAAGGCCGCGGCGCAAGGTTCCGCGCACGTGAAGGAAGAGATCGACCGCATCCGCACGCAGATCGAGGAACAGAAGCGCAAGGGCGACTTCAACAAGGTGGCCGAGTTGCAGTACGGCCGGCTGCCCGAGCTCGAGCGCACGCTCAAGGAAGCGCAGGCCAAGGAAGCCAAGAAGGGCGACAGCGGACGGCCGCAGCTGCTGCGCACGATGGTGGGCGCCGAGGAGATCGCCGAGGTGGTGGCGCGTGCCACGGGCATCCCCGTGTCCAAGCTGATGCAAGGCGAGCGCGAGAAGCTGCTGCTGATGGAGGCGAAGCTGCACGAGCGCGTGGTCGGCCAGGACGAGGCGATCACCGCGGTGGCCAACGCCATCCGCCGCTCGCGTTCGGGCCTGTCGGACCCCAACCGCCCGACCGGATCGTTCCTGTTCCTCGGCCCCACGGGCGTGGGCAAGACCGAGCTGTGCAAGGCGCTGGCCGCGTTCCTGTTCGACAGCGAGGATCACCTGATCCGCGTCGACATGAGCGAGTACATGGAAAAGCACTCGGTGGCGCGGCTGATCGGCGCGCCCCCGGGCTACGTGGGCTACGAAGAGGGCGGCCACCTCACCGAGCAGGTGCGGCGCAAGCCCTACAGCGTGCTGCTGCTCGACGAAGTGGAGAAGGCGCACCCCGACGTGTTCAACGTGCTGCTGCAGGTGCTCGACGATGGTCGGCTCACCGACGGGCAGGGCCGCACGGTGGACTTCAAGAACACCGTCATCGTGATGACCTCGAACCTCGGCTCGCACCAGATCATGCAGATGGTCGGCCAGGACAGCGAGGCGATCCGCGACGCGGTGTGGGTGGAGGTGAAGCAGCACTTCCGCCCCGAGTTCCTGAACCGCATCGACGAGACGGTGGTGTTCCACGCGCTCGACCAGAGGAACATCGAAGCGATAGCGAAGATCCAGCTCAAGGTGCTGGAAGCGCGGCTCGAGAAGATGGAGATGAAGCTCGACGTGTCACCGGCCGCGCTGGCCGAGCTGGCGAAGGTCGGCTTCGATCCGGTCTTCGGCGCACGGCCCCTGAAGCGCGCGATCCAGCAGCGCATCGAGAACCCGGTCGCCAAGCTGATCCTCGAAGGCAAGTTCGGGCCGAAGGACGTGATCCCGGTGAACGTGCAGGGCGGCGAGTTCGTCTTTGCGCGGACCGTTCACTGACTTCGCGGGGGCTCGTCGAACATCGCGTCCATGCGCATGATCTGCAGCCGCGCCAGCGTCAGGTTGGCGTTGGTTTTGTCGAGCACGGCGTGCAGCGCCAGGCCCGGGTGCTTGGGCACCGCCCTCAGGACGAGGTGATGTGACCCGAGGGTGATCGCTGCGTCGGGCAGCGCGTGACCCAGGCCCAGCGTGCGGCTGGCGCTGATCATGGCGGCGAGCAGGTCGGCGCCGTGCTCCGCCAGCTCGGCTGGCCCGGGGCTGGCGCCGGCATGCACGATGTCGCGGCCGGTCGACACCTCGAACACGCAGCAGCTCACCATGCCGGTGAGTTCGCTCAGCTGCTGCACGTAGCGGCTGAGCGGATCGGCCGAGGCGGCTTCGCGACTGCCTTTGCCAGGCACCGCGGGCATGGGGCGCAGCGGCAGCGGGCCGCTCGGGCGGGCATTCTCGCCAGGCCCCGCTTGGGAGGTCATCGGCCGTCCGGCCGGCGCGCCGCCGGCCGCGCCGCGCAGTTCGGCGCGCAGCTTGCCCCAGGTGCTGCTGATGAAGTTCCAGGCGTCGGCCGGCCGCGAGACCTGCGGCGTCGTGCGCACGTTGACGCCGGTGCCGCGCGCGAGCTCCATGCCCTGCGTCACCAGCGCATTCGCGGTGGACAGCGGCAGCAGCAGCAGGTTCCGGTTGGGCCACGGCCCGGCGATCATGTCGTCGTGCAGGGGCTTGAACACGCCGCTCATGGTGTGCCCCGGCATGTCGCCGACCAGGATCACGCCCAGCGTGCTGAATGCCAGCAACGTGCGCGCCAGCGCGTGGCGCGAGGTGGTGTCGGCGTCGACCTCGGTGGAGTAGATGCGCAGGCGCCCGCCTTCGGACGTCGGCAGCTCCACGTACTCGAGCGTCGCCAGCGTCGTGCCGTAGCCCTGCCTGCGGATCAGCAGCTTCTGCACGTCCCCCTTGCTCGCGGCGGCGATGCCTGCCAGCAGCTTGCGCGACGAATGCGTGGCGACGTCGTGCAAGGCGATGAACTCGGGCAGCAGGTGCTCGAACTGCTGCTGCATCGCCGGGCCGGCGTCGCAGGACACGAACAGCTCGCGCTGGTTCGGCCCGACCGAGCGGCCGATGTCCTGCTGTCCGGTGGCGAGGTAGTCGTCCTCGTCGCGCGCGAGCTGGGTCTGTGCGCGCGTGGCCTGCCAGGCCTCGGCAGGGGCGTGGCCTGCCGGGTTGGACGCCGAAAGGTCCCCGGAATTCGCAATGGTCATGGTGTGTCCCGTGCATTGCAGTGTAGGCCAGCGCGCTTTGGAGCAAGTCCGCAAAAGCCATGATTTCGGCGGCCTGCCGCGGCGGCCATCGTCAGTGCGGCGAACGCACGCCGATAGAATGACCCGTCCTCATCCCCTAGATGCCGGGCACGAGCAACGCGATTCGTGCGCGGCGGCGAGCACCCATGACGTCTGCTGAAGCCGGCTCCTCTCAAGCTCCCGTGGTGATCGTCGGGGCGGGCCTGGCCGGCCTGACCGTCGCGCTGCACCTGGCCGAGCACCATCGCGTGATCGTCCTGGCCAAGCGCAGCCTCGAGGAGGGCGCCACCGCGTGGGCGCAAGGCGGCATCGTCGGCGTGCTCGGCGACGACGACAGCATCGACAGCCATGTGCGCGACACGCAGGACGCCGGCGCCGGCCTGGTCGACGAGCACACCGCCCGCTTCATCGCCGAGCACAGCGCCGAAGCAGTGGAATGGCTGGTCTCCAGCGGCGTGCCGTTCTCGCCGGACCCCGAAGGGCCGCTGGGCCTGCATCTCACCCGCGAAGGCGGCCACGCGGTGCGGCGCATCGCGCACGCGGCGGACGCGACCGGCAAGGCCATCCACGACGCGCTGCTGGCCCGGGTGCGCAAGCACCGCCACATCGAGCTGCGCGAGCGCTGGATGGCGCTGGACGTGATCACCTCGCGCCACCTGCGGCGCGACGAGCAGCCGCAGTGCTACGGCATCTATGCCCTGGACATCGATCGTCAGCGCGTCGAGACGCTGCCCGCGACGGCCGTCGTGCTGGCCACCGGCGGCGCGGGCAAGGTGTACCGCTACACGACGAACCCCGACACGGCCACCGGCGACGGCATCGCGATGGCCTGGCGCGCCGGCTGCCGCGTGGGCAACATGGAATTCATCCAGTTCCACCCGACCTGCCTGTATCACCCGCAGGAGCGCAGCTTCCTCATCACCGAGGCGCTGCGCGGCGAAGGCGCGCACCTGAAGCTGCCCGACGGCACGCGCTTCATGGCGGCGCACGACGAGCGCCTGGAGTTGGCGCCGCGCGACATCGTCGCCCGCGCGATCGACTTCGAGATGAAGAAGCACGGCCTGGACTACGTGCTGCTCGACGCGACTCACCTGGGCGAACTCTTCCTGCAGGAGCACTTCCCGACCATCTATGCGCGCTGCATGCGCCTGGGCATCGACATCGCGCACCAGCCCATCCCGGTGGTGCCGGCGGCCCACTACACCTGCGGCGGCGTGGTCACCGACCTGCACGGGCGATCCGACATGCCGGGCCTGTACGCCGTGGGCGAAACCACCTACACCGGCTTGCACGGCGCCAACCGGCTGGCCAGCAACTCGTTGCTCGAATGCGTGGTGCTGGGCCGAACCTGCGCGGACGACATCCTGGAGCGGGGCGCGGTCGCGACGCCGCCCCTGCCCGCATGGGACGAAAGCCAGGTCGAGAACGCCGACGAGCAGGTCGTCATCGCCCACAACTGGGACGAGCTGCGCCTCCTGATGTGGAACTACGTCGGCATCGTGCGCACGACCAAGCGCCTGGAGCGCGCGCTGCATCGCATCAAGCTGCTCAAGAGCGAGATCGACGACTACTACGCCAACTTCCGCGTCAACCGCGACCTGCTCGAGCTGCGCAACCTGGTGGACTGCGCGGAGCTGATCGTCCGCTCGGCCCTGATGCGCCACGAGAGCCGCGGTCTGCACTACAGCCGTGACTTTCCGCACACTCTGCCGGTGAGTTTCCCGACGGTGCTGCTGCGCGCCCATCGCGACGGCAAGAAACCCAAGGCCTATGGCCTGAGCGGCTGACGCGCACGGCGTGGCGCGCGTCCCACGCCATGCGGGTATTCGCGCTTCCCGCCGCGCCATTGTTCACGCGATCCCGAACACCCTGTGCCGGCGGCGACACCGCCGCCGCGGTGAGCGGTCCACAATGAAATTCCCCTTTTGCGACCACACGCCGCCCCGCCTGCCATGAACCCCCGCCCGCTCATGCTCGCGCTGCTGCTGGCCGCGGGCTCGGCACAGGCAGCTTCGACGCCGGCCAGGGAACTGGTCGACGATGCGCGCGCGGCCATGCGCAGCGATCCAGGACGCAGTCGCGCCCTGGCCGAACAGGCCCTGGCGGAGCTGGCGCGGCATCCCGACGTGGACCTCGAGGTCGCCGCGCACTGGGTGCTGTGCGACTACCACACCGAACGCGACCGCGAAGCGGCGCAGCGGCACCTCGCGGCCGGGCGCGCCCTGCTGCCGCGTGCGACGCGGCCCGCGCTGGCCGCGCAACTGCTCGGATGCGAAGGCGACTTGGCCGAACTCGCCGGCGAGAGCGCACAGGCCATCGCGCTTTACGAGCGTTCGGTGGCCGCGGCGAGGGCCGCTCACGACGACGAGGTGCTGGCCAATGCACTGTTCCAGCGCGGCTATCTGCGCGGCGTGCGCGGCGAGCTGTCCAGTGGC
>DATFAY010000604.1:0-7896 GCA_035254085.1 Piscinibacter sp.
CATCGCAAGGTGTTCGGCCAGCGCTGGATCGCCAAGAACAAGTTCGAGCTCGGCCCCAACGTGAAGTCGTGGGAAGGCCAGCTCACCTCGCATCCGCTGGAGAACCTGTACCGCAACCTCCTGTCGGGCACCGCCGAGCGACTGAAATCGGCCGACGAGGTGCGCCAGTCGTGGAGCGCGCGCGTCGGGCGCACGCAGGAGACGCCCCGCATCGAGCGCCTGTACTTCGCCGAGCTCGCCCATTCGCGCCTGGACACCGCCGCAGGCGTGGCCAGCAGCGACGCCGCGTCCCTGAACTACCACTGGACCCGGCGCGACATCGACAGCCTGCTGTTGCCCACGCGCGGCGTGACGCTGGCGCTGCAGGGTGCGCTCGGCTACGCGATCGGGCGCGAGATCAAGGAAGACGGCATCACCGACGGTCGAGGCATCTTCAGCCGTGCCTATGCGCGACTCACCTGGTACCGGCCGCTGCCCGGCAACTGGTACGCGACCTTGCGCACCGAGGCCGGCGAAGTGTTCGCGCACGACCGCGTCGGCGTGCCCGACACGCTGCTGTTTCGCGCCGGCGGCGACGAGTCGGTGCGCGGCTATGCCTACCGCACCCTCGGGCCGGTGGTCGACGGCGTGGTCACCAGCGGTCGCATGCTGTGGACGGGCAGTGCCGAGATCGCGCGGCCGATCTTCGCGACCCGGCCGCAGTTCTGGTGGGCCGCCTTCATCGACGCGGGCGATGCCACCAACCGCTGGAGCGACCTCAGCCCGGCGGTGGGCTACGGCGTGGGCGTGCGCTGGCGCAGCCCGGTCGGGCCGTTGAAGGTCGACCTTGCCTACGGCCGCGAGGTGCACCGGGTGCGGTTGCACATGAGCGTGGGCGTGACGTTCTGAAGCGCGCGATGGACGAGCACGCCAGCCCCACGCCGCCCGCGCTGCCGCCCCGCTATCGCTGGCGCCGGCGCATGGCGTGGCTGATCGGCGGCGTGGTCGCGCTGGCGGTCGCGCTGCTGCTGGCCGCGGGCAGCGGCGTGTGGTGGACGCTGCGCAGCGAAGCCGGCGCCGCCTGGCTGCTGTCGCGCCTGCCCGGCCTGCAGATCAGCGGCGGCAAGGGCCGGCTCTGGGGCGACTTCGAGGCCGAGCGGCTGGAGTTCGCGCTGCCCGGCGGCGGCAAGGTCGTGATGACGGGCGTCGGCTGGCGCGGGCTGTCGCTGCACCATGCGCCCTGGACCACCTACCGGACCCGGGTCGCGATGAGCGAGCTGCACGCCAGCCGCGTCGAGATCGTCCTGCCCGCCGGCCCGGCCAAGCCGAGCGCGGGCCCGCCGGCGAACCTCAAGCTGCCGGTCGAACTGGAGGTAGGTGCGCTGCACATCGGCGAGTTGCACACCGCGGCGCTGGGCGAGCGGCCGGTGCGCGACCTGCGCGCACAGGTTCATCTCGGCGCGCAGTTCGGCATGGTGCATCGCATCGACCTGCTGTCGATGGCCTGGGACCGGCTGAAGGCCGAGGGGTCGGTGCGCATCGCGGCCGCCGCGCCCTTGGCGCTGGATGCGCAGGTGGCGCTGGCGCAGGTCGCGCCGGAAGACGGCGGTGCGTGGCGCGCCCACGCGCAGCTCGAAGGCCCCTTGGCGCAGCCGGCATTGCGTGCCACGGTGCGCGCACGCGCGCGCGGATCGCGGCCGGAGCAGTCGCTGGACCTGCGTGCCACGCTGCGTCCCTTCGAGGCGTGGCCGCTGGGCGAACTGCAGGCCAGCACGCACGCGCTGGACCTGTCGGCCCTGCACAGTGCCGCACCGGTCACCTCGATCAGCGGCCAGGCGAGCGCGCAGACGAGCGGCCTGCATCAGCCGGCGAGGCTGCAGGCAAGCCTGGCGAACGCCGACGCCGGCCGCTGGAACGAGGGCCGCCTGCCGCTGCGCAACCTGACGCTGGACCTGCAGGCGCGACCCGACGATCCGCGCAAGCTCGATCTGCGGCAGCTCGTGGCCGAGCTCGGAGATGCACAGCGCGGCGCCGGCCAGCTGCAGGCCGAAGGGCGATGGACCCCCGCGCAGTGGAGCGTCGACGCCCGGATCACGTCGCTGCGGCCTTCGCTGCTCGACGCACGCGCACCCGCGATGACGCTGAGCGGGCCGCTGCAGGCGAGCGGCAAGGGCTTCGATGGACCGATCGACCAGGCGACGCTCGAACTCAAGGCCGACCTGGCGGGCGAGTTCGCGGCGCGCGGGCCGGCCCGGCAGGCCTCGCTCGCGCTCGACGCGCGCGGCACCTTGCATCGCATCGAGGTCCGTCGGGCCTTGGCGCAGGCGGGCGGCGCGCGCGCGAGCTTCGCGGGCGTGGCATCGCATGCGGCGAGCGGCGGGCCGTGGCGGCTCGCGGGCCAGGCCACGCTGACCGACTTCGATCCGGCGCCCTGGTGGCCGGGCCGCGAGGACGCTCTGCTGCGCAAGGGTCCGAACCGGCTCAATGCCAAGGCCGACCTGAACCTGGCGCTGCCGCTGTCGGGCACGTCCGCGTCCGCATGGGATCGGGTCGCGGCGCTGCGTGGCCACGCCGACGCGACGATCGAGCGCAGCGTGCTGGCCGGCGTGCCGCTGCAGGGCGAGCTGATGCTGCGCAGCGCCGACGGCGGCACGACCGCGGTGTCGGCGCAGCTCGAGGCGGCGGGCAACCGGGTGCAGGCCGGCGGCCACCTCGGGCGCAGCGGCAGCGGCGATCAATGGGAGCTGACCATCGCCGCGCCGTCGCTCGATCGGCTGGCGCCGCTGTGGCGCATGGGCCCGGCGCCGCAGGGCGAGAGCGCGTTCGCCGGCAGCCTGAGCGGCAGCGCACGCATCGACGGCCGCTGGCCGCGCCTGGTGACGCGCGGCCGGCTCGAGGCCGCCGCGCTGCGCATCGGACAAACCAGCGTGCAAGGCGCGCAGGCGCGCTGGCAATTGGACACGACCGGCGATGCGGCCGTCGACCTGCAGGCCTCGCTCACGCAGCTGAGCTTCTCGCAGGCGCTCTTCAAGGGCACGCCGCCGATCAGCAGCGCCCAGTTGCAACTGCAGGGCACGATGCGCGCCCATACGCTCGAGCTGCACGCCGACACCCGCGCCTTGCCGCCCGCCTGGGCCGACACGCTGCGGTCGCCGCCGGCCGCACCGACGGGCTCGCCGGCGCCCTCCGTGAGCAGCGCCGCAGCTTCGACGGCCGCGGCGCGCACCGTGGCCGTGCTGGTCGCGCGAGGCGGCGCCACGCAGTCGAGCGGCTCGCGGGGCGCCGCGCCCCGCTGGACCGGCTGGCGCGGCAGCCTGCAGCAGCTGGAGCTGCGCAGCACCGACCCGCATCTCGCGCCGTGGCTGCGCACGCGCGACCTCGGCATCGAGGCGCAATGGGCCGGCGGCCCGGTGCGTGTCGCGCTCCAGCCCGGCCGCGCGGAACTGTTGGGCGCCGCGCTGCGCTGGCAGCGCATCGTGTGGCAGGCCGCGTGGGGCAGGCAGCCCGCGCAGATCGAGGCTCAGGCCGAGCTCGAGCCCCTCGCCGTGGCGCCGCTGCTCGCGCGCGCGCAGCCGACCTTCGGCTGGGGCGGCGACCTGGCGGTGGTCGGCCACGTCAACATCCGCAGCGCGCCGGCGTTCACGGCCGACGTCGTGCTCGAGCGCCAGCGCGGCGATCTCACCGTGACCGACGAGACCGGCAAGACGCAAGCGCTGGCGCTCACCGATCTGCGCCTCGGCCTGGACGTGCAAGACGGCGTCTGGAACTTCACCCAGGGCCTGGCCGGCAAGACGCTGGGCGTCGCGGCGGGCGCGTTCGTCGCGCGCACCTCGCCGCAGGCGACCTGGCCCTCGCCCGACACGCCGGTGCAGGGCGTGCTCGAGGTGCAGGTGGCCGACCTCGGCACCTGGGGGCCCTGGCTGCCCGCGGGCTGGCGGCTCAACGGCGCGCTGCGCACCAGCGCCGGCATCGGCGGGCGCTTCGGCGCACCCGAATACACCGGCGCGGTGCACGGCAGCGGGCTGGGCGTGCGCAATTTCCTGCTCGGCGTGAACGTCAGCGACGGCGCGGTGGACGTCGCGTTGCAAGGCGCCACGGCGCGCATCGAGCGCTTCACCGCGCGCGCGGGCAGCGGCAGCGTCAAGCTCGAAGGCAGTGCGACGCTGGGCGAGGCGCCGCAGGCGCAGCTGGCGCTGCAGGCCGACAAGTTCCAGCTGCTCGGACGCGTCGACCGCCGCATCGTCACCAGCGGACAGGCGCAGCTGCACCTGGACCGCAAGACGCTCGCGCTGGACGGCCAGTTCCGCATCGACGAAGGCCTGATCGACTTCAGCCGCTCCGACGCACCGCACCTGTCCGACGACGTGCAGGTGGTGCGCGCCGACGGCACGAATGGTGCGCAAGCCGCCGCCAGCCCCAACCCGGCGCCCGGCCATGACGTGAAGCTGGATCTGAAGGTGGCCCTGGGCGAGCGGCTGCGCCTGCGCGGGCGCGGCCTGGATGCGGGCCTGCGCGGCGACCTGCACATCACCTCGCCGGGCAACCAGCTGGCGATCGCCGGCACCGTGCGCGCCGTCGACGGCACCTACGCCGCCTACGGGCAGAAGCTCACCATCGACCGCGGCCTGATCACCTTCAACGGTCCCGTCGAGAACCCGAGGCTGGACATCGAGGCCACGCGGCCCAACATCGACACGCGCGTGGGCGTGCTGGTCACGGGCACCGCGCTCAATCCCCGCGTGCGCCTGTTCTCCGAGCCGGAGATGGCGGAGATCGACAAGCTGTCCTGGCTGGTCCTCGGGCGCGCGAGCGAAGGGCTCGGCCGCACCGACACCGCCTTGCTGCAGCGCGCCGCGCTGGCGCTGCTGGCCGGCGAAGGCGAAGGCATGGGCGACCAGTTCACCAAGGCCATCGGCCTGGACGAGGTCTCGCTGCGGCAGACCGAGGGCGAGGTGCGCGAGACCGTCATCTCGCTGGGCAAGCAGGTGTCGCGGCGCTGGTACGTGGGCTACGAGCGCAGCCTGAACGCGACGGCCGGCACCTGGCAGCTGATCTATCGCATCGCCCAGCGCTTCACGCTGCGCGCGCAGACCGGCGCTGACAGCTCGCTGGACGTGATCTGGACCTGGCGCTGGCAGTGAGCCGGCCTGCGGCCGGCTCACTGATGGACCAACGCACTGCTCCCGCCAGCCTCCCTCCGAGAGGGAGGCTCCAGCCAGACCGACTGCTCCCCTGGGTCCCCTCCGGGAGGGGACTCCAGCATGGATGACAAAAGTTGGCCTCCGGGCCGACGATTGATCGATGGTGCCGGCCTGCGGCCGCTTCAGAACAGGCTCACCGTGTCGCCCACCACGTCGGCGCGGCGGGCGGTGCGCAGTTCGGCGCGGCCCTCGCGCAGCGCCTTGGCGTGCGCCGCCGCCTCCATCGGGCGGAAGAAGCGAAAGCCTTGCAGCAGGTCGCAGCCCATGCGCTCCAGGCCGAAGGACTGCTCGGCCGTCTCCACGCCCTCGGCGATGATCGTGAGCTTCAGGCTCTTGCCGATGTCGATGATCGCGCCCATCGTGCTCGCGCCCAGCGTCATGCCCTCGATGTCGCGCACGAACGAGCGGTCGATCTTGAGGATGTCGAAGGGCAGCGTCTTGAGCATCGAGATGCTCGAGTAACCGGTGCCGAAGTCGTCCAGCGCGAGCCGGAAGCCCAGCTTGCGCAGGTGATTGAGCGTGGCCTTGGCCTTCTCCACGTCTTCCATCACCGCCGACTCGGTGACTTCCAGCACGATCGACGAGGGCGAGACGCCCGTGTGCTCCAGCACCGTCTCGACGCTTTGCACGTAGTTCACGTGCATCAGCTGGCGCGGCGACACGTTGACGCTGATCGCGCTGGGCGTTCCGGCCTCTTCGAGCCGGCGCGCCTGCCAGCAGGCCTGCTCCAGCACCCACTGGCCGACCTGGAAGATCTGCCCGGTCTTCTCGGCCACGTCGATGAAGTAGCCCGGGCCGAGCAGACTGCCGTCCTCGGCGCGCATGCGCACCAGCGCTTCGGCGAGCACCGGGTGCTTGGTCTTGGTGTCGACGATCGGCTGGAAATGCAGCTCGAGGCGGTCTTGCTGCAAGGCCAGCGTCAGCGCCTGCTCGACGTCGAAGTCCTGGCGCATGGAGTCGCTGTAGCTCGCGTTGTAGACGATCGCCAGGTTGCCGCCTTGCCGCTTGGCAGCGTACATCGCGCGGTCGGCGCGCGAGATGAGCTCGTCGGAGGGCAGGTTCGGGTCGGCGCACAGCACGATGCCGATCGAGGTCTTGGGATGCAGCAAGGCGCCGTGGCACGAATACGGCTGGCTCACGGCGTCGATGATGCGTGCGGCGATCGAGCGAGCGCCGGCCTCGCTGTCGACGCCTTCGAACAGCGCGACGAACTCGTCGCCGCCCATGCGCGCGAGCGTGTCGCCCGGACGCAGGATGGAGCGCACGCGATTGGCCGTCTCGATCAGGTAGTCGTCGCCGGCGGCGTGGCCCAGCGAGTCGTTGACCTGCTTGAAGCGGTCGAGGTCGAACAGGAACAGCACGAACGGCTGCGTGCGGCTGGCCGCCCGAAAGCGCGCGAGCGTCGACACCAGCGCCGCTCGGTTGGGCAGGCCGGTGAGGTGGTCCGTGTGCGCGGCGCGCGTGAGCTTGTCGCGCAGCTCGTTGCGCGCCTCGACGTTGCGCGACATGGCGATCGTCTCGACCACCTTGCCGTTCAGGCCGTAGGCATGACTCAGCGACATCTCCAGCGCGACGTAGCGGCCGTCCTTGTGGCGCCAGTTGCCTTCCAGCAGCACCGCCTTGCGCGCGCGCGCCGCGGCCTTGAGCGAGTCGATCCAAAACGCGTATTCGTCCGGGTGCAGCAGCTCGAGGATGCGCAGGCCGTGCATCTCCTCGGGCGTGTAGCCCAGGTGCTTCTGCACCGAGCGCGACACGTACTTGATGCGGCCGCGCGCATCGACCTGCATCACGACGTCCTCGGTGTGCATCTCCATGAAGGCGTAGCGCTCGACCCGCTCGGCCAGCAGCTGCTCGCGCCGCTGCATCTCGACGAACGCGTTGTCATAGCCGCGCACCACCGCCTGCAAGGCCGCCGGCATGGCCTGCCGCACCGCCTCGGGCAGCGGCAGCCGAAACTCTGCCAACTGGGCCATGGCGGCGTCGAGCGCGCGCAGCTCGTGCCGATGGCGGCGCCACTCGATCACCATCGCGGCGCCCGCCCCGACCGCCAGCAGCAGCGCGGCCGCAACGAAGCGGGGCGCGGCGACCACCGCCAGCGCCAGGTTGGCCACGCTGCCGGTGATGGCGACGACGGTGAGCGGGAGCAGTTTGCGCATGAGGGAGGGACTTCGGCGCCGCCGGCGCAAACCGCATGCGCCGCAGGACCTCCCGGATATCGGCCCGCCCGGCGGCCACAAGAGGCGGGCAAACGCGAGGCACGGCGTCCGTACATCGCATCGGGCGCCGCCCCCGAGACAAAAGTCACGCCGGCGGCCTCCGCCGAGGCCAGCGCCCCCACCCTTTACACTGCGCGCCGAGTCCCGCTCGCCGTAGTTCAATGGATAGAACGGCCGCCTCCTAAGCGGCAAATACAGGTTCGATTCCTGTCGGCGGGACCAGCCCCAGGCGCTGCAGCCGTAGCGAGGCGAGCACAAAGCCATTGAAACCGCGTGAACTTCCGCGCCCTCGGGCTCTCCAAGCGGCGTCGGCAGTTTTATACTGGAGCAGCGTGAAATCTTCGTCTCTGTCAGGAAGCGGGTTGTATATGGGTGCAAAACTAAAGGTGGCTGGTTGGATTGCACTCGGAACCGTTGCCGGTGCATTGGCCACCATGCAGTTGCAGGCGATCGCCCGCAATTCGGTGTCACAACTTCCGCTCGAAGAGCTGCAACAGCTC
>DATFAY010000605.1:0-4968 GCA_035254085.1 Piscinibacter sp.
CAGCACCGCGATGCGATGCGACACCCGCACCACCTCGTCGATCTCGGACGAGATGAAGAGCACCGCCATGCCCTGGCCCGCCAGGCGCAGGATCTCGTCCATGATCTCCTGCTTGGCGGCGACGTCGATGCCGCGCGTGGGTTCGTCGAGGATGAGCAGCGCCGGTTCGGTGGCCAGCCAGCGCGCCAGCAGCGCCTTCTGCTGGTTGCCGCCGGAGAGCAGGCCGATGGGCGTGTCGATGTCGGTCGTCTTGATGCCCAGCGCGCGCACGAAGCGCTCGGCCAGGCGCGACTGCTCCTCCAGCGTGATGGCGCGCCACATGCCGAGGCGCGCCTGCAGCGCGAGCACGATGTTCTCGCGCACCGACAGCTCGGCGACCACGCCGTCGGTCTTGCGGTCCTCGGGGCACAGGCCCATGCCCAGGCGCACCGCATCCGACGGGCAGCCCACCCGCTCCACGCGGCCGTTCAGGCGCAGCTCGCCCTGGTCGGCGCCGGCCAGCCCGAACAGCAGCTGCGCGAGCTCGGTGCGCCCCGAGCCGAGCAGGCCGCCCAGGCCCAGCACCTCGCCGCTGCGCAATGCGAGATCGGTGGGCTGCATCCAGCCGCGCCGCGCCAGGCCGCGCAGCTCGAACATCGGCGGCGCGTCCTCGTGCTCGGCGGGCGGTGCCGCGCGGTCGCGGCGCGCCGCCAGCTCGCGCCCCACCATGGCGGCGATCAGCGCCGGCGCCGGCAGGTCGCGCACCAGGTGCTCGCCCACCAGCTCGCCGTTGCGCAGCACCGTGATGCGGTCGGCCAGCGCATACACCTGGTCGAGGAAATGGGTGACGAAGAGGATCGCCATGCCCTCGTCGCGCAGGCGGCGCAGCACGGCGAAGAGCCGCTGCACTTCCTCGTCGTCGAGGCTGGAGGTGGGCTCGTCGAGGATCAGCACGCCGGCCGAGACGCTGAGCGACCGCGCGATCGCGACCATCTGCTGTACCGCCACCGGGTAGCGCGCGAGCGGCAGGGTGACGTCGATCTCGATGTTGAGCCGCGCAAGCAGCTCGCGCGCCTGGCGGTTCATCGCCGGCCAGTCGATGCGCCAGCCGCGGCGCGGGTAGCGCCCGGCGAAGATGTTCTCCGCCACCGTCAGGTTGGGGCACAGGTTCACTTCCTGGTAGACGGTGCTGATGCCCAGGCGCTGCGCCTCCAGCGGCGAGCGCGGCGCGATCGGCGCGCCCGCGAGCGTCATGCTGCCGCCGTCGGCCGCGTGCACGCCGGTAAGCACCTTGATCAGCGTCGACTTGCCCGCGCCGTTCTGCCCCATCAGCGCATGCACCTCGCCGCGGAACAGGCGCAGCCCCACGTCGCGCAGGACCGGGATGCCGAAGAAGCGCTTGTCGATGCCGCGCAGTTCGAGCAGCGGCGACAACGCGTCCGCCGGGGGATCGGCCGATGTACTCGTCGGACGAGGGGTGGTCATTTGTTCTTGTTGTAGACGTCGACGAAGACCGCGGCCAGCAGCACCAGGCCCTTGATGACCTGCTGGTAGTCGATGCCGATGCCGAGGATCGACATGCCGTTGTTCATCACGCCCATGATGAAGGCGCCGATCACCGCGCCGGTGACCTTGCCCACGCCGCCCGAGGCCGATGCGCCGCCGATGAAGCACGCGGCGATCACGTCGAGCTCGAAGCCCAGGCCGGCCTTGGGCGTGGCGGTATTCAGGCGCGCCGCGAACACCAGGCCCGCGAGCGCCGCCAGCACGCCCATGTTGACGAAGGCGAGAAAGGCCAGGCGCTCGGTCTTGATGCCCGACAGCCGCGCCGCCTTCTCGTTGCCGCCGAGCGCGTAGATGCGCCGGCCGACGGTCGTGCGCCGGGTCACGAAGTCGTAGGCCACGATCAGTACCGACATCACGATCAGCACGTTGGGCAGCCCCTTGTACGACGAGAGCAGGTAGCTTAAGTACACGATCGCCGCCACGAAGGCCACCGTCTTGGCCAGGAAGAAGCCGAAGGGCTCGTCTTCCATGCCGTGCCGCGCCTGCCGCGCGCGCCCGCGCAGGCTGGTCGCGCCCAGCACCGCCGCCGCGACGAGCCCGATGAGCAGCGAGGTGGTGCGTAGCTCGGCGCCGCCCAGCAGGTCGGGGATGAAGCCCGAGCTCAGGCGCTGGAACTCGACCGGGAACGGCCCCACCGACTGGCCTTGCAGCAGCGCCAGCGTGAGGCCCTTGAACACCAGCATGCCCGCGAGCGTGACGATGAACGAGGGGATGCGCGCATAGGCCACGAACCAGCCCTGCGCCGCGCCGATCACGCCGCCGGCCACCAGGCAGGCGAGCGTCGTCGGCACGAAGTGCCAGTGGAACTGCACCATCAGCACCGCCGCCAGCCCGCCCACGAAGCCGCACACCGAACCGACCGACAGGTCGATGCAGCCAGCCACGATCACCAGCAGCATGCCCAGCGCCATGATGACGATGTAGCTGTTCTGCAGCACCAGGTTGGTGAGGTTGAGCGGGCGCAGCAGCGTGCCGTCGGTGAGCACCTGGAACAGCGCCATGATCGCCACCAGCGAGATCAGCATCCCGTAGTCGCGCAGGTTGTTCTTGATGAAGCCGGCGTGCACGCGCCGGGGGGTGTCGGTGCCGCCGACGGCAGCGCCGCTCGATGCGATCGGTTCAGCCATGAGCCGCCTCCGTGATCGTCTCGCCGGTGTTGACGATGGCCCGCATGATGCGCTCCTGGGTGGCTTCGCGCGCATCCATCTCGGCGACGAAGCGCCCTTCGTTCATCACCACGATGCGGTCGCACATGCCCAGCAGCTCGGGCATCTCGGAAGAAATCATCAGGATGCCTTTGCCCTGGCTCGCGAGCTGGTCGATGATGGTGTAGATCTCGTACTTCGCACCCACGTCGATGCCGCGCGTGGGCTCGTCCAGGATGAGCAGCTCGGGCTGCGAGAACAGCCACTTGGCCAGCACCACCTTCTGCTGGTTGCCGCCCGACAGGTTGACCACCTGCTGCGTCACGCCGGGCGAGCGGATGTTGAGCGCGCGGCGGTACTCCCCCGCGACCCGGTATTCGTCGCCCTCGGAAATCACCATCGCGCGCGCCACGGCCTCGAGGTTGGCGAGCGTGATGTTGCGCTTGATGTCGTCGGCGAGGATCAGTCCGCAGCCCTTTCGGTCTTCGGTCACGTAGGCGATGCCGTGCGCGATCGCCTTCTCGACGGTGCGCACGTCCACCTCCTTGCCGTGCATGAGCACCTGGCCGGAGATGCGCTGGCCGTAGCTGCGCCCGAACACGCTCATCGCGAACTCGGTGCGCCCGGCACCCATCAGGCCGGCGATGCCGACGATCTCGCCGCGGCGCACGTGCAGGTTCACGCCCTTGATCTGCTCGCGGTCGGCGTGCAGCGCGTGATGCACCCGCCAGTCGCGCACCTCGAAGACCGTCTCGCCGATCTTGGGCGTACGCTTGGGGTAGCGGTCGGCCATTTCGCGCCCGACCATGTTGCGGATGATGCGGTCCTCGCTGGCCGCGCCGGCGTGGCAGTCCATGGTCTCGACGGTGGCGCCGTCGCGCAGCACGGTGATCGAGTCCGCCACCTTCACGATCTCGTTGAGCTTGTGCGAGATCAGGATGGACGAGATGCCCTGCGCCTTCAGCTCGAGCAGCAGCGAAAGCAGCGCGTCGCTGTCGCTTTCGTTGAGGCTCGCGGTCGGCTCGTCGAGGATGAGCAGCTTCACCTGCTTGGCGAGCGCCTTGGCGATCTCCACCATCTGCTGCTTGCCCACGCCCAGGTTGGTGACCAGCGTGGTCGGCGGCTCCTTGAGGCCCACCTTGGCGAGCAGTTCGCGGGTGCGCGCGTAGGCCTCGAACCAGTCGATGATGCCGTGGCGGGCCGGCTCGTTGCCCAGGAAGATGTTCTCGGCGATCGACAGCAGCGGCACCAGCGCCAGCTCCTGGTGGATGATGATGATGCCCAGCGCCTCGCTGTCGGCGATGCCGCGAAAGCGCCGCAGCTCGCCCTGGAAGTGGATCTCGCCGCTGTACGAGTCGCACGGATAGACGCCGCTCAGCACCTTCATGAGCGTCGACTTGCCCGCGCCGTTCTCGCCGACGACGGCGTGGATCTCGCCGGTTCGCACCACCAGGTTCACGTTGTTCAGTGCATTGACGCCCGGGAAGGTCTTGGTGATCCCGCGCATCTCCAGAATCGCGTCCAACTTGTCTCCTTGAACTTGCCGCCGCTCGGGGCGCGGCCTCGGGCCCTTCGTCACCCCGCACCCTTCGTCACCTCGGCGAAAGCCGCGGTCCACGCGGTCGGCTGACTTCGTGGACCCCGGTTTTCGCCGGGGCGACCTGCAGGGGCCCTGCGGCCCCGCAGGTCACTTGATCTGGCTTTCCTTGTAGTAGCCGCTGCCCACCAGCACCGGCTTCCAGTTGCTCGCGTCCACGCTCACCGGCTTGAGCAGGTACGAGGGCACGACCTTGACGCCGTTGTTGTAGGTCTTGGTGTCGTTGATCGGCACCTTCTTGCCCGACAGCAGCGCGTCGACCATGTCGGCCGTCACCTTGGCCAGCTCACGCGTGTCCTTGAACACGGTGGAGGTCTGCTCGTGCGCCAGGATCGACTTGACCGAGGGCACCTCGGCGTCCTGCCCGGTGATCACCGGCATCGGCAGCTTCGGGCTGCCGTAGCCCACGCCCTTGAGCGACGAGATGATGCCGATCGACAGGCCGTCGTATGGCGAGAGCACCGCGTCGACGTGCGCATCGGTGTAGTAGGCCGACAGCAGGTTGTCCATGCGCGCCTGCGCCACCGCGCCGTCCCAGCGCAGCGTCGAGACCTTGTCCATGCCCATCTGCTTGCTGCGCACCACCAGCTTGCCCTTGTCGATGTAGGGCTTCAGCACCGACATCGCGCCGTTGTAGAAGAAGAAGGCGTTGTTGTCGTCGGGCGAGCCGCCGAACAGCTC
>DATFAY010000606.1:0-2747 GCA_035254085.1 Piscinibacter sp.
CTCAATCTCGGCTACACCAAGATCGTGGCACCGATCGACGGCGTGGTGGTGGCGTTGCCGGTGGAGGAAGGCCAGACCGTCAACGCCAACCAGTCGGCACCGACCATCGTCAAGATCGCCCAGCTCGACACCGTCACCGTCCGGGCTGAGATTTCTGAAGGCGACGTCCCCCGCGTCAAACCCGGTCTGCCGGTGTATTTCACCATCCTCGGCGCCCCGGACCGGCGCTACCAGGCGCGACTAAGCGCCATCGACCCCGGCCCGCAGTCGCTCAGCGATGCCACCGACAGCAGCTCCAGCAGTTCGTCCTCGTCCAGCTCCAGCAGCAGCTCGTCGAGCAGTAGCAGCAGCGCCATCTACTACTACGGCCTGTTCGACGTGCCCAACCCCGACCACACGCTGCGCATCTCGATGACCACGCAGGTATCGATCGTGCTGGCCGAAGCCAGGAACGCGCTCGCCATTCCCGCCACCGCGCTGGGCGAGCACGGCCAGGATGGCTCGTACACGGTGCACGTGCTGGATCAAGACGGCCGCCCGCATCCGCGCCGCGTCAAGATCGGCCTCAACAACAACGTCAGCGCCCAAGTGCTGTCCGGCCTCAAGGAAGGCGAACGCGTGGTGGTGGGACAGGCCGCGGCGGCCGCCTCCAGCAACAGCGAGCGCCGTGGCCCGCCGATGGGGATGTAAGCGATGACCACTCCCCTGCTCGAAGTCAGCGGGCTCACCCGCGAATTCCCGGCCGGCAACGACACCGTGGCGGTGCTGCGCGACGTCAACCTGCAGATCATGGCCGGCGAGATGGTGGCCATCGTCGGCGCCTCCGGCTCTGGCAAGTCCACGCTGATGAACATCCTGGGCTGCCTCGACCGCCCCAGCCGCGGCAGCTACCGCGTCAACGGCCAGGAGACCGGGGCGATGGCGCCGGACCAACTGGCGCGACTGCGCCGCGAACATTTCGGCTTCATCTTCCAGCGCTACCACCTGCTGACCGATCTGAGCGCGCTGGGCAACGTCGAGATTCCGGCGATCTACGCCGGCAAGGCGCCGCCGACACGGCACGAACGCGCGCATGCGCTGCTGACCCGGCTCGGCCTGCGCCGGCGCACCGGCCACCGCCCCGGCCAGCTGTCCGGCGGCCAGCAGCAGCGCGTCAGCATCGCCCGCGCGCTGATGAACGGCGGCGACGTGATCCTGGCCGACGAGCCGACCGGCGCGCTCGACCGCCACAGCGGCCAGGAGGTGATGACTATCCTGCGCGAGCTGCACGCCGAAGGGCACACGGTGATCATCGTCACCCACGACACCAAGGTGGCTGAGCACGCCGACCGGGTGATCGAGATCAGCGACGGCGAGATCGTTGCCGACCGCCGCAGCGCCTCAGCCAGCCCGGCCGCCGCCCTGCCCTCGCACGCCCACGCCGGCAGCACGGGCGCGCCGTGGCGCGCCGCCGCCGGTCGCTTCGGCGAGGCGTTCACCATGGCCTGGCGCGCGCTCACCGCGCACCGGCTGCGCTCCTTCCTGACCATGCTCGGCATCATCATCGGCATCGCCTCGGTAGTGTCGGTGGTGGCGCTGGGCGAAGGCTCGCGCCAACGCATCCTCAAGGACATCAGCTTGATGGGCACCAACACCATCGACATCTTCCCCGGCGCCGGCTTCGGCGACCGCAAGGCGGACGCCATCCACACCCTGACCGCGCGCGACGCCGAGGTGCTGGCGCAGCAGGGCTTCGTCGACAGCGTGACGCCCGGCGTCAGCAGCTCGGTGACGCTGCGCTACCACAACGTGGCGGTGAGCGCGCAGGCGAAGGGGGTCGGCGAGCAGTACTTCCGCGTCAAGGGCGTGGAAATGGAGCTCGGCAAGGCCTTCGACGCCGGCGCGGTGCGGCGCCAGGCGCAGGAGGTGGTGATCGACCCGAACACGCGCAAGGCGCTGTTCGGCGCCAACGTCGACCCGGTCGGCCAGGTGATCCTGGTCGGCAACGTACCCGCGCGGGTGATCGGCGTCAGCAAGAAGCAGAACAGCGCCTTCGGTAACGACGAGAACCTCAACCTGTGGCTTCCCTACAGCACGGTGATGAGCCGGATGCTGGGCCAGGACTACCTCAAGAGCGTCACCGTGCGCATCGGCGACAGCGTCTCGAGCAGCGCCGCCGAGGCCGGCATTGTCAAGCTGATGACGCGCCGCCACAACAGCCGGGACTTCTACGTGCAGAACACCGACAGCATCCGCCAGACCATCGAGAAGACCACCGCCACCATGACGCTCTTGGTGTCGATGAT
Source organism: Piscinibacter sp. (assembly GCA_035254085.1). Lineage (GTDB taxonomy): Bacteria > Pseudomonadota > Gammaproteobacteria > Burkholderiales > Burkholderiaceae_C > Albitalea. Next base: position 2,286 of record DATFAY010000606.1, read on the forward strand.
CGCGGTGATCTCGCTGGTGGTGGGCGGCATCGGCGTGATGAACATCATGCTGGTGTCGGTCACCGAGCGCACCCAGGAGATCGGCGTGCGCATGGCGGTGGGCGCGCGCCAGGGCGACATCCTGCAGCAGTTCCTGATCGAGGCGGTGCTGGTGTGCCTGATGGGCGGCGTGCTCGGCGTCGGGCTGTCGCTGCTGGTCGGCGCGGCGTTCGACCGCTTGAGCAGCAACTTCAGCATGGTCTACTCCGCCGGCTCGATCGTCGCGGCGTTCGCCTGCTCCACCCTGATCGGCGTGCTGTTCGGCTTCCTGCCGGCACGCAACGCCGCGCGGCTCGACCCGGTGGTCGCGCTGTCGCGGGAGTAAACCCAAGATGACGATGAAACCCCTGCTGGCCGCCGTGCTGCTCGGCCTCGCGCTGAGCGGCTGCGCCGCCCTGAACGACACCCCCTACCAGACCCCCA
>DATFAY010000607.1:0-7120 GCA_035254085.1 Piscinibacter sp.
CACGATCGACTCCGTCGAGCCCATCTACGGCCTGGTGGTGATGGGCCTGGTGCATCCGAAGAAGGTGCGGCGCAACGCCGACGCCAAGGCCGGCGACGTGCTGGTGCTGGGCAAGCCGCTCGGCGTGGGCGTGCTGTCGGCGGCACTCAAGAAGGGCAAGCTGAGCGACGCGGGCTACGCCCGGATGATCGCCCACACCACCAAGCTCAATACGCCGGGGGCCGCGTTCGCCGAGTTGCCCGGCGTGCATGCGATCACCGACATCACCGGCTTCGGCCTGGCCGGGCACACGCTCGAGCTGGCGCGCGGCGCCGGTCTCACCGCCGTCGTCGAATGGCACCGCGTGCCGCTGGTCGAAGGCGTGGCCGCGATGGCGGCCGACGGCTTCGTCACCGGCGCCTCCGGGCGCAACTGGGCCGGCTACGGCGCCGAGGTGGTGCTCGATCCGGCGCTGCCCAAGGTCGCGCAGGACCTGCTCACCGATCCGCAGACCTCGGGCGGGCTGCTCGTGAGCTGCGCGCCCGACACGGTCGACGAGGTGCTGCGCATCTTCCACGCCGAGGGCTTCGAGCAGGCCGCCGTGGTCGGACGCGTCGAAGCCGGTCCGCCGCGGCTGCAAGTGATCGCCTGAGGTGGGGCGGCGGCGACGGCGCCGCCGAACAGGAGGGTGTGTGATGAACGAGAAGGTCGACGCCATCGTCATCGGAACCGGCCAGGCGGGCCCCTCGCTCGCGGTGCGCTTCGCGCAGTCCGGCATGCGCACCGTGCTGATCGAGCGTGAGCACATGGGCGGCACCTGCGTGAACAACGGCTGCATCCCCACCAAGACCCTGGTGGCCAGCGCGCGCGCCGCCCACGTGGCCCGCCGCGCCGCCGACTACGGCGTGCGCCTGGCCGGCGGCGTGAGCGTGGACATGCAGGCGGTGAAGGCCCGCAAGGACGCGGTGGTCGCGCAGTCGATCGAGGGCCTCACCACCTGGCTGCAGGGCACGAAGAACCTCAGCCTGGTCTGGGGCCACGCGCGCTTCACCGGGCCGCGCACCGTGCAGGTCGCTGATCGCGTCTTCGAGGCGCCGAAGATCATCGTCAACGTCGGCGGGCGGCCCAGCATGCCCGACTGGCCGGGCCTGGACAGCGTGCCCTGCCTCACCAATGTCTCGATGATGGGGATCGACGTGCTGCCCGAGCACCTGGTGATCGTCGGCGGCAGCTACATCGGCCTGGAATTCGCGCAGATGTACCGGCGCTTCGGCTCGCGCGTGACCGTGCTGGAGCACGGCGACCGACTGATCGCGCGCGAGGACCCGGAAGTGTCGGCCGAGGTGCAGGCCATCCTCGAACGCGAAGGCATCGCGTTCCTGCTGGGCACCCGCGAGCCGAGCGTCGCGCGCGACGGCGACGGCATCGCCGTCACGGTCAGCGCCGGCGGCACGCGGCACGTGCTGGGCGGCAGCCACCTGCTGATGGCCGTGGGCCGCCAGCCCAACACCGACGACCTCGGCCTCGACCGCGCGGGCATCGCCACCGACAAGCGCGGCTACATCACGGTGGACGAGCAATTGCGCACCAGCGTCGAGGGCGTGTGGGCCGTGGGCGACGTGAACGGCCGCGGCGTCTTCACCCACACCGCCTACAACGACCACGAGATCGTCGCGGCCAACCTGCTCGACGGCGCACAGCGTCGCGTCAGCGACCGCATCCCTGCGTACGCGCTCTTCATCGACCCGCCGCTCGGCCGCGTCGGCATGACCGAGGCCGAGGTGCGCGAGCGCGGCAAGCCGGCGCTGGTGGGCGTCATGCCGATGACCCGCGTGGGCCGCGCCAAGGAGCGCGGCGAGACGCAGGGCTTCATGAAGGTGCTGGCCGACGCGCAGTCGCTGCAGTTGCTCGGCGCGGCGCTGCTGTGCATCGAGGGCGACGAGATCGTCCACTCGCTGCTCGACGTGATGGCCGCGGGCGCCCCCTATACCGTCGTCCAGCGCAGCATGCACATCCACCCGACGGTGAGCGAGCTGATCCCCACGCTGCTGTCGCAGCTGAAGCCGCTGGCCTGAAGAAGCCGCGGGGCGAATCGGACGTGTCCCACACGAGCGCGCGCCGGCGCCCGACAGCGGCGCCGCGCGCCAGGGACGATATTGGTGGATGCTCCCTGCCTTTGCGAAAGGAGTCGTGCTCATGCAAGCCACCGCGCCCTGTCGGGCCGCCGTGCCGGCGGCGGCCGCGCTGATCGCCATGGCCGCCTGCGGTGCCACCGGCACGACGCAGCCGCCGGTCAACACCGTGGGTCCCGATCCGACCCTGCCGGCCCCGCAAAAGAGCCTCATCCCCACCGTGCGCATCGCCAATGCCACCGGCTGGCCCGCCGGCCACCGGCCCGTTCCGGCAGCGGGGATGGCGGTCGGCGCCTTCGCCACCGGCCTGGCGCACCCGCGCTGGGTCTACGTGCTTCCCAACGGCGACGTGCTGGTGGCCGAGACCGACACGCCGCCCAAACCCGAGGACGGCAAGGGCATCCGCGGCATGGTCATGAAGCGGCTGATGAAGAAGGCCGGTTCGGGCACGTCCAGCGCCAACCGCATCACCCTGCTGCGCGACGCCGACGGCGACGGCGTCGCCGAGACGCGCAGCGTCTTCGTCGAGGGGCTGAACTCGCCCTTCGGCATGGCCTTGGTCGGCGGCGACTTCTACGTCGCCAACACCGACTCGGTGATGCGCTTTCCCTATACCGCCGGGCAGACGCGCATCACCGCCGCAGGCACCAAGCTCACCGACCTGCCGGCCGGCCCGATCAACCACCACTGGACCAAGAACCTGATCGCCAGCCCCGACGGCAGCAAGCTCTACGCGAGCGTCGGCTCCAACAGCAACGCAGGCGAGAACGGCATCGACAAGGAAGAGGGCCGCGCCGCCATCTGGGAGATCGACCGCGCCAGCGGCCGCAAGCGGCTGTTCGCCGGCGGCATCCGCAACCCCGTCGGCATGGCCTGGGAGCCGCACACCGGCGCGCTGTGGGTGGTGGCCAACGAGCGCGACGAACTCGGCAACGACCTCGTGCCCGACTACCTCACCTCGGTCAAGGACGGCGGCTTCTACGGCTGGCCCTACAGCTACTACGGCGCGCACCTGGATGACCGCGTCAAGCCCCAGCGGCCCGATCTGGTCGCCAAGGCCATCAAGCCCGACTACGCGATGGGCGCGCACGTGGCCGCACTCGGCCTCGCCTGGTCCGGCCACGCCGCCCTGCCCGCGCCCTTCGGCGAAGGCATGTTCGTCGGCGAGCACGGCTCCTGGAATCGCGAGCCGCCCAGCGGCTACAAGGTGGTCTTCGTTCCCTTCGCCAACGGCAAGCCCGCGGGACCGCCGGTGGACGTGCTGACCGGCTTCCTCGGCCCGCACGGCGAAGCCTTCGGCCGGCCGGTGGGCGTGGCGGTCGACAAGCGCGGCGGCCTGCTGGTCGCCGACGACGTGGGCAACACGGTCTGGCGCGTCGAGGCAGCGGCGCACTGATCGGCGTCGGCGTGCGCCACGGCGCCACAATCACGCCCATGACCACGCCCGCATCCGATCCCTGCGCCCTCGCCCCGGACCAGGTCCGCCACTGGGCCGAATGCGCGCTGGCGATGGTGCAGCGCCTGTACCCGCACAAGCTCGACCACATGATCCTGCACGAGCAGGACCAGCCGCTGCCGCGCGACATCCACCCGGTGTTCAGCGGCTGCTACGACTGGCATTCCAGCGTGCACATGCACTGGTCGCTGCTGCGCCTGGCGGCGCTCGCGCCCGAGGCGCCGTGGCGGCATGCGCTCGAGGCGCACTTCGACATCCACTTCATCGACGCCAAGGTCGCGCTGGAGCGGCGCTATGCGGCCCAACCGGGCCGCGCGAGCTTCGAGCGGCCCTACGGCTGGGCGTGGCTGCTCAAGCTGCAGTGCGAGCTGGAGCGACAGGCGCAGCGCGCAGCGCCGCAGTCCGGCGTGCGGCGCTGGAGCGAGGCGCTGCAGCCCTTTGCCGACGAGGTGGCGGCACGCTTCTTGGACTTCATCGGCCGCAGCCATTACCCGGTGCGCGCCGGCACCCATGCCAACGCCGCGTTCGCGATGCTGCTCGCACGCGAGCATGCCTGGCAACGCGGCGACGCCGCCTCGCTCGCGGCCATCGATGCCGCGGCGCGCCGCTGGTTCGAAGGCGACCGTGCGTACCCGGCCGCGTACGAGCCCGGCGGCACCGACTTCCTCTCTCCCGGCCTGTGCGAGGCGCTGCTGATGCAGCATGTGCTGGGCGCCTCGTTCGGCGCCTGGTGGGACGGCTTCGCGCCGGCCGACCTGTCGCCCTGGCTGGCGCCGGCGATCGTCAGCGACCGGGTCGACCCGCAGCTGGTGCACCTGGACGGCCTCAACCTGTCGCGCGCCTGGTGCCTGCGCGCGCTCGCGCCGGCGCTGGCCCCGGCCCAGGCCGCCCGCTTCGAGGACGCGGCACTGGCGCACTGGAACGCCGCCGCGCCGCACATCACCCAGGGCGATTTCGCCGCCACCCACTGGCTCGTGAGCTTCGCGCTGCTGGCACTCGAGGCCGCCGGCTGACGACGCGGGCGCGCGAGCCTTCAGTGCCGTGCCGCGGCCGGCAGCAGGTCGTGCGCGAGGGTGTCCAGCAGCAGCTGCCGGCGATCGCCGGTGATCTCCCAGAACATCGCGCCGCCCAGGCCGCGCCGCCTGAGGAAACGCAGCTTGGCGCGCAGCGATTCCTGGTCTTCGTAGGTGACGAACTCGCCGTTCTCGGCGCGATAGAGAAAGGGCACCTTCGCCGCCTCGTTCCAGTGGCGCACGTAGCCGTTGCGATCGACCATCTGCGTCTGGATCTCGCTGGCGTCGTAGGCGCCCGGCTCCCAGCTGCCGCGGCCGAGCCCGCCGCAGGGCTGGTACTCGCCGTGCCGGGCATCGGGGCATTGCGCCCAGGCGTAGCCGTAGAACGGCACGCCCAAAAGCATCTTGCGCGCCGGCACGCCGGCAGCCAGGTAGCGCTCGACCAGGTCCGCCACGTCGTTGGCGGGGTCGGCGTCGGGCAGCGTCATCGCCGGGTCGCGGTACAGCGGCGAGACATGGCCGGTGACCTGGCTCCAGGTGCCGTTCATGTCGTAGGCCATGAGATTGAGCCAGTCGAGCGTCGCGGCCACCTGCTTCGGCTCGATGTGGGACAGGTAGGCCGCGCTGTTGCCGACCGCGGCGGTGAGCAGGTAGCGGCGATGGTCGGCGCGGCCGGCCCGGTCGAGCTGCTCGCGCAGTTCGCGCAGCAGCAGGGTGAAGTTGTGCTTGTCCTCGGGCCGGCGCGCGTTGGCCGGCATGCCGCCGGCCACCGGGAACTCCCAGTCGATGTCGATGCCGTCGAAGCCATGCGCACGGATGAAGGCCACGCCGCTGGCGGCAAAGCGCTCGCGCGAGCCCGGCGTGAGTGCGGCGTCCGAGAAATGTCCCGACCACGCCCAGCCGCCCACCGAGATGAGCGTCTTCAGCGCCGGGTGGTGCTGCTTGAGACGGCGCAGCCGCGCGAAGTTGTGCGCGCCGCCGATGTCCAGCGACGGGTCGCCGACCACGATCTCGCCGTCACGGATGTCGGCGAAGGCGTAGTTCAGATGCGTGAGCTTGTCTGCCGGCAGGGTGTCCGGCGCGACGTAGCGGGCCGGTGTCCCCGAAGCGAGGTAGTAGGCCACCAGCTTGAAGCGCGGCGCGGCCACGGCACCCGCGCTCAGCCACAGGCTGCACAGCAATGCGGCCCACCGGGCGCGGGAGAGACTCATGACCCCCAGGCCAGCGCAGCCAGCGCTGCCACGGCCGGCACCGCCTGCACGAACAGTATCTTGCGGTTGACGGTGAGTGCGCCGAACACTCCCGCCACCACCACGCAGGCTAGGAAGAACAGCTTCACCGGCAAGCCGGAGCTCCCCTGGCACAAGCCCCAGGCCAGGCCGGCCGCGAGGAAGCCGTTGTACAGGCCCTGGTTCGCGGCCAGGGTCTTGGAGGCGGCGGCGAACTCCGCCGTCAGCCCGAAGGTGCGGCGGCCGAACGGCTTGTCCCAGAGGAACATTTCGAGCACCAGGAAATACAGGTGCAGTACGGCGACGACGCCGATGAGGATGTTGGCCAGCATGATCGATTCCTCCGGTGGTGGTGCGAGTCGATCGGGCGACCGTCGACGAATGGCCGGCATTGTTCCATGGGCCGCCTGCACGGGACTGGGCGCTGCAGGCATCATGTCGGCATGGCCACGCTGGACGACACCCTTCGCCTGCTCCACGAGCACGCCCGCCCCGGCGAACTGCAGGGCATGGCGCGCTTCGGCATGGCGGTGGACAAGCGCCTGGGCGTGTCGGTGCCGAACCTGCGCCGGCTGGCCAAGGCGCTGGGCCGCGACCACGCCCTCGCCCAGGCGCTCTGGGACACCGGCATCCCCGACGCGCAGATCCTCGCCGGCATGCTGGCCGAGCCGGCACGCTTCACCTCGCGCCAGATGGATGCCTGGGCGCGCAGCATGAATTCCTGGGACGTCTGCGACGGCGCCTGCCTGAACGCCTTCGCACACTCGCCGCTGGCCTGGAACAAGGTCGCGGCCTGGGCCCACCGGCACGACGAGTTCACGCGGCGTGCCGCCTTCTCGCTGCTGGCCACGCTGGCGGTGCACGACAAGGCCTCGCCCGACAGCCGCTTCGAAGAGGCCCTCGCGCTGGTCGAGGGCGCCGCCGGCGACGAGCGCAACTTCGTCAAGAAGGCCGTCAATTGGGCGCTGCGCAGCATCGGCAAGCGCAGCGCAGCGCTGCATCGCGCGGCGCTGGCCTGCGCGGCGCGACTGCAGGCCACGGACTCGCGCGCCGCACGCTGGATCGCCGCCGATGCCCTGCGCGAGCTGCGCAGCGATGCCGTGCAGACGCGTCTTGCGCCGTGGGCGACGGCCAGCGCGCGATGAGCATGCGACTCGTCTCGCTGGCCGACCGCGTGAGCGGACAGCTCTGGCTGGGTTCGATGCCGGGGCGCTTCGAGAGCTGGGCCGCGTTCATGGCCGAGGCGCGGCAGCGCCGGCTGGGGCTGGTCGTGTGCCTCGCGCCCGCCGACGAGGTCGCCTCGCTCGCCCC
>DATFAY010000608.1:0-5178 GCA_035254085.1 Piscinibacter sp.
AGTCGGGCGCCTCGTGCAGCGGCTTCCAGAAGGTGCAGGTGTGGAACTCCGTGTGCTTTTCCCAGCGCAGGTGCAGCCCGCCCAGGTCGGCGCTCAGGTGGTTGGTCTCGGGCGCCGGCGGCGGCAGGTGGTGGCGGCGCAACAGCGCGGCCAGGTGCTCGCGGGCCTGCTCCACCTCGCCCAGCAGCGCGATGTGCGACAGCTGCAGCGGCGCGGTCAGCCTTTCGTAGGGGCGGGCGTGCACCTCGTTGTGCAGCGTCTCGCGCTGGGGATGCGCCGTGAGCATGGGGCCGGGTCGGATCGTGGATCTGGCCGCAGGATACCGAAACGCCGCGGGGCGACCGCCACTCCCCCTGTTCCGGGGGGTGTCCGTCCGAATGAGGGGTTGAACTTCGTTGGTTGATACACGGCCGCGCTCCATACTGCCGCCGTCTCCCCGGTCGACCGGGGGTCCAACGATTCGACTGGAGGGTTCAACATGCATCGCAAGCTTCTCGCACTGGCCGCCCTGGCCCTTGCATCCGGCGCGTCCAGCGCAGCCAACGTGGCCTTGGGCGGCACGGTCTCGACGACCGGCACCGACTTCGGCAACAGCGGGGGCTGGTGCTGTGGCAGCCTGGCCGGGTTGTCGACCGTCACCGACGGCGTGTTCCTGCCCATCGGCACGCAGTGGAATACCGGCACGGTGTTCTGGAGCACCGGCTCGTTCGGCGCCGACACGGTCACCATCGACCTCGCGCACACCTCGGTGGTGAGCGGCATCACGCTGGAGGCGGACAACAACGACGACTACGGCATCTCCTACCGTGACACCGTCGGCACCTGGCACAGCCTGGCCACCGTCTCGCCGCACCGCTCGTGGGGCATGGACATGGGCAGCGCGACCTTCGCGCCGGTCACCGCCACGGCATTCGCGATCACCGCGGTGGGCGGCGACGGCTACTTCGCGGTCTCCGAGTTCCAGGCCGATGGCCGCGTGGTGCCCGGCGTGCCCGAACCCGAGACCTACGCGCTCATGCTCGCGGGCCTCGGCGTCGTGGGCTGGATGGCGCGCCGCCGCCAGCGTTGATCCGCACGCGGGGCGCCATGCCCCGCGTATCAGCCGAGGTCGCTCAGTCTTCCTGGAACGCGACCTCGCGCTTGCTCTTGATCGACGGGAGCATCACCACGACCACCATCGCGGCGGCGGCCAGCAGCAGGCCGGCCGATATCGGCTTGCTGATGAAGGTGCTCCAGTCGCCGCGCGACAGCAGCAGCGCGCGGCGCAGGTTCTCTTCCATCATCGGCCCGAGGATGAAGCCCAGCAGCAGCGGCGCCGCCTCGCAGCTGAGCTTGTAGAAGACATAGCCCACCACCGAGAACGCCGCCGTCATGTAGACGTCGAAGGTGTTGTTGTTGAGCGTGTAGGTGCCGATGCAGCAGAAGAGCGTGATGGCCGGGAACAGGAAGCGATAGGGCACGGTCAGCAGCTTGATCCAGATGCCGATCAGCGGCAGGTTGAGGATCACCAGCATCGCGTTGCCCACCCACATCGAGGCGATCAACCCCCAGAAGAGCTGCGGGTTGCTGGTCATCACCTGCGGGCCGGGCTGGATGCCCTTGATGGTCATCGCGCCCACCATCAGCGCCATCACGGCGTTGGGCGGGATGCCCAGCGTGAGCATCGGGATGAACGAGGTCTGCGCCCCGGCATTGTTGGCTGACTCGGGCCCCGCCACGCCGCGGATGTCGCCCTTGCCGAAGCGGCCGCTGTCGCCGGCCACCTTCTTCTCCAAGGTGTACGACGCGAAGGACGACAGCAGCGCGCCGCCGCCGGGCAAGACGCCCAACAGCGAGCCCAGCGCCGTGCCGCGCACCACCGCCGGCCACGCGTCGTGGAAGTCCTGCTTCGTCGGCCACAGGCCCTTCACGTCCTTGGTGAACACCTCGCGGTGCTCGGCCGGCATGCCGAGGTTGGCGATGATCTCGCCGAAGCCGAACACGCCCATCGCGATCACCACGAAGCCGATGCCGTCGGTGAGCTCGGGGATGTCGAAGCTGTAGCGTGCGGTGCCGGAGATCACGTCGGTGTTGATCTGCGCCAGCAGCAACCCGAGGATGATCATCGCGATCGCCTTGATGAGCGAGCCCGAGGCCAGCACCACCGCGCCGATCAGGCCCAGCACCATCAGCGAGAAGTACTCGGCCGGGCCGAACTTGAAGGCCAGTTCGGTGAGCGGCGGCGCGAAGGCCGCGATGATCACCGTGCCCACGCAGCCGGCGAAGAAGGAGCCCAGGCCCGCCGCCGCGAGCGCGGGGCCGGCGCGCCCCTGGCGCGCCATGGCGTAGCCGTCGATCGCGGTCACCACCGAGCTCGACTCGCCCGGCACGTTGATGAGGATGGCGGTGGTGGAGCCGCCGTACTGCGCGCCGTAGTAGATGCCCGCGAGCATGATGAGCGCGGGCGTCGCGTCCAGCGAGTAGATCGAGGGCAGCAGCATCGCGATCGTGGCCACCGGCCCCAGCCCCGGCAGCACACCGATCAGCGTGCCCAGCACGGCGCCGAAGAACGCGTACAGCAGGTTCTGGAAGGTGAAGGCGACGCCGAAACCGAGCGCGAGGTTGTGCATCAGGTCCATGGGGTGCGCCTCAGGTGCCGATGAAGCTCGGCCACAACGGGATCGTCAGCTTCAGGCCGACGATGAAGATGAGCCACGAGGCGATGGTGAGGACCACCGCGTTGATCAGCACGTCGCGCCAGTGGAACTCGTCGCCCGCGAGGCTGGAGATGAAGATCAGGATCGGGATGGCCGCGACCATGCCGAGCCGCGTGATGGTGGCGCCGAAGATCGCGATCGCCGCGACGATGATGACCAGCGGCTTCCACGCGATGGGGCCGATCGGGTCGCCGCCCTCGGTCTCGATGGTGAGCGCCTTGAACAGCACGATCGCGCCCAGGATCGCCATGATCACGCTCAGCAGCAGCGGGAAGTAGCCCGGCCCGGGCCGCGCCGAGCTGCCCAGCGGGTAGTAGCGCGCGCCGACGGCGAAGACGACGCCGACGACGATGAACATCAGGCCGGACCAGAAGTCGCGTTGGCTCTTGATTTTCAAGATCGGTTTCTCCTCGAACGAAGCGCGTTCGATGCGGCGGATTCTAGGGAGTCGCCCTCGGCGCCCCGAGCGTGGTAAACACGTAGCGCCATGCGCACAGCGCGTGGGTGCGCGCGGCGCGCGCCGTTCAATCCCAGGCCGGCGTCGCGCTCAGCACCTCGTCCAGCGTGGTCACGCCCTCGGCCACCTTCATGGCGCCGGCCAGGCGCAACGGCCGCAGGCCGTCCTTGAGCGACTGCTGGCGCAGCTTGTGCCCGTCGGGCACCGGCACGATGCACTGGCGCGCCGCGTCGCTCACGGTGAGCAGCTCGTACAGGCCGGCGCGGCCGCGATAGCCGGTCATGCGGCATTCCAGGCAGCCCACCGGCCTGTACGCATGCACGCTGCCGTTGAGTCGCCAGGGCTTGACGGACTCGGCCAGCTTCTCGGCGGTGAGCTCGGGGTCGGGCTGCTTGCAGCTGACGCACAGGGTGCGCACCAGCCGCTGCGCGAGCACGCCGACGACGGTCGCGCCGATGAGGTAGGGCGGCACGCCCAGGTCGGTCAGGCGCGTGATCGCCGACGACGCATCGTTGGTGTGCAAGGTGCTGAAGACGAGGTGGCCCGTGAGCGCGGCCTGGATCGCCATCTCGGCGGTCTCGAGATCGCGGATCTCGCCCACCATGATGATGTCCGGGTCCTGCCGCATCAGCGCACGCAGGCCTTCGGCGAAGTTGAGGTCGAGCGCGGGCTGCACCTGCGTCTGGTTGAACGCCGGCTGGATCATCTCGATCGGGTCTTCGATGGTGCAGACGTTCACCTCGTCGGTGGCCAGGCGCCGCAGCGTGGAGTACAGCGTGGTCGTCTTGCCCGAGCCCGTGGGGCCGGTGACGAGGATGATGCCGTGCGCGCGGCCCACGAGCTGCTCCCAGCGCCTCGCGTCGTGCGCGCCGAAGCCCAGCTGCTCCAGCGGCTTGACGGTGGTGTCGGGGTCGAAGATGCGCATCACCATCTTCTCGCCGAAGGCCGTGGGCAGGGTCGACAGCCGCATCTCGATCTCGTCGCCGCGCGGGTTGCGCGTCTTGATGCGCCCGTCCTGCGGGCGGCGCTTCTCGACGACGTCCATGCGCCCCAGCAGCTTGATGCGCGCGGTCATCGCGTTGAGCACCCCCATGGGCATCTGGTAGACGGGGTGCAGGATGCCGTCGATGCGGAAGCGGATCACGCCCTGCTCGCGGCGCGGCTCCAGGTGGATGTCGCTCGCACGCTGGTCGAACGCGTAGGTCCAGAGCCAGTCCACGACCTGCACCACGCCCTGGTCGTTCGCGTCCAGCTGCTTGTTGCTGCGCCCCAGCTCCACCAGCTGCTCGAAGCTGGCCGCGCCCGAATTGCCGCCCGCCTTCTGCGCCGCGCGCACCGATTTGGCCAGCGCGAAGAACTCCGCCGTGTAGCGGTGGATCTCCAGCGGGTTGGCCAGGACGCGCCGCACGCTGCGGCGCGACTGCCGCTCCACCTCGGCGACCCAGTCGGTGAGGAACGGTTCCGCCGTCGCCACCACCACCTCGCTGCCGGTGACCTGCACCGGCAGCACGCGGTGGCGCTCGGCATAGCCCGCGCTCATCGTGTCGGCGACCTTGCCCACGTCCACCTTGAGCGGGTCGATGCGCAGGTATTCCAGCCCGCTGCGGCCGGCGAGCCACTGTGTCAGCGACTCGATGTCCAGCGGCTTGCCGTCGCTGGCGCGGGCCATCGCCACGGCCGCCAGGCGCACCAGCGGATGCTGGGCGCTCTCGGCCTGCGAGCAGCGCGCGATGGTGCGGCGCGCCTCCTCGGCGGAAACGACGCCGTCCTGGCTGAGCCACTCGACCAGCCGGCGCCAGTCCACCGGCCCCTCGTAGGGCTGGCTGCGTGGCGGCTTGGGTCTGGCGACGGCGGTCATGGGCGCGGGAAGGGGCGATGGGAAGGGGAAGTTCAGTCGGCGGGCTTGAACACGCGCAGCCACTTGCGGGCCGGCAGTCCCCAGCGAGTTTCGATGGTTTCCGCGCGTTCGGCAAGCTGCGCCCGCGTGGGCCGCTGCGGCTCGTGCAGCGCGAGCACGATGGTGTT
>DATFAY010000609.1:0-6449 GCA_035254085.1 Piscinibacter sp.
GCGGTCAACATCTCGAGCGCCTTGAGCGCCTGGTTCACGTCATAAGGTTTCTGCAAGAACGCGTCGTAGACCTGGCAACGCGGCCGCACCATGTCCTCGGGCAGGCCGCTCGTCATGACGATCGCGATCTCTCGCGTGGCCTCGTCGGACTTGAGTTTTTGCGCCATCGTCGCGCCGTCCATCGTCGGCATCACGTAGTCGAGCATCACCACATCGGGCTGCGCGGTGCGCAGGCAAGCCATCGCCTCGGCGCCGTTGCGCGCGCAGACGACGGTGTAGCCCTCGAGCCGCAGCACCTCGCTCAACACCTCCAGGTTGGCGGTGTCGTCGTCGACGAGAAGCACGCGTCCGTGAGCCTGTGGCATGGCAACTCCCAACTATGCCGAAGTGGGACGTAAAGCATCTTTTGTTCCAGCGTGCCGGGCTCCCGGGGCTACAGGAGCAGATATGCGGCTGCCGCGACCACGGTGGGCAGGGCGGCGCCGGCGAGCAGCCCGCCTGCGCCGATCGATTCGTCGTCGAAGCCGCGGCGCAGCAAGGCCACCCCGGCCGGATTGGGCGCGTTGGCGATGACCGTGAGGCCGCCGCCCGCGACCGCGCCTGCCACGAGCATGTACTTGGCGTCGGCGGCAATGCCCTCGATCAGCGAGCCGAGATACGTCAGCGCGGCGTTGTCGGTGATGGCCGTGAGCCCCAGGGCGCCGAAGAACAGCTGCGTCGGCCCCAGCGACGAGACGACCGGCTGCAGCCACCATTGCTGCATGCCGCCCAGCACCACCAGACCGGCCAGGAAGAAGCCGACGAGCAGCCCTTCCTTGAGGATCAGCGGCGACTGGTGGCGCTCGTAGGCCTGGGTGAAGCCGAGGAAGAACAGAAAGAGGCCCAGGAAGACGGCGGGGTGGTGCGCGAACACGACCGTCGCCGCGAGAAAGGCGAGGTGCACCGCCTGCACCAGCAGCGGCACCGGCGCCGGCGCACCCCCAGCTCCTGCTGGTTCGTCGCGCAGATGCCGTCGCCACAGCCACACGACCACAGTCGCGTTGACGAGCACCGCCAGCGCCGCCTTCCAGCCGAACTGCGAGAACATGAAGCCGCTGCTCCACTGCCAGGTGCCGGCCACCATCAGCACCGGCGGCGCCGCGTAGGAAGTGAGGGTGCCGCCGATCGACACGTTGACGAAGAGCGCACCCAGTGCCGCGTACTTGAGCCACTCGGGCGGGCCCCGTCGAAACACGCCGTCACGCAGCATCAATGCGGCCAGCGTCATCGCCGCCGGCTCGGTGATCAGCGACCCCGCCAGCGGGACCGCGGCGAAGGCCAGCCAGGCGCGCGACAGTGCCGAAGGCAGGGGCAGCACGCGCGCCAGCAGCGAGACCGCCGACGACACCGCCGCCAGCACCGGGCGCGACGCGGCGATCACCATCACCACGAAGACGAAGAGCGGCTCGGCGTACTGGCGCGATTCGACATAAGCGAGCGCCTGTGCGCCTTGCCCAGCCAATGCCATCGCGATCATCAGCACGGCCGCCCAGAAGCCGAACACCACTTCCACTTCGCCCAGCAGGTGCAGCAGGCCTGCATGCCGCGGGTGGTGGTGAGCGAGGCGCTCGAAGGCCTTGGCGGCGAAGGTGTGGACGAGGGCCGTGGCGAAGATCGCCAGCGCCATCCAATCGGTGAAGCTTGCTTGCATGGGGGGCGAGGTCGGTGCGCCCGAGCGCGGCAGGCTCGCGATTGTAGTGACCGGGGGCGGGCCGGCCGGATAGCTCAGCCGCAGACGGTTCGCAGCGCGTCCTGCCAATCGGCGACGAAGCGGGCGATGTTGAATCGCTCGAGCGCCGTGCGGCGCGCGGCTTCGCCCAGCAGCGCGGCTTCGGCCGGGTCGCGCAACAAGCGCTGCATCGCATCGACGAGGCGATCCACGCGCGTGTCGACGAAGCCGTTTTCGCCGTTGCGGATCACGGTGGGCAACTCGGTGGTGGCCAGCCCGACGATCGGCATGCCGACCATCATCGCCTCGATGATCGAGAGGCCCAGGCTGGTGTAGCGGATCGGGTTGAAGAACAGCCGATGGCTCGCCATGAGTGCGGGCAGCCGATCGTGCGGTGCTTCGCCCGCGCCGCCCAGCCGCTCGGCGCCCATGCCGACCAGCGTCAGCGGCACCTGGGCGGCGACTTCGTGGTAGATGTCGGCACCGAGGCGGCGGCCGCGCCGATCGAGGTTGTTGACGACCACCAGCCCGGCCTCGCGCTCGCCGCGCCAGCGCGCGTCGCCCAGCGACAGCACCCCGTGCTCGATGACGCGCTGGGGTGTGCGCCGCGAGTCCCACATCAGCGCATTGAAATGCGTGACGTGGACCAGCAGGGTGGCCGCATCGTCCACCCAATGGGCGGTGTTGGTCGGATGCTCCTGCGGCGGATCGTGCTCGAGGTAGATGCGCGGCAAGCGACGCTGCGCCTCGCTCAGGATGCGGTGCTGCTCGTCCTCGTAGGCGGCGCGCGACTGGAACAGCACGACGTCGAACGGCATCTGCGCGATCCGCTCGACCGGCGCATCGTGCACGTTGTCGCCCCAGGGAAGGCGGCCGCTGCGGCCGCTGTGGTGGGCCGAGCGTTCGGCGTCGCACACGAGATAGAACTCGTGCGGCACCTGCGTCAGGTAGTACAGGTAGTTGCCGTGGACGTGCCAGGTGAGGATGCGCAGCCGGTCACCGCGGCGGTGTGCCGGCCTCGACTCGGCAGGGGCCGCCGGCTCAGGCATCGGCGAAGGCCGGCGTGTCGGCAGCGTGCGTGACCAGCGCCGCTTCGATCACCCGCGCCGCGCTCACGCCGTGAGCGCACGGGTGATCGTCGTAGGGGCACTGCGCGAAGCTGCACGGCCGGCACGGCACCAGATGCCAGAGCACCTGGTGGCGCTCGCGATCGAGCGGCGCCCAGCGGGTCACGTCGGCGCCGGAGCTGACGACCACGCTGCGGGTGCCCAGCGCGGCGGCCACGTGCGATACGCCGGTGTCGTTGCAGACCAGCAGGCTCGCTCGC
Source organism: Piscinibacter sp. (assembly GCA_035254085.1). Lineage (GTDB taxonomy): Bacteria > Pseudomonadota > Gammaproteobacteria > Burkholderiales > Burkholderiaceae_C > Albitalea. The sequence continues at coordinate 3,036 of DATFAY010000609.1, forward strand.
TCGATCAGCGCGCCCAGCGTCCACAGCGTGGTCTTGCCCGACAAGTCGATCGCGCGATGGTGCATCGCGCGCTGCACTTCGGCGGCCAGGGGCGCCTCGGCGCCGGTGCCGGTGAGCACGACCGCGAAACCGTGTTCGGCCATCGCGTCGGCGACCTGCGCGAAGCGCCCTGGCGGCCAGCGGCGCGAGGGCAGTTGCGCTCCCGCGTGCACGCACACGTAGGGCTGGGCGCCATAGGCCCGGGGCCACAGGCTGGCGAGCTCGATGCGATCGGTGTCGGTGACCGGAAACTCGAGCGCGCTGCCGCACCGCGGCACCCCGAGGTGGTCGACCAGCATCAGCAGCCGTTCGACCTCGTGTCCCTGCTGCGGCCACGGCATGAACAGCCCCGGCTCGGGCGTGTAGCTGCCCGCCTCGACGAAGCCCGCGGTGTGTCGGGCGCCGCACGCGGCGACCAGTGGATTGGTGATGTGGCCGCTGCCGTGCATCTGCAGCAGCAGGTCGAAGTCCTCCTGTTGCATGCGGCGCAGGAAGTCGGGCAGGGCGCCCAGGTCGGCGACCGTCTCGGGCAGGCCGGGGTAGCCCGGAAACTCGATGAAGCGGTCGACCATCGGCAGGCGTCGCGCCAGTTCCGCGGCCCACGGCAGGCCCACCAGCGTCAGCTCGGCCTCGGGCCAGGCGTGGCGCAGCGCGCGCAGGGCCGGCACGGCGCACAGCATGTCGCCCAGCACCAGGGCGCGAAAAACAGCGATGCGCTGCGGCGCGAGCTCGGCCCACCAGGCGGGCGCGCTCGGCGCACGGGTCGCAGGTGCGGCGTGCACCGGGGCGAAGGACAGCGGCTGCGGCGGGTCCACCGAGTCGTTCATGTGATCGCCATCAGGGGTTCGATCGGACGGTGCGTGTGCGGGCTGAGCGGGACGCCGGGCAGGGCGCGGATCAGCTCCAGCGCCGCGTGCGCGACCGCCTGGGGCTCGACGGCCTCCAGGCAGGCGTGGTGCTGCTCGGGACACACGCTCTTGAGGCAATTGCGGCAGGGTACGTCGTGGTTCAGCACCCGCGCGGGCACCTTCCAAGGCGTGTGCTGCGGATTGGTCAAGGCGTACAGGACCGCCACCGGCGTGCCGACGGCGGCCGCGATGTGCACCGGCCCGCTGTTGTTGCAGACGATCACCTGCGCGCCGGCGATCAGCGCTGCCAGCTCGCCCAGCGTCAACTGCCCGGCCAGCGACACCGCCGGCTGGCCGAGCGGCACGCGCGCCTCGTCGATCAGCGGCTGCTCGTCGGCGCCGCCACCGAACACGACCTGGCACCCGCTCGCCTCGACGATCGCACGCGCCGCGACACCGAAGCGCTCGGCAGGATAGCGCCGCGACGCCGCCGTCGCGCCGGGATGCACGACGATGTAAGGCCGCAGCAGGTTACCGCCGGCCTGCACGAACTTGCGCCGCATGCTCAACACGTCCGACGCGCCATAGCGAAACTGCATGCGCTCGTCGCAGGCATGGAAGCCGACCGAGCGCACGAGGTCGAGCTGGCGCGTCACTTCGTGGCGCATGCCGCTCGCGCACACCTCGGTGTCGTTCACCCAGTGCGTCAACAGGTCGTAGGGGTTCTCGCGCGCATGGGCCAGGCGCAGCGGGATGCCGGCCAGCCGGCACACCAGCGCGGCGGGCAGGGCGCTTTGGGTGCAGACGGTGAAGATGATGGCCGCGTCGAAATGGCGCTGCGTCAGCGCATTGATCATGCGGCGGTCGTCGTGCGCCGCGCGTGCGCCGTGGGCCGAAGTGCCCTTCACCCAGGGCGCGTCGTACACGATGGCCTCGTCCAGGACCGGGACGTGGCGCAACGCCGCCGCGCCGGACGACGAGGACAGCAGCGTGACGCGCGCCGCGGGACTGCAGTGCTTGAGCGCGGCGATGGCGGGCGTCGTCATGATCACGTCGCCCAGGTTGTCCAGCCGCACGACCAGGATGTTGCGGGCCTCCAGCCAGGCGCGCTGCATCGCGGCCGAGCTCGCCACAGCCGTCATGAAGGCGATCCCGGCTGGCTCGCGCGGGCGCGCAGCATGGCGGTGTGCAGCAGCGATGCGGCACGCGCGACGCCGCCCAGCGCGCTGCGCTGCGCTTCGTTGGGTTCGGGCTGGGGCTGCGCCGCGAGCGGTGAGGTCTCGCGCTCGACGCAGTCTTCGTCGGCCGCAAGGATGGCGCGCGCGGCGTCGAGCAGATTGCCCGCCCGCAGCTGCGGCGTGCGCAGGGGCGATATGCGCCACACCGTCTCGCTGCCCACGTCGAGCAGCACGCTGCGGCAGCCCGCGCGCCGGCCGGCTTCGACGTCGTCGAGGATGTCGCCGATCATCCACGAGCGCGCCAGGTCGATCTGGTGCGCCCGCGCCGCCTGGCGCAGCAGGCCGGGCGCCGGCTTGCGGCACAGGCAGCCGGGCACCGGGCCGGCCGGCCCGGGTGCATGCGGACAGGCATAGAAGTCGGTCAGCGGCACGCCCTCGCGCGCCATCATGTCGGCCAGCGCGTGCTGCAGCCGCGTGAGCTGCGCGCGCGTGAACAGGCCGCGTGCGATGCCGGGCTGGTTGGTCACCACGATCAGCAGGTAGCCGGCGTCCGCGAGCAGCTTGAGGCCTTCGAGCGCGTGCGGCGTGAACCGCAGTTGCGCCGGATCCACGTTGTGGGGCACGTCGGCGACCAGGGTGCCGTCCTTGTCGATGAAGACGGCGCGCGCCAGTCGAGCCGGGTCCGACATGCTGTCGAGCCCAGGAAATATCGCGCTCATCGAAACCCCTCCCGAGTGGAAGCGCCCGGCGCACGCCAGCCGCATGGCCCCACTGGGCAAGCGGCGTGCCCGCGGGGCAGCGCTCAGGCGGTCTGGCCGCCGGCGTCGGTGCGGGTCTCGCGTTGGCGCGGCGGCGTGGCGGCGTTGTCGCTGCGGTGGTCCCGGTTGGAGGCGTTGGCCGCAGTGCTGCCCTCTCGGCGCAGTCTCGTGCGGTGCGTCAGCAGGCACGCGCCGGCGAAGGCGCCCAGTGCCGTGCCGACGAGCTTGAGCTTGTTCATGGTGATGCTCCGTGTTTGCCGTGGATGAACGGTCCCATCAGCTGCGGCCCTGGTCCGCGCCTTGGTCGATGTCCGACTCGTCGCCCGCCTCCTCGGCCGCGGCGCCTTCGAGCAGGTCGAGCTCCTCGTCCGTGGGCGCATCGTCGAAGTCGGCGCCCCCGGGGATGCGCTGCACTTCGTCGGGCAGGATGTCGTTGGCTTCGCGGCCCTGCTCGTCGGGCAATGCGGCGCCGCGCTCGCCGGTGCCGGCGGAGTCGCTGTCGCTCTCGAGGCCCGGCTGCACGGTGCCGAAGATGGTGTCGTCGAGGTCGGTGGGCGAGGCGAGATCGAGCTCGCCCTGCACGTCGCTGCC
>DATFAY010000610.1:0-21381 GCA_035254085.1 Piscinibacter sp.
TTGAAGCCGTAGTCCGCGATGCTTCGCTCGAACAGCGCCAGGCCGTCGGCCCCCCAGCGCGGATCGACGCCGCCGAAGACGAAGAAGCGCCCGGCATGCCGCTTCAGGATGGCGTGGTGCTCGGCATGCATCTCCGCGATCGTGAGATCGCTCTTCATCACGTAGCTGAAGTCGGGCAGCAGCAGTACCGCCTGCGCGATGCCGGCCGAGTCCATCTCCGCGACGAGCGTGTCGGCCTCGTGGTCCTGGCTCAGCTTGACGTACATGTCGAGCAGGTCGGCCAGCGACTTCTTCACGCCGGTGGCGGCCAGCCGAGCGGCGACGTTGCGGCACAGGCCCTCGTAGAAGGCCCGCGGGATGAACCGCGTCGACGCGACGTGGCAGTGCGCGTCGACGATGTGCCCGCCGTAGGTCATGCCGGCTGCGCCTCGGCGCCCAGGGCCTTGCGCGCGCGGGCCTCGAGCGCCTTGACGGCGCGTGCCTTGAGGTCTGCGACCTTCTGCATCATGAAGTGGCCGGCGTGCACCTTGCCTTGCGCGCGGGCGTAGTCGGGCAGGAAGCCGTAGGTCTGGAATCCGAAGCGGTCCCATGCGTGGTAGGCGGGGGTGTCGGCGCGCACGTCCAGCGTCACCACCTCGACGCCGTCGGCCTCGCACTGCAGGGCGATCTCGTGGAAGGCCGCCGGCAGCACGGCGCCGCCGCGGAACTCCTCGCGGATCATGCCCTTGGCGAGGTCGGTGATGTGGCGGTTGTTGGGATTGAGATTGCGCCGCAGCGTGCACAGCCCGACCAGCTGGCCCGTGCTCGCGAATATGGTGAGCAGGCGCACCTTGTGCGCGGCGAGCTGCGCGCGCAGGTCGTGCAGGTAGCCGGCCGCCTCGGCATCGCTGATGTCCTCGGCGAAGCCGATGATCGGCGCCGACGCGGTGGTGTGGCGCATCAGGTCGATGACCTGGCGCTCGAGCGTGGCGTCCACGTCGTGCGTCCAGCGGTAGGTCATGTGGGTCACGCCGGCCTCGGGGAAGGGCGTGTCGTAGCGGGCGCCGCCCGCCACCGTGGTTCGCAGGGTGTCGATCATGGTCTCCTCACTGGGGTTTGGCGCAGGAGGTGTCGCGGTGCACCGCCTGCCGGATGTCGTCGAGCACGGCGCCCAGGTCGTGGGCCTTGAGCCACTGGTCGTCGTATACGGTGTCGAGGTACTTGGTGCCGCCGTCGGGCATCACGAGCACCACGGTGCAGGGTTCGCTGGCGCGCTCGACGTACTGGCGCGCCGCGGCGATCACCGAGCCGGAGGAGCCGCCCAGCAGCAGGCCTTCGTCGAGCGCGGCGCGCCGGCAGCACGTGAAGGCGTCGCGGTCGGAAACCTTGATCACCTCGTCGACCAGCTGCGGGCGGATGTTGCCCGGCTGGAAGCTCAGGCCGGTGCCGTTCTGCAGGAAGGGCTTGTACTCGCCGCCGAACACCACCGAGCCCTGCGGCTCCACGCCGATCACGTGCGTGCGCGGGTTGCGCTCCTTGAGGTGCCGGGCGATGCCGCTCAGGTGGCTGCCGGTGCTCGCGGTGCCGACCACCACGTCGACGCGCCCGCCTAGCTGCGCGTGGATCTCCGGCCCCGTCGTGTAGTAGTGAGCGTCGATCGCGGCGGGATTGTTGTATTGATCCAGATTGACGCAGCGGGGCAGCTGCGCAGCGATCGCCTTCGCCACGGCGATGCGCTTGCGCTGAAAGCTGCCCTGCTCGTCCGGCTGCTCCACCATCTCGACCTGGCCGCCGAAGGCGCGCACGAGATTGACATTCGCGCGCGGTGTCTTCGGATCGAGGACGCAGATGAAGTGATAGCGATGGATCGCACAGAGCATCGCCAGCGCGTGCCCCATGTTGCCCGACGTCGATTCGACGATCGACCAACCCGGTTGAAGATCATGGTCCCGTTTCGCTTGCGACAGGAGCTCGAGCGCACTCCGGTCCTTGACGCTGTTGCCCGGATTGCGGCACTCCAGCTTGGCGTAGACGTGAATCCCGCGCTGCGCATCGGACAGGCTCTTCAAGTGCAGCAGCGGGGTGTTCCCGATCAGCTCGACGATACTGTTTGCAAACATTCGCGGTTCTCCGCCGTGGAGTGGACGTTGATGGACGCCGGGAGGCGGCGTGGGGTGTGCCGCAGGGACCACAGGCTTCTTGCGCATCACGCACGAGGGCGTCTTGTCGAGATCGACTTTAGTCAGCGGGTCGTCTCGCGTGTAGCTGTCCATTCGGGCAGAGCAGCCTCAGAGCTCGCCCGACACCAGCGCCGCCTCGTCCTCGTTCGCGTCGAGCTCGCTCGCGACGCGCACGAACCGCGGATGCGGCGCCGCGACTTCGGTGCCTTCGGCCACGAACGCCTGCAGCAGTTGCGCCACCAGTGCGCTGTTCTGGTGGATGAAGTAGTGGCCCGCATGCTGCAGTTCGAACTCGACGGGCGCGCACACGCGCCGGCAGATGTCGCGCGCGCGCAGCGAGCACGTCGCACCGTCGCGCTGGCCCGTGACGAGCATCACCGGCAGCGTGAGCCTCGCGGCATCGAGCGTCGGCTGGTGGGCGCGAAACTGCAGCAGCTGCCGGCTGTAGGCGAGCATGTGCGCCGCCGACGCGTAGGGCGCGTGCAGCCAGTGCAGGGTCGCCTGGTCGGCGCGTTCGAACGGGCTGGCCAGCGGGTCGTGCGCCGAGTCGCTCTTCTTCATGAGCGCGAGCATCGAGCGCGCCATGCTGTCGGCCGACTGGGGCATGCGCTCCACCAGCGTGCACATGGTGTGCAGGCTGGCCTCGAAGGCCGAATCAGCTCCCGCGGTGCCCTCGATGCCGGCGAAGGACGGCGCGAACAGCGCCAGTGAGGCGATCGAGTCGGGCAGCGCGCGCGCGAGTTCGAGCGCGAACTTGCCGCCGCTGCACCAGCTGGCCACATGGCAGCGCGCCAGGCCCTCGGCGGCGAGCGCGGCGCGCACGCCGTGCAGGAAGCGCGGCAGCGAGTCGGCACGGTCGTAGTAGACGCGCGGCAGCTCCGGCGAGGGCGGGTCGTCGTCGATCACGAGCAGCGTGAAGCGCGGCAGCAGCGCCCGCGCGAGCGCATGCCACACGTCCAGCGTCAGGCCGAAGGCGTTGACCAGCAACAGCGCCTCCGGGCCGTGACCGGCGCGCAGGTAGTGCACCTGCCCGTCGGGGGCGCTGCGACGCTGCACGCCGGGCAGGCTGGCAAAACGCGCGGGCGGGCCGCTTGGCGCAGTGGCCAGGCGCTGACTCGCGCGGCGTGCGACCTGCTCGGCCCAGTCGGCCTGCGCCATGGCGCGCGCCGCGCCCTGCGAGCCGGCATGCCGCAGGTTGAGACGCAGCAGGGCGCCCACCTCGTCGCCGTCCGCGGCAGCATCGCGCACCGGCACGCCCATGGCTTGTGCCACGCAGCGCACCAGCCTCTGCTCGGAATCGTCGTGGGGCAGTGCGAGCGCCGTACGTTCGAAGTGCACATCGACGCGGCGACGCACCTCGAGCAAGGTATCGATCACGCCGTCGGCCAGCGCATGCAGGGCGAGCTCCATGGCAGCGCTCGCTCAGGCCTTGGCGGTCGCCAGCGACTCGATGAGGTCGACCGCGTCGCCGATGGTGCGCATGTTGGCCACCTGCTCGGTGTGCTCGGCGAAGCTCACGCCGAAATGCTCCTCGCTGAGCGCCATCAGCGAAATGAGCGAGATCGAGTCGAGCATCAGGTCGCCGGCGAGCGTGGTTTGCGGCGTGAGGGCATCGCGGGCGATGTCGATCGAGACGATCTGCGAGATGAGCGTCACGAAGGCGTCGAAGGCCGGGCCGCGGAAGCCTGGATCGGGCATGGGAGTCTCCTGTGTTGGCGCGCTCCACGATACCGAGCACGACCCGCAGCGACTACCTGACCCGACGTACAGGATGGTCCGCCGCTGCCCCAAGGGACAGGTTCCCGCGCCGGGGGCGCTCCGTACAGTTGCCTGCGACCAACCGACCCGGAGACGCCCCATGACCTCGACCGCCGATGCCCTCGCGATGGACCGCGAGACCTTCGCCCGCAAGCTGCGCGAGACGCTGGACGCCCAGCTCACGCTGGACCACCCGATCTTCAAGGAACTGTTCACGCCCGAACGCAACTGGGATCTGCTCAAGGTCATCTCGCTCGAGGGCTACCAGATCACGAAGTATTTCCTCGAGTACATCGAGAACCTGTACATCCGCTGCCCGCTGCCGGTGCACAAGCGGCGCCTGCTGTTCAACCTGTTCGAGGAGGAGACCGGCCGCTTCTCGCGCACCAAGAACCACGTGGAGCTGATGGAGGATTTCATCCGCGCGCAAGGCATCTCGGATGCCGAGCGCGATGCATGGCAGCCGTCGCAGCAGACCAAGGAGCTCATCCACTACCGCCTCGCCAATTGCAGGGGCGAGGGCACCTACCACGTCGGCGCCGCGGCGGTGATGATCGCGAGCGAAGGCCAGAGCCTGGAGACCCGCGCCGGCGACGCACGCCACACCATCCTGGGCCGGATGTACGGCCTCAGCGAACAGGACACGCTCTTCTTCTCGGTGCACCAGAAGGAAGACGTCGGCCACGTCGCCGAGGGCATACAGCTCGTCTCGGAGCTGTGCACCACGCGGTCGATGCAGGACGAAGCCCTGCACGCGGTGCGCCACACCTGCAAGCTCTTCTGGAACATGTACGAGAGCGCCGCGCAGAAGTACTACGCGCTGCGCGACGCCAAGAAGGCGGCGCAGCCGGTGACCCAGCCTGCCTGACGGACCGGCCGCGATGAGACTCGAAGACATCATCGACCGCCTGCGCGAGCGCGAAGGCGCGCTGACCTTCGTCGACGACAGGGGCGTGGCCACCGTCAAGCGCTTCCACGACCTGCACGGCGACGCGCTGGCGCTCGCCGAGCGCCTGAAGTCGCTGGGCGTCTCGCGCGGCTGCCGCATCGGCATCGCAGCGCCCGCCGCCTATCCGTGGGTCGTGTGGGACCTGGCCTGCATCGCGCTGGGCTGCGTGTCGGTGGCGCTGCCGCACGAGAAGCCGCAGCGCGCCTGGCACGAACTCGTCGAAGCCTACGGGCTGACGCTGCTCGCCGTCGAGCCGGGCTGGCTCGACGACGCTGCCTGCTCGAACGAGCGGGTGTGCTCGATCGCGCTGGACGAACCGATGCAGCGGCGGCGCGTCGAACCGCGCCTGCTCGCGCATTCGCCCGGCACTCACTCGCTCGTGTTCAGCTCCGGCACCACCGGGAAGACCAAGGGCCTGGTGATCAGCGCACCCGGCACCGAACGGCTGCTCGACCTGTACTTCGACGCCTTCGGCGTGGCAGCGGGCGAGCGCTTTCTCACCTTCCTGCCGTTCGCCAACTATCAGCAGCGGATGGTGTACTACTTCTGCCTGTACCACGGGGTCGACTTCGTGTCGGTGCCGTTCCAGCTGCTGTTCGCGGGGCTGAAGAAGCACCAGCCGACCTTCGTCATTGCACCGCCCATCCTGTACGAGACGCTGCAGAGCCTGGTGCGCGCGAGCGTCGGGCCCAAGGCCGCGCAGGACCGCGAGGCGCTGTCGCGCAAGCTGGCCGAGCTCACCGGCGGCAACATCCGCTACATGATCACCGGCATGGCGCCGATCAAGCGCGCCGCGCTGGACTTCTTCTGGGACGGCGGCATCGCGCTGTACGAAGCCTTCGGCATCACCGAGGCGGGCATGGTCGCGTGGAACAAGCCCGGGCGCGTGCGCGTGGGCAGCGTCGGCCAGCCGGCCGAGGCCGGCAGCGTGTCGCTGTCCGAGGAGGGCGAGGTCATCGTGACGCGAGATGCGCTGCTGTCGATGGGCTACTTCGAGTCCTCGGAAGAAGACGCGCGCTCCACCTTCATCGGGCCGAACTCCGTGGCGACCGGCGACATCGCCGAGTTCGATGCCGACGGCTTCCTGCGCGTCATCGGGCGCAAGAAGGACGCGATCATCACGGCCAACGGCGAGAAGTTCCACCCCGAGCCGATCGAGTCGCTGATCCACGGCGACCCGCGCGTGGGCGTCGCGGTGGTGCTGGCCGGGCCGCGCGCCGGGCTGGCCGCGGTCATCTCGACGCGGCAGCACGACGATCCCGCGGTGACACAGGAACTGCGCCAGCACGTCGCGACGATCAACGAAGGCCTGCCCGCGCAGCAGCAGGTCAAGCACGTGGTCTTCACGGATCGCGAGTTCAGCGTCGAGAACGGGCTGCGCACCAAGAACCTCAAGCTCAATCGCAAGGCGATCGCCGCGGCGTTCTTCGCCGAGGCCTGAGTTCCACGCCCATCGCTGCGCCGGCCTTGGCCGCACGCCGTCCTGGAAGGCGGCGCGCCCGGGGCCATCGCACTTCAACGGATGTCCGCCATGACCATCAACGCCCATCCCTTTCCCACCGTCCATCGGCCCCGATCGATCATCGAGACGCTGATCGCCTGGCGAGAGCGGACGCCCGAACGATGCGCCCTCAAGGTGCTGCGCGACGGCGAGCAGGTCGAGCGCGAGATCAGCTACCGACAGCTGCACGACGAGACGATGCAGGTCGCGGCCGGCCTGCGCGCGCGGCTCGCGGTGGGTTCGCGGGTGCTGATCCTGCTGCCCACGGGCGTGGAATTCGTGACGGCCTTCTACGGCTGCCTGGCCGCCGGAATGGTGGCCATTCCGGCGCACCATCCGCAGCAGCCGAAGAAGGTGGCGCAGTGGAAGAAGCTGCAGGCCATCGTCGACAACAGCGGCGCGACCCTCATCGTCGCCCCGGAGCGGTCGTTGGAGGTCTTGGCCACGATGAAGCAGGCAGAGGGCCTGTTCGCCGGCTGCGAATTGGACACGCACGCCGAGCTGCTGGCCGCGGGGTCGCGAGCCGGTGCTGCGTCGCTGCCGCTGCCGCACGGCGACGAGCTCGCGTTCCTGCAGTACACGTCCGGCTCCACCGGCCTGCCCAAGGGCGTGATGATCACGCACGCGAACATCCTGAACAACCAGGAGGTCATCGCCGAACTGATGGGGCATGGGCGTGACACGCGGGTCGTCTCGTGGCTGCCGCTGTACCACGACATGGGCCTGTCGGCGGTCCTGCAGATGGCGTCCATCGGGTGCGCCCTGGTCCTGCTGTCGCCGATCGACTTCATCCAGAAGCCGCTGCGCTGGCTGCAGGCGATCTCCGATCACCGCGCCAGCACCTCCGGCGGCCCGAACTTCGCCTATCAGCTCGCCGCCGCGGCGCTGCAGTCGCCGGAAGCCGCCGACGCGCCGATCGACCTGTCGAGCTGGCAGGTCGCCTTCTGCGGCGCGGAACCGATCAGCCGCAACACCGTCGAGGCTTTCCTGCAGGCGGCCGCGGCGCATGGCTTGGTGCCGGGCGCCTTCTATCCGTGCTACGGCATGGCCGAAGCCACGGTGCAGGTGACCGGCGTGACCAAGGGCGCAGGCGCGACCTACCTGGAGGTCAGCAACAGCCAGCTCGCCAAGGGGATCGTGCAGCGGGTGTCCGGCAGCGACCCGGACATCAAGAGTCTGGTCGCATGCGGCTCGACGCGCATGGGCAACGAGATCCGCATCGTCGGCCCCGACGGCGCCGAGGTGGCCGGCGCCGATCGCGTGGGCGAGATCTGGGTGCGCGGCGGCAGCATCGGCGCCGGCTACTACGGCAATGCGGAGGCCACGCGCGAAACCTTCGGCGCGCGGCTCGCGGGCGACGATGGCGCACCCTTCATGCGCACCGGCGACCTGGGCGCGATCGTCGACGGCGAGCTCTACGTGACCGGCCGCGTCAAGGACATGCTGATCGTGCGCGGGCGCAACCTCTACCCGCAGGACGTGGAAGACTGCGTGCAGGACAGCGTGCCCGAGTTGCGCCGCGGCTGCGGAGCCGCCATCTCCGTGGCGGTGGACGGCGAAGAGAAATTGGTCGTGGTGCAGGAGGTCGGCCGCACCCAGCGCCGGCAGATGGACGTGGCCGCCACGCTGCGACGGATGGTGGTGGCGATCGGCGACGACTTCGGCATCACGCCGCACCAGGTGGTCCTGGTCGAGCCTGCCACCATCGAGAAGACCTCCAGCGGGAAGATCGCGCGCGCGCTGTGCCGGCGCGCCTACCTGCAGGGGCAGCTGCGCTCCATCGCGACCTGGACCGAAGGCCAGCACGGCGAGGCCGCGGCGGCGGCGACGCCCCGGATGACTCACGAAGACGATGCCGCCGCGCGGGCGGCCGCGTTGCAGCGCGAGGTGGCGTCGCGCATCGCTCGCGTGGCGGCCGAGTTCCTGAAGATCGACGCGGGCCGCGTGTCGCGCACCACGCCGTGGTCCGAGCTCGGCTTCGACTCGGTGAGCGCACTGCAGCTCGCCCTGAAGGTCGAGCAGAGCACCGGCCTCAAGCTCGAGGCGACGGTGCTGTGGGAGTGCGCCAACATCGACGAGTTGGCCACTTACCTCGCCGCGCAGAAGGACGCGGTCGAGGTGCTGGCGCGACACGCTGCGCCGCCCGTCGCCGCACCGGCCGCCGCGCCTCGCGAGGCGTCGGGCGCGACGTCCGAGGCGCAGCTCGCCGCCTTGTCCGACACCGAAGCCGAGGCGCTGCTGCTCAAGGAGCTGGCGCGCTGAGCGCCCGAGGGTTGCGACCATGACCGATGCCGCCGTCACCGCCCCGAAACTCTCGCCCGTCAAGCAGGCGCTGTTGAAGATCGACGCCTTGCGGCGCGAGCTGGCCGAGGCGCGCCAGGCTGCCCAGGAGCCGATCGCGGTGGTCGGCATCGGCTGCCGCCTGCCGGGCGGCGCCGACTCGGCCGAGGCCTTGTGGGACATGCTCGCTGCCGGCGTCGACGCGGTCGGCGAGGTCCCGAGCGAGCGTTGGAGCGATGCGCTGTACGACCCGCGCCCGGGCCGCGGCGACACGAGCTACTCGCGGCACGGCGCCTTCATCGATGGCGTGGATCGCTTCGACGCCGCGTTCTTCGGCGTGTCGGGGCGCGAGGCGCGACGCATCGACCCCCAGCAGCGGCTGCTGCTCGAATGCACCTGGCGCGCGATCGAGGAGGCGGGCTTCACGCGCGAAGGCATCAAGGCGTTCAAGACGGGCGTCTTCGTCGGCTCCTCGCTGGACGACTATGCGCGCCTGAGCGAAGCGGCCGAGGACGCCGAGCCGAGCCCCGCCCAGACCGCGCTGGGCACCGCGCGGCCCTTCGCCGCCGGACGTATCTCCTACCTCTTCGGATTTCATGGGCCCACGGTGCAGCTCGACACCGCGTGTTCGTCGTCGCTCACCACCACGCACCTCGCGTGCCAGAGCCTGCGCCAGCGCGAGTGCGACGTCGCACTCAGCGGCGGCGTGAACCTCATGCTCTCGCCCGAGATGACGATCGCGCTGTGCGAATTGCAGGCGCTCTCGCCCGACGGCCGCTGCAAGACCTTCGACGCCGGCGCCAACGGCTATGTGCGCGGCGAGGGCTGCGGCATGGTCGCGCTGATGCGCCTGTCGGACGCGCGCGCGCAGGGTCGGCCGATCCGCGCCCTGATCCTCGGCTCCGCCGTCAACCACGACGGCAAGAGCAACGGCATGACGGCGCCCAACGGCCGTGCGCAGCGAGAGGTGATCCGCGAAGCACTGGTGCGCGCGGGCGTCGCGCCCTCGGAGGTGGACTATGTCGAGGCCCACGGCACCGGCACGCTGCTGGGAGACCCGATCGAGCTGCGCGCCCTGCACGAGGTCTATTGCGCGGGCGCCGCGCGTTCGCAGCCGCTGCTCGTGGGCAGCATCAAGACGAACATCGGGCATCTCGAAGGCGCGGCGTCGGTGTCGGCGCTGATCAAGGTCGTGTGTGCGCTGCAGAAGGCGCAGATCCCCAAGCACCTTCATTTCGAGACGCCGACGCCCCACGTCGACTGGGAGCACAACGCGATCCGCGTGACCGACCGCCACATGCCCTGGCCGGCGAGCCGTGGCGGCCGCCGCGTGGCGGGCATCAGCTCCTTCGGGATGAGCGGCACCAATGCGCATCTCGTCGTCGCGTCCTACGACGAGAGCGCCGAGAACGGCGGCGTGCGCGCACCGGCGCCCATCGACGCGGTGAGCGACGCGCCGCCGGCACCGCAGCTCATCGCGTTCTCCGCCCACACGGTGCCGAGCCTGCGCCACGCGATCACGGACTGCGCGGCACATGTTCAGCGCCATCCCGATCTGGCGGTCGCCGACCTCGCCCACGCGCTGCGCGCGGGGCGTGACACCCACCGCCACCGTTGCGCCTTCGTCGCCGGCACGCACGACGAACTGCAGCACGGCCTTGCCGCCGCGCTGCGTTCGCTGGACGCGCCGGCAGCCTCGCCACGCGCGGGCGGCAAGCTGGCCTTCCTGTTCACCGGCCAAGGGGCGCAGTACGGCGGCATGGCCCGCCGGCTGTACCGCGAGTTCGAGGTGGTTCGCCGCGTGATCGACGAATGCGACCGCCACTTCGAGCCGCTGGCCGAGCACTCGCTCATCGACGTGCTGTGGGGCGACCAGCAGGCGCTGCTGGACGACACGCGCTACACCCAGCCCGCGCTGTTCGCCGTCGAGAGCGCGCTGGCCCGGCTGTGGGCCAGTTGGGGCGTGGTGCCCGACCTGCTGATGGGCCACAGCGTGGGCGAGTACGCGGCCGCCTGCTTTGCCGGCGTGTTCTCGCTGGCGGACGGGCTCAAGCTCGTGGCCGCACGCGGGCAACTGATGGACTCGCTCACGCCGCCCGGCAAGATGAGCGCGGTGCTGGCCTCGGCGGCCGAACTGGCACCGTACCTGCGCGCCTTCGCGGGCCAGGTGGAGCTGGCCGGCGACAACGGCCCGCGCAGCGTCGCGATCTCGGGGGACAGCGCAGCGATCGACGAACTGGTGCGGCAACTCGAGCGCGACGGATTGGCCACGCGAGCGCTGGCCGTCTCCCGCGCCTTCCACTCGCCGCTGATGGAGCCGATGCTTCAGGCGTTCCGCGCGGTCGCCGCGTCGGTGCACTACGAGGCGCCGCGCCTTCCCGTCGTCTCCAATCTGAGCGCCCGGGCCGAGACGACGCGCCTGGCCGAGCCGGACTATTGGGTCGAGCACGTGCGCCGCGCCGTGCGTTCTCGCGAGGGCATGCAGGCGCTGTGCAGCGACGGCGTCGATACCTTCGTCGAGGTCGGCCCGGGCAGGGTGCTCACCGGCCTGGCCAAGGCCTGCTGCGCCGGCGCGGCCGGCGTGTCCGCCATGCGCTGGCTGCACAGCATCGATGCGCAGCACGACGAACGGGCGTCGCTGTTCGCGGCGCTGGCCGGCGTGCACGGCACGGGGCGCCACGTCGACTGGGCCGGCTTCGAGGCGTCGAAAGCCTCGCCCGAGCCGCATCGGCGGATCGCGCTGCCGCCCTATCCGCTGGACCCGGCGTCGTACTGGGTCGGCACGCGCCGGCCGGCCGATGGCGCGCGGCGCTTGCGCGTGGCGGGCGCGCCCGCGGCGTCCGTGGTTCGCTCAAGCCTGCTCGGGCACAGCCTGAGTCTGCCGGCGTCCTCCGAATGTCGTTATGAGCGCTCGCTCGGGCTCGCGGACGAACCCTGGCTGGGCGGCCATCGGGTGCATGAGCGCGTGGTCTTCCCGGCCGCGGCGTGGCTGGAGATGGCGCTGGACGCCGCACGGCGCGCGGCGCACGATCGCGTCACGCTCGAAGTGCACGCACTGAGCCTCGAGCGGCCGCTGGTGCTCGACGAGCAACACGGGACGTCGTTGGGAACCGTCGTGCGGCCGGCCGACGCCGGCGGCTCGCTGCTCGCCATCCACTCGCGACCGCAGGGTGATGAAGAAGATGCGGCGTGGTCGTGCCATTGCACCGCGCGCATCGTCGCAGGCACCGATTCTGCAATCGAGGCCCCGGCCCTCGCGAGCTTTCGCACGCGGTGCACCGAGGCGCTGGCGCCCGATGCATTGCACGAGCGGCTGGCCGAGGCCGGCCTCGACTACCGCGGCGCGTTCCGCTCGATCCGCGAGCTCTGGCGCACGCGCGACCATGCGCTCGCGCGCGTCGAACTGGATCCCGGCACCGGCGGCGAGGCCCATGTGGGCGTGCTCCACCCCGCGCTGCTCGACGGCTGCCTGCAGGCGGTGGCCGCGGCGCTGTGGGACGCGGCGAACGGCGCTGCCTTGATGCCCGTGGGCATGGCGCGCGTGCGCTGGAAGGCGCCGGCCGATGTGCGCGTCCTGTGGTGCGCCGTGGAGGTGACAGCGCACGCGCCGCTGGTGAGCGCGGACCTGTGGTTCTATGACGCGGCGGGCGACTGCGTGGCGGCGATCGAGCGCCTTCAGCTTGCCGCCGTCGACTCAGGGCAGCTCGCCGGCATCTGGGCACCGGACCCGGCCGTGCATGCGCTCGAATGGCGGCCCTGCACGCTGGCCGCGCCCGGCGCCGCCACGGCGGCCGATTGCCTGCTGGTCGAGACTTGCGGTGGCGGCATCGGGGCTGCACTGAGGGCCGAGCTGCATCGTGCGGCGCGACCGTGCGCGAACGTCGCTGCCGCAGCGGATGAGACGGAAGACGACGAGCAGTGCAGCGCCAGGTTTCGCCAGGCGCTGGCGGCCTTTGCCCCGCATTGCGGCACGACGCGGCCGCTGATCGTCTATGCCTGGCCATCGTCGACGGACGTCGAGTCGCTTTCGGCGGCGGACGTCCTGGCGCAGGTCGCGCAAGCGCATCGCCGCTTCGCCAACTTCTGGCGTGCCCTGCATGCCACCGACTGGCCGGGCACGGCGCCGGCGGTCTGCATCGTCACGCAGCGCGCGCAAGCGCTCGGCGGACACCGCCCCGAGCCGCAGCCGGCACAGGCGGCCGCCTGGGGTCTGGCGCGCAGCCTGATGCACGAAAGCGGCGAAGCCCGCGTGATGGTGCTCGACGTGGACACGGACGATGCCTCGGCGGCGCGAGGGGCTCTGGCTGCCATCGACGCGGCATTGGCAGGCGGCGAGTCTCAGTTCGCGTTGCGCGACGGCGTGCTGCACGTGCCGCGCCTGGTGCGTCGCACGCCGGCTGCGCCCGGCTGCGTGCTCGCGCCGGGCGCCTACCTCGTCACCGGCGGGCGTGGTGCGATCGGCACGCGACTGGTCGAATGGCTGATCGGCAAGGGCGCCACGAAGATCGTGTCGGCCAGCAGGCAACTGCCCAGCGGCGAGGAGCAGGGCCGCCTCGCGGCGATGGCTGGCGAGCGACATGCCGTGCTGCAGTTCGCCGCGGTGGACCTCGCGGATGCGCAGGCGGTCGACACGCTGGTGCGCGACATCGCCGCCGACCGCGCACACCCGTTCAAGGGCATCTTCCATGCGGCGGGCGCGCTCGAGGACGGCCTGCTGCTCACGCAGGCACATGCGTCGGTGCAGAAGGTCCTGTCGCCCAAGGTGGCCGGCACGCTCAACCTGCACCGCGCCACCGCCGGCTTCGCGCTGGAGCACTTCGTCTCCTTCTCGTCGGTGGTGTCGTGCATCGGTTCGCCGGGGCAGACGGCTTATGGCGCGGCGAACGCCTATCTCGATGCACTCAGCCTGCAGCGCAATGCGCAGGGGCTGCCGGGGCACGTCATCGACTGGGGCGTGTGGGGTGGTGCGGGCATGGCGGGGCAGCTGGACAGCCGGCAACGACAACGCATCGAAGCCGTGGGACTGGGAGAGATGGCGCCGGCGGCGGCGCTTCGCACGCTCGATCGCCTGATGAGCGATCGGCAGGGACGCAGCGTGGTGTGGCGCGTCGATATCCCGCGGCTGGTGCAGCGCGCGGGCGGGCAGGGGCTGGGCCCGCTGCTGTGCGAGCTCGCGCCGGTCGGCGAGGCCGGCGCGGCGGCCCGGCCCGAGGTGCGCCGGGCCGCAGGCCTCGGCGAACGCCTGCGCAGCTTGCCGGAGGCCGAGCGGGACGCTGCGCTCGCCGCCCATTTGATCGACGAGCTCGCGCTCACCCTGCAGGTTGCGCGCGACGCCGTCGGCCTGCAGGTGCCGCTGATCGAACTCGGTCTCGACTCGTTGATGGCGGCCGAACTGCGCGCCGCCATCCGCAACGAGGTCGGCGTCGACGTTCCGTTCGGACGCCTGCTCGAAGGCGCGACGCTGGACGACATCGTGCGCACGGTGGTCGATGCGATGAACGGCGGCACGGCACCGGTGGCTGCGGCCGATGCGCCTGCGCCGCGGCGCGAGGCGAAGCAACTGGACTCGGTGTCCGGCGAAGCGATCTTCGGACTCGAGATGGAAAGCGGCCAGCTGTGATTGGGCGAGCCGCGCCGCGATCGCCGCGGCGACGGCATCGCCGTATGGAGGCAACACGATGAGCTCGATCGACTACATCAACGGCCTGGCGGCACGCGGCATCCAGCTCTGGGCGCAGGACGGCAAGCTGCAATACAAGGCGCCCAAGGAGGCGATCACGCCGCAGCTGCTCGCCGAGCTGAAGCAGCACAAGGCGACCCTGGTCGCGCTGCTGGAGCAGTTCGCCGACAGCACGGGCAGCTACCCGCTGTCGTACTCGCAGAAGTCGCTGTGGTCGCTGCACCGGCTCAATCCGGCGAGCGCGGCCTACAACGTGACCTACGCGGCGCGCCTGGCCGATGCGCTGGACCTGCCGGCGCTGGCGCGCTGCGTGGACTACCTGATCGCGCGCCACCCGATCCTGCGAACCCGCTACCGGGTGGTCGACGGCGAGCCCCAGCAGCAGGTGAGCACCGAGGCCAGCGCGCGGCTGGTGGTGGACAAGACCTTCGGCGCGGACGAGCGCGCGATCCGCGAGTGGATCGCCGACGAGGCCAACAAGCCTTTCGACCTGGCGCTCTCGCCGATCCGGCTCAGGCTGCTCGTCAACACGCCCGCCGCGGGTGACGCCGGCTCGCCGCGCCACGTGCTGCTGCTCAACGTGCATCACATCGCAGCCGACTTCTGGTCGCTCGAGATCATGGTGCGCGAGCTGCGCGAGCTGTATGCGCTGGCCGTCGCGCAGCAGCCGCTCAAGCTGGCGCCGCTGGGCCTGCAGTACAAGGACTGCGTGCAGCATGAGCGCGAGCGATTGCAGGGCGCCCAAGGGCGCGCGCTGGCTGCCTTCTGGGCGCACGAGTTGCGCGGCGAGTGGCCGACGCTGCAGTTGGCCGCCGACCGTGGCCGTCCGCCGGTGAAGACGGAGAACGGCCAGGTGATGCACGTCGGCTTCGGCGCCGCGACGACGCGTTCGGTGAAGGAGGCGGCCAAGGCGCTGCACGTCACCCCGTACATGCTGCTGCTGGGCGTGTACCAGCTGTTCCTGTTCCAGCACACCGGCCAGTCGCGGTTGCTCATCGGCGCGCCGACCTCGGGCCGCAACATGGCGGGCAGCGAGAACGTGCTGGGCCACTTCGTCAACACCGTGGTGCTGCCCTGCGAGCTGCACCCGGACGAGCCGTTCGCCGCGCTCCTGGCACGGACGCGCTCGATGATGCTGCGCGTCCTGGACCACCAGGACTATCCGTTCCCGCTGCTGGTCGAGACGCTGCGGCCGCCGCGCGACCCCAGCCGCTCTCCGCTGTTCCAGGTCATGTACAACTGGAACCAGGTGCGCGCCGACACCGCAGCGGCCCAGAGCACGCAGCCGGCGTTGTTCGGGCCGGCGCTCGCCGCATCGAGCACGGGCACGCGCGGCGCGACCCACGACCTCACGCTCAACGTGCAGGACGAGGGCGGCGAATACACCGCGGCCTGGACCTTCAACACCGACCTGTTCGACGAGGCGACGATCGCGCGCTTCGCCGCGCAGTACCTCGGTCTGGTCGAGCAGGTGCTGGTGGATTCGCAACAGGCCCTGTCGCGCTACCGCATGGCCTCGTATGCGGTGCGCGCGCGCACGCTGGAGCGCATCGCACGTGCGGCGCGCAGCGCCGAAGCCGGCTCGCCGCTGCCGGCCGCTTTCGGCGCGCGCGCCCGCGCGCAGCCGCACGAACCTGCATGGCAGCTCGGTGAGCGCGTGCTGAGCCGCGCCGCAGTCGCCGAAACGGTGCAATCGTTGCGTGCCGCGCTGCAGGCCCAGGGCGTGCGCGAAGGCAGCGTCGTCGGCGTTCGGCTCGCCAGCGTGGCGGAGTTGGCCGTGACCGTGCTCGCGCTGCTCGACTTGAAGGCGCAGGCGTATCCGATCGAGGCCGAAGGCGCTGCCGCGTCCGGCGCCCCGATCGCCTCGCCGCATCCCGATGCCATCGTGTGCGGCGGCAGCGCCGGCTGGGACGCCTGGGACCCGGCCGCCATCGCGGTCGTCAAGGACAGCGAGCCGGCGCGCGGGCGTGCACGCGAGGCGGCCGCCACGGCGGCGCAGATCGGTCGCTTCATCGAGGGAATCGGGGAGGTGCTCGACGTCGACGACGCGAGCCGGCCGCTGCTGCTGGCGGGCACCGATTTGCGCCTCGCACTTGCGGTGATGGTGATCGGCGCGGCCCGCGGGGCCTGCGTGTGCGTGCCGGGCGACGTCTCGATCGCGGCGCTCGCCCGAGGCGACGAGTCGACGAGCGACCGGCTGGCCCAGGCGCTGGTGCGGCACCGGGCGACGACGTTGGCCCTGCCCGCGCTGCTGTCGTGGCGGGCGGCGAGCGCTTCGTTCGCCTCGCTGCGCACCCTGATGGCCTATGGCGAGCATGCGCATCCCGTCGAGCAACTGGCCCGCTCGGCGATGGCGCCCGGGGCACTGCGCTTCCTGCCAGTCTTTTGCCTCGCCTCGTGGGTCGGGCCGCTGGCCTTTGGTCCGTCCGAGGGCGGCTGGCGCCTGCAGCCGCTGGCCGGGCCGTATCCGGTGGCGCTGGCGCTCGGGCCGATGCGCGACCTGGCCGACGAGCGCCAGTGCGGCCGGCTGCACCTGCTCACCGACCGCAGCCCCGGCCTCGAGAACGGCCACGAGTTGGTGACGCGCTTCCACGAGCATGGCGATCTCGCGAACGCGCTGATGCACCACCGGCTGGTCGATACGCCACTCGTTGTGACCGCGCGCGGCGACGAGCTGCGCTGTGCATCCCCGACCTGGCGCGTGGCCGGGCATCGCGCCGCGCCCTTCGACCTCGGGCCGGTGGAGAGTCTCCTCGCCGCGCAGCCGCAGGTGCATGAAGTGGTCTGCCTGCTGCAGTTCCAGGAGGAGGCAGCGTGCCTCACGGCCTGCGTGGTGCTCGATGCCGCCGCCGAGACGGACGACGACACCGAAGCCGCCCTGCGCCGCGCGCTCAAGCGCGCGCTGCCCGATGCCATGCACCCCGACGTCTTCGCGGTGCTGGAGCGGCTGCCGCTGGCCGACGATGGCGGCCTGGACGCCTCGCGCCTGCCGCCGCCGCGCCCGAGGGCGCTTGCCTCGCGTGCCGCTGCCGGCGACATCGAGCGCAGGCTGGCCGCGATCTGGTGCGAGGTGTTGTCGCGGCCCGCCGTCGGCGCGGACGACGACTTCTTCCAGCTCGGCGGCGATTCGATCCTTGCCGCGGTGATCGTCTCGAAGGCCGGCGCGGAGGGCTTGTACCTGCAGCCCAAGGACGTGTTCGAGCACCCCACCATCGCGGCCCTGGCGCGGGTCGTGAGCGAGACCCCGCAGATCGAGGCGGAGCAGGGCGAGGTGAGCGGCGAGGCCCTGCCTGGCCCCGCGGCGGCTTGGTTCTTCGACAAGATCGACATCGACCGCTCGCACTTCAACCAGGCGCTGATGCTGGCGCTGCGCGAGGCGCCCGACGACGCGCTGATGCGCGAGAGCCTGCGCCTGCTCGCGCAGCATCACGATGTGCTGCGCTCGCGCTTCTCGCGCAGCGACGGCGGCTGGCGCCAGCGCTTCGGCGCGGCCGAGGCTGCCGCGTCGGTGGACTGGGACATGGTGTCCTGCGTCGATGCCGACGGCCAGACCAGCGTCGACCGGTGGCATCAGGCGATCGAGTCGGCGCAGCGCGGCCTGGACATCGAGCAAGGCCCCTTGTGCCGCGTGCGCTGGCTGGCCGGCGCGACGCTCGCCGACAGCCGCCTGCTGGTCGTCGTGCACCACCTGCTCATCGACGGCGTGTCGTGGAGCCTGCTCCTGCAGGACCTGGCCGACATCTACCTGCGTTTGCGCTCGGGTGCGGCGGCGCGCCTGCCCTTGAAGACGAGTTCCGCCAAGGCCTGGGTCGAGCAATGGAGCGCGCGGCTGGGCAGCGAGGCGATGGCCGGCGAGCGCGCGCACTGGCAGGCCTTCGCTGCGCGGCTGCGGGCGACACTCGCCGACGGCAGCTCGCTCGCGCTGATGCGCCACGGCGCCACGGCCGCGCTGCCCGCCGGTGGTGGTGATGGGCCGGGCTCCTGCGCAATCACGCTCGACGCCGACCTGACCGAGGCTTTCCGCACCCGCGCGCACCAGGCCTACGGCACCGACGCCAACGACCTGCTGCTGGCCGCGCTGTACGCCGGCTTCCATGCATGGAGCGGCAGCCAGGCGCTGCTGCTCGACCTGGAAGGGCATGGGCGCGAGGCACTCGCGGACACCGTCGACCTGGGCCGAAGCATCGGCTGGTTCACCTCGATCTACCCGGTGCTGCTGCAGGCCGGCGCCGTGGACGACCCGGCGCAGCTGATCAAGCAGGTCAAGCAAGGCCTGCGCGAGGTGCCGGCCAAGGGCGCGGGCTTCGGCGCCTTGCGCTACCTGGCCGATGCGGACGATCCCACGCGCCAGGTGCTGGCCGCGCTGCCGCCGTCGCCGGTGCTCTTCACCTATCTCGGCCAGCTGGACCAGATGGTGGGCGCTTCCGGCCTGTACGCGGGCACGGTCGAGCCGGCGCCGGGCATTCGCAGCCCGCGCCAGCGGCGCACGCACCTGCTGGACGTGTGCGCCTATGTGTCGCAGGGGCGGCTCACGATCGAGTGCGGCTTCGACGGGGCCGCCGCGGTGGAGGACAGCATCGGCTGCCTGATGCAGCGCATCGAGGAGGCGCTGATCGCGCTGCTGCGCCACTGCTGCAGCGACGGCGCCGGCGGACTCACGCCATCGGACGTGCCCGACATCGACATCGACCAGGACGGCCTGGACGCCTTGCTGGACGAAGTCGCCGCGCTGGGCTGACGAGCAATTCAAGATGAGCAAGAACGTCGACACGATCAGCTATCTCAGCCCGCTGCAGCACGGCATGCTGCACCATTCGCAGCTCGCGCCCGCCTCGGGCGTGTACGTCGAGCAGTTCTCCTGCGTGCTCTCCGGGGCGCTCGACACCGAGCGCTTCGAGCGCGCCTGGGCGGCGGTGGTGCAGCGGCACGACGTGCTCAAGACCTTGTTCATCCGCTTGCAGGAGGAGAGGCCGCTGCAGGTGGTGCGCAAGCAAGTCGTCTTGCCGTTGCGACGCCAAGACTGGCGCGCGCTCGACGCGGCGCAGCAGGACGCTCGCTTCGAGGCGCTGCTGGCCGAGGATCGCAGCCGTGGCTTCGACCCGAGCGTGGCGCCGCTGATGCGCCTGCACCTGGCGGACCTGGGCAACCAGCGGCATCGCTTCCTGTGGAGCTATCACCACGCCATCCTCGACGGCTGGTCGATGCCGATCCTGCTGGGCGAGGTGTTCGCGCTCTACCGCTCCGGCGCCGCCTCGCTGCCCCCGCCGCCAGCGGACTTTCGACACTACCTGGCCTGGCTGCGCAAGCAGGACATGGACGAAGTGCGCTCGTTCTGGCGCGACGCGCTGAAAGGCTTTCGCTCGCCGATGCGCTGGGCGCCATCGATGGCGCCCGCGCCGGGCCCCGCGGGCGAGGCGACCGTGCGCCGCCTCGCCACTGTGCACGGCTCGATGGATGGCGTGTGGCTCGAGCGCGCCGCCGCGCTGTGCCGCGCGCAGCGCATCACGCTCAATACGCTGTGCCAGGGCGCATGGGCGCTGCTGCTGTCGCTGCATGGCGACGCCGACGACGTCGTGCACGGCATGGTGGTCTCGGGTCGCTCCGGTGGATTCGCGGGGGCCGAGAACATGGTCGGCCTGTTCATCAACACGCTCCCGACGAGAGTGCGCATCGACGCCGAACTGCCGCTGATGGACTGGCTGCGCCGGCTGCAGGCGGGCACGCAGCAGGCCGAGCGCCTCGCGCACAGCCCGCTGGCGGAAGTGCTCGCGTGCAGCGAGCTGCCGCGCCAGCAGGCGCTGTTCGACTCGCTCTACGTGTTCGAGAACTACCCCGGCCAGGCGGCGTTTCGTTCGGTGGTCGAGGCATGCGGCCTGCGGGTCGAGGACCTGCGCGCGGTCGAGGAAACCAACTACCCGCTGGCGCTGATCGTGCTGCCGGGAGGTGGGCTGCAATGGCAGCTCACCTACGACACCGCGCGCTTCTCGGCGGCCGCGGTCGAGCGCCTGGTCGGGCAGTACGGCGGCCTGCTCGGCCGGTTCGTCGACGGCGGCGACGTCCCGCTGCACTGCATCGGCCTGCGCGCGAGCGGGCCGCTCGTCGGCGAGGCGTGCACGCCGGCCATCGTGCCGGCCGACTCGCTGGCGGCGCTGCTGTGGCGGCAGGCGAGCAGCGCGCCGCGGCGGCTCGCGCTGGCCGGCAGCAGCGGGTGCATCGACCAGGCCGCGTTGAGCGAGCGCATCGAGCGCGGCCTGTTGCGCTGGGCGCAACTGGGCTACGGGCCCGGCGACCGCGTGCTGCTGCTCAGCGAGGACCCCGCATGCGCGCTGGTGATGCTGCTGTCGGGCCTGGCCCACGGCATCGACTGCGTGCTGCCCGATGCCGATCGATCGCTGCCGGAGCTGTTCGATGCGGCCGGCGCCGCCTGGGGGCACGAGGGCCTGCAAGGCTGCGTGCGCGGCGATGCCGGGCTGCCCGCGCCGGTGGGCCTGCGGGTCGACGTCTTCGAGCAGCAGGCTGCGCACATGCCGACGGCGGCGACCGCGACGGCCCTGTCTGACCCGTCGCGCGGCGCTTGCTCGCTGATCAGCAGGGAGGACGACGGCGCCTGGACGCTGCTGCGCTACACCCAGGCACAACTGCTGCATGCGGCCGACGCCTTCGCGCGGCGCCAGCCCCCGGGCGAGACGCGGGACCTCGCGGTGATGCATTCGCCGCTGCGTCCTGCGAACCTGTGGACGGTGCTGCTGGGCCTGTGTGCCGGACTGACGGTGCACACCTTGATGCCCTCGAAGGACGTCCACTGGCTCGAGCTCCTTCGCACAGCGGGTCGCCGCTGGCACGGCGTGCAACTGGATGCCGAGGCGACGCGAGCCCTCGATCGGGGCGCCGAGACCACGGCGCCCTTGGCCGTCGATCGCTGGCTCGTCGATGCCGTGTCGCTGAGCCCCTGCGGCGCGCGCCGCCTGCGCGAGCTCGCGCCGCGGGCCACCGTGGTGCGCGAACTTCGCTGGCCGGCGCATTCGCTGGTTCACGCCGCCTCGGTCGTCGAGGA
>DATFAY010000611.1:0-13732 GCA_035254085.1 Piscinibacter sp.
CAAGCCCAGCGAGCGCCTCAAGGTGGTGGCCGTCACCGGCACCAACGGCAAGACCTCCTGCTCCTGGTGGACCGCCCAGGCGCTGACCGCGCTCGGCCACCGCAGCGGCGTGATCGGCACGCTGGGCATCGGCGAGCCGCCCTCGCGCGAGGAGCCGGGCACCATCACCTCGACCGGCCTCACCACGCCGGACCCCGTCACGCTGCACGCGGCGTTCAAGGGCTTCCTCGATGCCGGCTTCCACGCCTGCGCGATCGAGGCGTCGTCCATCGGCATCGTCGAGCATCGCCTGACCGGCACGCACATCACGGTGGCGCTGTTCACCAACTTCACCCAGGACCATCTCGACTATCACGGCACGATGGAGTCGTACTGGCAGGCCAAGGCGCAGCTGTTCGCCTGGCCGGGACTGGGCGCGGCAGTGCTGAACCTGGACGACATGCACGGCGCGGCGCTGGCGCGCGCACTGCAGGGCGCGCAGATCGACCTGTGGACCTATTCGTCGCGCCAGGATGCGCGGCTGTACGCGCACCAGGTCGGCTACATCGACGGAGGCCTCGCCTTCGACGTCTACGAGGGCGAGACGCAGGCGCAGGTGCGCACCGGCCTCATCGGCGAGTACAACGTGTCCAACCTGCTGGCGGTGATCGGCGGCCTGCGCGCACTGGGCATCGAGCTTCCCGATGCGGCGGCGGCCTGCCGCGCGCTCACCCCCGTGCCGGGGCGCATGCAGCGCGTCACCGCCGAGGCTGACTACGACGACGAGGTGCAGAACTACGCCGACCTGCCCGAAGTGGTGGTCGACTACGCGCACACGCCGGACGCACTCGAGAAGGCGCTGATGGCGCTGCAGCCGCTGGCCAAGTCGCGCGGCGGCGAGCTCTGGTGCGTGTTCGGCTGCGGCGGCAACCGCGACGCCAGCAAGCGGCCCTTGATGGGCGCGCTGGCCCAGCGGCTGGCGCAGCGCGCGGTCGTGACCAGCGACAACCCGCGGCACGAGCCGCCGGCGCTGATCCTGTCGCACATCGTGGCCGGCATGACCGGCGACAACAAGCCGATGGTGATCGAGGACCGGCGTGCCGCCATCGCGCAGGCGATCCGCTTCGCCGACGGGCGCGACGTGATCCTGATCGCCGGCAAGGGCCACGAGGACTACCAGGAGGTGGCCGGCGTCAAGCATCCGTTCTCCGACGTGACCGAGGCGCGCACCCTGCTGGCGCGCAAGGGCGGATCGCGAAGGGGGCAGCCATCATGATGACGCTGAGACAGGCCCACGCCCTGCTGCCGTCGTCGGCCCTGGTCGGAGACGCCGACGTGCGCATCGCCCGCGTGCACAGCGACACCCGCAGCCTGCGCGCGGGCGACCTGTTCGTCGCCCTGAAAGGCGAGCGCTTCGATGCGCACGACTTCCTCGCGCAGGCCAAGGCAGCCGGTGCAGTGGCGGCGATCGCGCACCACGGCCTGGCCGAGGCCGGGCTGCCCGGGCTGCTGGTGCCCGATACGCGCCGCGCGCTGGGCGAACTCGCCGCCGCATGGCGCCGGCGCTGCCATCTGCCGCTGATCGCGGTGACGGGCAGCAACGGCAAGACGACCGTGACGCAGATGATCGCGTCCATCCTGACGGCCTGGCTGGGCGACGGCGCCTTCTCGACACAAGGCAACCTCAACAACGAGATCGGCCTGCCGCTCACCCTGCTGCGCCTGCGCCAGGACGACGAGGCCTGGCATCGTGCCGGCGTGGTGGAGCTCGGCATGAACCACGTGGGCGAGATCGCCCAACTCGCGGCCATCGCGGCACCCAACGTGGCGCTGGTGAACAACGCGCAACGCGAGCACCAGGAGTTCATGGCGAGCGTCGAGGCCGTCGCGCGCGAGAACGGCGCCGTCATCGAAGCGCTCGGCCCGCTGGGCGTCGCCGTGTTTCCGGCCGATGACGAATACGCGCCGCTGTGGCATGGCCTCGCCGGTGATCGGCCGATGCTGACCTTCGCGCTGCAGGGGCCCGCCGACCTGACCGGCCGCGCCGAATGGCGGGGCGATCACTGGGCCGTCGCAATGCGCACGCCCGCCGGCGACGCGGCCCTGCGGCTGCACATCGCCGGCCAGCACAACGTGAAGAATGCGCTCGCCGCATCGGCCTGTGCGCTGGCCGCCGGTGCGCCGCTGGAGGCGATCACCCGCGGACTGGAGGCCTTCGCGCCGGTCAAGGGGCGCTCGCAGGTGAAATCGCTGCACCGAGACGGGCGCGAGATCACGCTGATCGACGACACCTACAACGCCAATCCGGATTCGGTGCGTGCCGCCATCGACGTGCTGGCGGCGCTGCCCGGCCCGCGCTGGCTGGTGCTGGGCGACATGGGCGAGGTCGGCGACCAGGGGCCGCAGTTCCATCGCGAGGTCGGCGCCTATGCGCAAGAGCGCGGCATCGAGCTGCTGTGGACGGTCGGCACCCTGAGCACGCACACGAGCGCCGCCTTCCGCAACGCGCGGCATTTCGAGGACATGCGCACGCTGCTGGCCGCGCTGCCCGGGGCACCCGCCTGCGCGGCGGTGCTGGTCAAGGGCTCGCGCTTCATGAAGATGGAACAGGTCGTGGCCGCTCTCATGACTTCACCGGGAGCGACCGATGCTGCTTAGCCTGGCCAGCTGGCTGCAGACGCTGTCGCCGGAATTCGGCTTCTTCCGCGTCTTCCAGTACATCACCTTCCGCGCCGTCATGGCCGCGCTCACCTCGCTGCTGATCGGGCTGGCCTTCGGGCCGTGGGTGATCCGCCGGCTGGCCGAGCTCAAGATCGGCCAGCCCATCCGCGAGTACGGCGTGAAGGAGCACATCGCCAAGAGCGGCACGCCGACGATGGGCGGAGTGCTCATCCTCATCGGCATCGGCGTGTCCACGCTGCTGTGGTTCGACTGGAGCAACCGCTTCGTCTGGATCGTGATGGTGGTGACCCTGGGCTTCGGCGCGATCGGCTGGGTCGACGACTGGCGCAAGGTGGTGCACAAGAACCCCGAGGGCATGAGCTCCAAGGAGAAGTACTTCTGGCAGTCGGTGATCGGGCTGGTGGCCGCGCTGTACCTGGCGTTCAGCGTGTCCGAGACTTCCAACCTGCGGGTGCTGGAGCTGTTCATCCGCTGGGTGCAAAGCGGCTTCTCCAACGACCTGCCGCCCAAGGCCGACCTGATGGTGCCCTTCATCAAGACGGTGAGCTACCCGCTCGGTGTCTTCGGCTTCATCTTCCTCACCTACTTCGTGATCGTCGGCGCGAGCAACGCGGTCAATCTCACCGACGGGCTCGACGGCCTGGCCATCATGCCGGTGGTGATGGTGGGCTCCGCGCTGGGCGTGTTCGCCTACGTCACGGGCAGCTCGGTGTTCAGCCGCTACCTGCTGTTCCCCTACATCCCCGGGGCGGGCGAACTGCTCATCTTCTGCGCCGCGATGGCGGGCGCGGGCCTGGCCTTCCTGTGGTTCAACACGCACCCGGCGCAGGTCTTCATGGGCGACGTGGGCGCGCTCTCACTGGGCGGCGCGCTCGGCACGATCGCGGTCATCACGCGCCAGGAGATCGTGCTCGGGATCATGGGCGGCGTGTTCGTCGCCGAAGCGCTGTCGGTGATGCTGCAGGTGAGCTGGTTCAAGTTCACCAAGAAGCGCTACGGCACCGGGCGGCGCATCCTCAAGATGGCGCCGCTGCACCACCATTTCGAGAAGTCCGGCTGGAAGGAGACGCAGGTGGTGGTGCGCTTCTGGATCATCACGATGCTCTTGTGCCTCATCGGCCTCGCGAGCCTGAAGTTGCGATGAATCACCTGAAGAACACCACGGTCCTCGTGCTCGGGCTCGGCGAGTCCGGCCTCGCGATGGCGCGCTGGAGCGCACGTTGCGGCGCGACCGTGCGCGTGTGGGACTCGCGCGAGGCGCCGCCGAAGGCCGCGGCGCTGGCGCAGCACCTGCCGTCGGCGCGCCTCTTCACCGGCGCGCTCACCGACGAGGCACTGGACGGCGTGCAGATCATCCTGAAGAGCCCGGGCCTCGCGCCGAGCGACGAGCGCATCGCGGGGCCGGTGGCGCGCGCCGCCGACCGCGGCGCGCTGGTGCAAGGCGAGCTCGAGTTGTTCGCGCGTGCGCTGGCCGATCTGCAGGCCGAGCGCGGCTACGCGCCGAAGATCGTCGCGATCACCGGCACCAACGGCAAGACCACGACCACCGCGATGGCCGCGATGCTCATCGCGCGCACCGGCCGCCGCGTGGCGATGGCCGGCAACATCGGGCCGACGATGTTGCAGACCTTGTCGGACGCGCTGGACCTGGAGCCCGCCAGTGCGCCGGCCCCCGCAGATCGTCATCCCGGCGAAAGCCGGGATCCATCGGCGGTGGCACACGTGGATCCCGACTTGCGTCGGGATGACGACGAGGTGGGCGTCGAGCCGGCCGCCACCGCTGAGACGGAGGAGGACTGGGTGCCCGAAGTCGACGAGCCGCCGGTGCCGGCAGACGTCTCGGGCGACGACGAGACCATCGCGCCGATGGAGATCGTGCCCCCGCCGCCCGCCGCACCGGTGTTCGAGCACCTGCCCGAGGTCTGGGTGCTCGAGCTGTCGAGCTTCCAACTGGACGAGGCCAAGGGCTTCGAGCCGCACGCCGCCACGGTGCTCAACATCACGCAGGACCATCTCGACTGGCACGGCTCGATGCCGGCCTACATCGAGGCCAAGGCGCGCATCTTCGGCAAGCACGCGGTGATGGTGATCAATCGCGACGACCCCTTGGTGGAACGCCTGGTGCCCGAACCCGAGCCGCCCAAGCTGGGCGCGCGCGGCGGCAAGCTGAAGGCGCCCAAGTTCGTCGAGCGCCAGGTGCTGCGCTTCGGCCTGGACGCGCCTCGGCGCCCGGGCGATTTCGGCCTCGTGGTGGAAAACGGCATGGCCTGGCTGGTGCGCGCCATGGAGGCGGACGACACGATGAAGCGCGGTGCCCGCCGCGGCGCCGCGATCGAAGAAGAGGAGCTGCACATCCAGCGGCTGATGCCCGCCGACGCGCTGCGCGTGCGCGGCCGGCACAACGCGGCCAACGCCCTGGCGGCGCTGGCCTTGGCCACGGCCATCGGCTGCCCGCTGGCACCGATGCTGCACGGGCTGCGCGAATACGGCGGCGAGCCGCATCGGGTCGAGTACATCGCCACGGTCAACGGCGTCGACGCCTTCGACGACAGCAAGGGCACCAACGTCGGCGCGACGGTGGCCGCGCTCGACGGCCTGGGGGCCGACAAGGCACCGGCCAAGCTGGTCGTCATCCTGGGCGGCGACGGCAAGGGCCAGGACTTCGCGCCGCTGGCGGGCCCCGTGGCGCGGCATGTGCGCGCCGTCGCGACGATCGGGCGCGACGCGGGCCTGGTCGAGGCCGCGATCGCCGACACGGGCGTGCCGCTGCAGCGCCACGACACGCTGGAGGCCGCCACGCGATGGGCGTTCTCGCGCGCCCATGCGGGCGACGCCGTCCTGCTGAGCCCGGCGTGCGCGAGCCTGGACATGTTCCGCAACTACGCGCACCGCGCGGAGGTGTTCGTGGGCGAGGTGCGCGCCATGGCGGCCGATCACGGCGAGGTGGGCGCATGACGGCGTTCGCCAACTTCGGCTTCGACGCGCTCAAGGCGCGCGCGGCCTCGCTGTTCGCGCGTCGGGGCGACCGCGCCGACAGCGTGCCGGTGCGCGACTGGATCAATGTCTCCAGCGGCCAGCCGGCGCGCCTGCTCGGCTTCGACCAGACGCTGGTCTGGGTCGTCGTGGCGCTGGTCGCGCTGGGCATGGTGATGGTCTACAGCGCGACGGTGGCCATGCCCGACAACCCCAAGTTCGCGCGCTACGCGCCGACCTACTTCCTCACGCGCCACATCCTCTTCGTCGGCATCGCGACCTTGTGCGCGCTGGTGTCGGTGCAGATCCCGGTCGCCTTCTGGGAGAAGGCCTCGCCGTGGATCTTCGTCGCCTCGCTGCTGCTGCTGGTGGTCGTGCTGATCCCGCACGTGGGCAAGGTGGTCTACGGCGCGCGGCGCTGGATCCCGGTGGGCATCATGAACTTCCAGCCCTCCGAGCTCGCCAAGCTCGCGATCGCGATGTACGCCGCCGGCTACATGGTCCGCAAGATGGAGGTGAAGGAGAACTTCCTGCGCGCCGTGCTCCCGATGGCGGTGTCGGTGGCGGTGATCGGCCTGCTGCTGCTGGCCGAGCCCGACATGGGCGCGTTCCTGGTCATCGCGGCGATCGCGATGGGCATCCTGTTCCTCGGCGGCGTCAACGGCCGCATGTTCCTGCTGATCACCGCCGTGCTGGTGGGCGCCTTCGTCCTGATGATCACCACCAGCGAGTGGCGGCGCGAGCGCATCTTCGCCTACCTCAACCCCTGGGACGAGAAGTACACGCTGGGCAAGGCTTACCAGCTGTCGCACTCGCTGATCGCCTTCGGTCGCGGCGAGATCTTCGGGCAGGGCCTGGGCTCCAGCGTCGAGAAGCTGCACTACCTGCCCGAGGCGCACACCGACTTCCTGCTCGCGGTGATCGGCGAGGAACTGGGCTTCGTGGGCGTGGCGTGCGTGATCTGCGCCTTCTTCTGGCTGGCGCGGCGGGTGTTCCACATCGGGCGCCAGGCGATCGCGCTCGACCGTGTCTTCGCGGGTCTCTTCGCGCAGGGCATCGGCATCTGGATGGGCGGGCAGGCCTTCATCAACATGGGCGTGAACCTGGGCGTGCTGCCGACCAAGGGGCTGACCTTGCCCCTGATGAGCTACGGCGGCTCGGCGATCGTGATGAACCTGGTCGCGCTGGCGATCGTGATTCGCGTCGACATCGAGAACAGGCAACTGATGCGCGGAGGGCGCGCATGAGCGGCAAGCACCTCGTCGTCATGGCCGCCGGCACCGGCGGCCACGTGATTCCGGGCCTCGCGGTCGCACGCGAGATGCAGCAGCGCGGCTGGAGCGTGAGCTGGCTGGGCACCACGCACGGCATGGAGAACAAGCTGGTGCCGCCCTCGGGCATCGCGATGGACAACATCGCCTTCAGCGGCGTGCGTGGCAAGGGCCTCGTGCACACGCTGACCGGCGGCCTGCGCCTGCTCGCCGCGTTCTGGAGCTGCCTGCGCATCCTTCGCCGCCGGCACGCCGACGCGGTGCTCGGCATGGGCGGCTACGTGTGCTTCCCGGGCGGCGTGATGGCCGCGCTGCTGGGCAAGCCGCTGGTGCTCGTCAATGCTGACGCGGCGCTGCTGATGAGCAACAAGGCGCTGCTGCCGGTGGCGGACCGCGTCGCGTTCGGCTTCGATGGCGCCGACGTCGCGAAGATCAAGCGCGCGGTCGTCACCGGCAATCCGGTGCGCGCCGAGATCGAGGCCTTGCCCGAGCCGGTGCGGCGCTTCGCTGGTCGCAGCGGCCCGCTGCGGCTGCTGGTCGTCGGCGGCAGCCTGGGCGCCAAGGCCCTCAACGAGGCGCTGCCGCAGGCGCTCGCCCTGATCGACGAGGCGCGGCGTCCGCAAGTCACGCACCAGACGGGCCAGGCGAATCACGCGAGCGTGCAGGCGGCCTACGCGCAGGCGAAGCTGCAGGCCGAGGTGCTGCCCTTCATCGACGACATGGCGCAGCGCCTCGCCGATTGCGACCTGATCGTCTGCCGCGCCGGCGCGGTGACGGTGAGCGAGCTGTGCGCCGCCGGTGTGGCGGGCGTGCTCGTGCCGCTGGTGGTGAGCACGACCTCGCACCAGCGCGACAACGCGCAATGGCTGGCCTCGCACGGCGCGGGCATTCACCTGCCGCAAGGCGAGCTCACGCCGCGCAAGCTGGCCGATCTGCTGGCGAGCCTGACGCGCGAAGCCCTGCTCTCCATGGCGACCAAGGCGCGTGCGCTTGCCAGGCCGAAGGCGGCGGCGCGCGTCGCCGACCAGATCGAAGGATTGGTTCCGGCATGAAGCACGCCGTCAAGCACGTCCACTTCGTCGGCATCGGCGGCGCCGGCATGAGCGGCATCGCCGAGATCCTGCACAACCTCGGCTACACCGTGTCGGGCTCCGACCAGAACGACGGGGCGGTCACGCAGCGCCTCGCGTCGCTGGGCATCCGGGTGGCGATCGGACATGACGCGGCCAACATCGCGGGCGCCGGTGCGGTCGTCACCTCCACCGCGGTGCGCGGCGACAACCCCGAGGTCATCGCCGCGCGCGCCAGGCACGTGCCGGTCGTGCCGCGTGCGGTGATGCTGGCCGAGCTGATGCGGCTCAAGCAGGGCATCGCGATCGCCGGCACCCACGGCAAGACCACGACCACGAGCCTGGTCACCAGCGTGCTGGCCGAGGCGGGCGTGGACCCGACCTTCGTGATCGGCGGCCGGCTCAACGCCGCCGGCGCCAACTCCGCGCTCGGCAAGGGCGAGTACATCGTGGTCGAGGCCGACGAGTCCGACGCGTCCTTCCTCAACCTCACGCCCATCATGGCGGTGGTGACGAACATCGACGCGGACCACATGGACACCTACGGCCATGACTACGCGAAGCTGAAGCAGGCGTTCATCGACTTCCTGCACCGCATGCCGTTCTACGGCGCCGCGATCCTGTGCGTCGACGATCCGGGTGTGCGCTCGATCATCCCGATGATCTCGCGACCGATGGTGACCTACGGCTTCGGCGAGGACGCGATGGTGCGCGCGGTCGACGTGCGCGCCGAGGAAGGCCGCATGAGCTTCACCGTGATCCGCCACAACGGCATCCGCATGCCCGACATGCAGGTCACGCTCAACCTGCCCGGCGAGCACAACGTGCTCAATGCGCTGGCCACGATCTCGGTGGCCACCGAGCTCGAGCTGCCCGACGCGCCGATGGTGAAGGCGCTGGCGGACTTCCGCGGCGTCGGGCGCCGCTTCCAGCGCTACGGCGACGTGCCGGCGAAGGCGGGCGGCACGTTCACGCTGATCGACGACTACGGCCACCACCCGGTCGAGATGGCGGCCACGCTCGCCGCGGCGCGCGGCGCCTTCCCGGGCCGCCGCCTGGTGCTGGCCTTCCAGCCGCACCGCTACACGCGCACGCGCGACTGCTTCGAGGACTTCGTCAAGGTGATCGGCACGGCCGACGCAGTGCTGCTGGCCGAGGTCTACGCCGCCGGCGAAGCCCCGATCGTCGCGGCCGACGGCCGCGCCCTGGCGCGCGCGCTGCGCGTGGCGGGCAAGGTCGACGCGGTCTTCGTCGACGAGATCAAGGACATGCCGCAGGTCATCGCGGAGCAGGCGCGCGATGGCGATGTGGTGATCTGCATGGGGGCCGGAAGCATTGGCAATGTGCCCGGACAGGTGGTCGAGCTGCTGAAGAGGAGCACCCCGTGAACACGATTGACGTCAAGGCATTGGGCAAGGTCGCGGTGCTGTTCGGCGGCACCTCGGCCGAGCGCGAGATCTCCATCCTGTCGGGCAGCGGCGTGCTGAAGGCGCTGCAGTCGTCGGGGGTCGATGCGCATGCCTTCGATCCGGCCGAACGCGACCTGTCGGAGCTCAAGCGCGACGGCTTCGCGCGCTGCTTCATCGCTCTGCACGGCCGCCACGGCGAAGACGGCAGCGTGCAGGGCGCGCTCGAACTGCTGGGCATTCCCTACACCGGCTCGGGCGTCATGGCCTCGGCCATCGCGATGGACAAGGTGATGACCAAGCGGGTGTGGATCGCCGAGGGCCTGCCCACGCCGCGCCACGTGCGGCTCGCGCCCAACGAGCAGAGCCGCGAGCGCGTGATCTACGTGCCCGACGAACTCGGCCTGCCGCTCATCGTCAAGCCGCCGCGCGAGGGCTCGTCGATCGGCGTGACCAAGGTGACGGGGTATTCGCAGATGCAGGACGCGGTCGCGCTGGCTGCCAAGTACGACCCCGACGTGCTGTGCGAGGAGTTCATCGACGGCGAGGAAGTCACCTGCCCGGTGCTCGGCGAAGGCGAGAACGCGCGCGCGCTGCCGGTGATCAAGATCGTCGCGCCCGAAGGCGCCTACGACTACCAGAACAAGTACTTCACCGACGAGGTGACCTACCTGTGCCCGAGCGGGTTGCCCGAGGCCGAGGAGCGCGAGATCCAGCGCATCGTGGTCGCGGCCTACACGACGCTGGGATGCCGCGGCTGGGGACGCGCCGACCTGATGATCCGCCGGACCGACCGCAAGCCCTTCCTGCTCGAGATCAACACCTCGCCGGGCATGACTTCGCATTCGCTGGTGCCCATGTCGGCCAAGGCCGCCGGCATGAGCTACGAGCAGCTGTGCGTCTACCTGCTCTCGCAGGCCGCCCTGGATTCGCCGCATCCCTGACGCCATGGTCCGCGCCGCCGCCTTCAGCCCCGCCCCGCCGCTCATCCCGAGCGACGTGCGGATGATGCACGCCACCGCGAACGCACTGTTCGTCGTGGCCGGGCTGCTGCTGGGTGCGTTGCTGCTGAACTGGGTGGTGCGCCTGCCGGTGTTCGCGCTGCGGGCCATCCACGTCGACGGCGAGGTGACGCGCAACAGCGTGTCCACCATCCGCGCCAACGCGGCCCCCAAGATCACCGGCAGCTTCTTCACCACCGACTTGCAGAACGATCGGCGCGCCTTCGAGTCGGTGCCGTGGGTGCGGCAGGCGATCGTGCGCCGCGTGTGGCCGAACCGGCTGTCGGTGCGGCTGGAGGAGCACCGGCCGGTGGCGGTGTGGGGCAGCGACTCGGCGACCGACAAGCTCGTCAACAGCTACGGCGAGGTCTTCGAGGCCAACCTCGGCGACGTGGAGGACGACAGCCTGCCCACGCTCAGCGGCCCGGACGGCAGCTCCACGCACATGCTCGCCATGCTCAACGAGCTCAGGCCGGTGTTCGAGCGTCTGGATGCGCACGTCGAGACGCTGTCGCTGTCGGGCCGCGGCTCCTGGCGCGTCGAGCTCGACACCGGCGCGGAGGTGGAGCTCGGCCGCGGCAGCGACGAGGAGGTGCTGGCGCGCACCGACCGCTTCGTGAGCACGCTGACGCAGGTCACTTCGCGCTACCAGCGCCCGCTCGAATACGCGGACCTGCGCCATCACGACGGCTACGCAGTCCGGCTCAAGGGCATCACGACCGTGATCCCCAAAGACACGAAGAAGTAGAGGGACACATGGCCAAGGAATACAAGGATCTGG
This sequence comes from Piscinibacter sp., assembly GCA_035254085.1. Lineage (GTDB taxonomy): Bacteria > Pseudomonadota > Gammaproteobacteria > Burkholderiales > Burkholderiaceae_C > Albitalea. Next base: position 11,164 of record DATFAY010000611.1, read on the forward strand.
TGGTCGGGCTGGACATCGGCACCGCCAAGGTGATGGCGGTGGTGGCCGAGGTATTGCCGGGCGGCGAGCTGCGCGTGGCCGGGCTGGGGGTGGCGCCCTCGCACGGCTTGAAGCGTGGCGTGGTGGTCAACATCGACGCGACCGTTCAGTCGATCCAGCAGGCGCTGAAAGAAGCCGAGATGATGGCCGACTGCAAGATCACGCGGGTCTATACCGGCATCACCGGCAGCCACATCCGCGGCCAGAACTCCACCGGCATGGTGATCGTGCGCGACAAGGAGGTGACGCCCGTCGACGTGGCGCGCGTGGTCGAGACGGCCAAGGCGATCAACATCCCCAACGACCAGCGCCTGCTGCTCGTCGAGCCGCAGGAATTCGTGATCGACGGACACGAGGTGAAGGAGCCGATCGGCATGTCGGGCGGGCGGCTCGAGGTGAAGGTGCACATCGTGACCGGCGCGCAAAGCGCAGCCGAGAACATCGTGAAGTGCGTGCGGCGCTGCGGCCTGGAGGTGGAGCAGCTGGTGCTCAACCCGAGCGCGTCCAGCCACGCGGTGCTCACCGACGACGAGAAGGACCTCGGCGTGGCGCTGGTCGACATCGGCGCGGGCACGACCGACGTGGCGATCTTCACCGACGGCGCGATCCGCCACACCGCGGTGATCCCGATCGCCGGCGACCTGATCACGAGCGACATCGCGATGGCGCTGCGCACGCCGACCAAGGACGCCGAGGAGATCAAGGTCGAGTACGGCGTGGCCAAGCAGTTGCTGGCCGACCCGAGCGAGCAGCTGGAAGTGCCCGGCCTGGGCGATCGCGCGCCGCGCATGCTGAGCCGCCAGGCGCTCGCCGGCGTGATCGAGCCGCGCGTCGAGGAGATCTATTCGCTCGTGCACCAGGTGATCCGCGAGAGCGGCTACGAGGAACTGCTGTCCTCGGGCATCGTGGTCACCGGCGGCGCGGCGGTCATGCCCGGCATGGTGGAGCTCGGCGAGGACATCTTCCTGAAGCCGGTGCGCAAGGGCATCCCGACCTACAGCGGCGCGCTCTACGACATGGTGGCGAACCCGCGCTCCGCCACCGTGATGGGCTTGCTCGAAGAGGCGCGGCTCGCGCGTTCGCGCGGGATGCGCGCGGCGCAGCAGGCGGGGTCGGTCAAGACCCTGTTCGGCCGCGCCAAGGACTGGTTCCTGGGCAACTTCTGACGCGAGGTGACGTTCATGCGCTTGCACCGACATCGTTTCCTCGCCTGCGACGGCTTGCACCCGAGCCGCGATCCCCCCTCACCCACAAGCCAACGACCTAGGACCCCGGCACCACCGGGTCACCAAGGCGAATACCAATCGGCGGGAACTGGCAACGACATGGCAACTGCATTGAAGGAGTCTCTCAAATGGCAATCGAAATGATCGAAGAATTCGACCTCGGCACCCAGATCAAGGTGATCGGCGTCGGCGGCGGCGGCGGCAACGCGGTCGACCACATGATCGCGCAGGGCGTGCAAGGCGTGGAGTTCATCTGCGCCAACACCGATGCGCAGGCGCTCAACCGCTCGGCGGCGCATGCGCTGATCCAGCTGGGCACGACCGGCCTGGGCGCGGGCGCCAAGCCCGAGGCCGGCCGCGCGGCCGCGGAAGAAGCGGTGGACCGCATCCGTGCATCGATCGACGGCGCCAACATGCTGTTCATCACCGCCGGCATGGGCGGCGGCACCGGCACCGGCGCGGCGCCGGTGATCGCGCGCGTGGCCAAGGAGATGGGCATCCTGACGGTGGGCGTGGTCACCAAGCCCTTCGATTTCGAAGGCGCGCGCCGCATGAAGGCGGCCGACGCGGGCCTGGCCGAACTCGAGGCCAACGTCGACTCGCTGATCGTGATCCTCAACGACAAGCTGCTCGACGTGCTGGGCGATGACGTCACGCAGGACCAGGCCTTCGCGCACGCCAACGACGTGCTGAAGAACGCGGTCGGCGGCATCAGCGACATCATCCACATCCCGGGCCTGGTCAACGTCGACTTCGAGGACGTGAAGACGGTGATGAGCGAGCCGGGCAAGGCGATGATGGGCACGGCGGTGGCGACCGGCCCGGACCGCGCCAACAAGGCGGCCGACGCGGCCGTGGCCTGCCCGCTGCTGGAAGGCATCGACCTGTCGGGCGCGCGCGGCGTGCTGGTGCTGATCGCGGCCAATCGCAACACCTTCAAGCTGAGCGAGAGCCGCAACGCGATGAACACCATCCGTCGCTACGCCGCCGAGGATGCGCACGTGATCTACGGCACCGCCTACGACGAGAGCCTGGGCGACCAGCTGCGCGTCACCGTGATCGCCACCGGCTTGTCGCCCGCCAAGCGCCAGGCCGCGCCGATCCAGGTGGTGCACAGCGCCCCGGTGATGCAGCGCACCGGCACGGACAACCTGCCCATCCTCACCCAGCCGGTGCAGCCTTCGCCCGCGCACGATTACAGCCAGCTCACCACGCCGAGCGTGTGGCGCAACGGCCGTACCGCGGCGGCGAAGGTCGACGCGCTGGCGAGCAACGGGATGGACGAGATCGAGATTCCGGCGTTC
>DATFAY010000612.1:0-2702 GCA_035254085.1 Piscinibacter sp.
GAGCTACGACGCCGTCGAGCGGCAGCACGCGGATGCGGTGCTGTGGTCGGAGACGGTGTACCCGACGACCTTCGGCCATCCCAAGAGCGAGGCCGGCGCGGAACTCGACCGCGAGATTCTCGACATCGTCAATGCCGCCGGCGTGCCTTTCGTGTTCGGCACCTACGACCGCGACGCGGCCGGCGAATACAACGCCGCCGCGTTCGTCGCGCCCGGCCGCGACCTGCTCGGCTTCTACCGCAAGACGCGGCCCTTTCCGCTCACCGAGTACGTACCTGCCTGGCTCGACGGTCCCGTCCTGCGGCGCTGGCTGCCGTGGGCCGGCAGCTGGCGAGCGGGCAGCGGCGCGCGCGTGTTCCCGCTGCGCCTGGCCGACGGCCGCGAGATCCCGGTGCTGGCCCTCATCTGCCTCGACGACGTGGACAGCGGCCTCGCCATCGACGGCGCACGGCTGGGCGGACAGGCCATCCTGACGCTGTCCAACGACTCCTGGTTCAGCGGCCATCCGAACGGGGCCCGGCTGCACCAGGCGGCCGCGGCATTTCGCAGCATCGAAACGCGCCTGCCGCAATTTCGCGTCACCACCAATGGCCTCAGCGCAGTGATCGATGCGACCGGTGGCGTGGTCGCCGGCTCGCGCATGGATGAGCGCACCCTCGTGATCGGCGCGCAACCGGTGGGCGAGCCGCCGCGCACGCTCATGGTGGTCTGGGGCGACTGGGTGGGCCGCACGGCGACGCTGTTCCTGGCGCTGCTCGCCGCGGCATCGGCAGCGTCGCGCTGGCATCGACGCCGGTCGCAGTTCGAGCCGGCGCCTGTTCCTGCGGCCGGTGTGCCCGCCGACGTCGCGGTGCTGCCCGGCGCCGCCCGCCTCGCGACCGCCTTGCTGCGTGCCGTCGCGCGCGGCGGCCTGCTCTGGATGATCGTGCAGGTGCTGCGCGGCGACGCTGCCTTGCAGGCCAACACCTTGGCGCAGATCCGCGCCTTCGGTGCGCTGTTCCTCGTCCCGGAGGCCGCGGCGTGGTGCCTGCTGCGGGCCTTTGCCGCGCGCGCGACGATCGAGCATGGAGCACTCGTGCTGGCACGCGGCGCACGCCGCCTCGAGCTCGCGCTGCACGAGATCACCGCGGTCGAGCCGTGGCGCATGCCGCTGCCCGGCCCGGGCGCAACCCTGCGGCTGGTCGGCGGCGCGCGCTGGCGCTACGGTCTCGCCCACGCCGATCCCGTCGCCCTGGCGCGCGCGCTGTCTCCCGAGGGCGCCGCGCCCGAGCCGGCGCGCGGGCCCTCGCGCGCGGCGGCGTACGCACAGGCGCGCCTGGGCGTGCGGCGCGGGCGGCTCGACCGGCCCTGGGCGAAGTTCGTGCTCTTCCCACTCGCGCTCGCCATGCCGGCATTCCGCCTGCACGAGCACATCGCCTACGGCAGCAGCCTGGGCGAGTACTACACCTTCGGTCCAGGCGCGTACCTCACCACCTTCGGATTGTGGTGGGCTGCCTGGGCGATCGGCGTCGTGCTGTGCGCAGCGGCCCTGCGCACGGCGATCGAGGCCGGCGCCTTCGCGACGGTGCTGGTGCGCCCCGCACAGGCGACCCGCGCCCGGCGCTGGCTCGAACACCTCGGCCTCGCGGCGCTCTACCTCGGCCTGCCGGCGTGGCTGCTGCTGCGGGTGTTCGCCGGCTGAGGCCGCGCGGCGCGCGTCCTCACAGCGGTGAACTCAAGACCTCGTCGCTCGTGACCAGCGCGGCGCCGGCCTGCGACATGCGCTGGAGCGCGTCCTGGCCGTCGCCGGGGTTCACGTCGACGGCCGCAATCGCATCCGTCATGACGCGCACCTCGATTTCCAGGCGGCGCGCGTCCAGCACGGTCTGCAGCACGCAGTAGTCGGTGGCCACGCCGCCCACGACCAGCCGCCGGATGCCGCGTGGCCGCAGCCGCTGCGCCAGGTCGGTGCCCCCGAATCCGGAATAGGCGTCGACCTCGGCCAAGCAGCCCTTGGAGACAACGACCGCGTCCGGCGGCAGCTGCAAGCCGTCTGCAAACGCGGCGCCCGCCGTGCCGGCCACGCAATGGACGGGCCAGGGTCCGCCGCGTGCGACGAAGGAGCAATGATCAACCGGGTGCCAGTCGCGCGTCAGGAAGACCGGCCTGCGCTCGTGCGCGAAGCGAGCCAGGCAGCGGTTGAGGGGCGCGATCACGCGGTCGCCGTCGCGCACAGGCAACGCTCCGCCGGGCAGGAAGTCGCGCTGCACGTCGACCACGAGCAGCGCGCTCTCGCCCGTCCGGCGCTCGCGGGCCTCGCCGTCGTCCGCGCGCATCGATCTCTCCATGACGCGTTCCCCGGGTGGCGGATGCGGCGTCGCCGACATCCCACAATGACGACTCTATGCGCAGACAAGCGCCTGTGCTTGCTCTGGCGCAAGCACAGCCGGTGCCGGCCGGCGCATAACGCCATCGCAAGGCAGCGCGGCGATGAAAGACCGCTGGGAACACTTCGACCATGACGCCGACATCGGCGTGCGCGGGATCGGCGGCAGCAAGGCGCGCGCGTTCGAGCAGGCGGCACTCGCCCTGACCGCCGTGGTGACGCCGCCGGAACGGGTGCGCCCCATCGACAGCGTGACCATCGAATGCAGTGCGCCGGACGACGATCTGCTGCTGGCCGCGTGGCTCAACGCCGTGATCTACCAGATGGCCGTGCATCG
>DATFAY010000613.1:0-9422 GCA_035254085.1 Piscinibacter sp.
ACGCGCTCGCACACTTGCTGCGCCACCAGCGGGTCGGAGCGAGGAAACACGACGACGAACTCGTCGCCCGACAGGCGCGCCGGCAGGTCGCGCTCGCGCACCTCGCCGGCGAGGATGCGGGCGAGGCAGCGCAGCACCTCGTCGCCCACTTGGTGCGAGAACACGTCGTTCACCTCCTTGAAGTGATCGATGTCGATGAAGGCGATGCTCAATGGCTGGCCGCTGTCGGCGCCGCTGCGCAGCATCTCCGCCAGCCGGGTGTCCAGACAGCGCCGGTTGGCCAGGCCCGTCAGCGGGTCTTCGAGCGACAGCCGCTCGAACTGCCTGGACGCACTCTCCACGCGGCGCAGGGTCTGCGTGCTGCGGCGCATCTCGAGCTGCCAGCGCACGACGCGCGCACGGCTTTCCAGGCTCTCGACGCGGATGAGCTCCTCGCGCCGGCGCGCCCGGTGCAGTTCTTCGAGTGCGCGCGCATGCTTGCCCTGCTGCGCGAGGATCTGGCTGGCCAGCATGTGCCCCAGGCAGGCGATCTGCTCGTGCTCGACCTGGATGGCCACCGCGGTCATCGCCGCGACGTGGCTCTCCGCGCGCGGCCAGTCCTGGCGCGCCCAGGCCAGCTCGGCACCCACCCATTCGTGCATCGCCAGCAGCCAGGTCGGCGTCTTGTAGCGCCGCGCCCACTGCAAGCCCGCGTCGCGCTCGGCCGCGGCCGCACGCCATTCGCCGGACCAGCCGTGCCCGAGGCTGGACAAGAAGTGGATCATCGCCCTGCCCGTCACGGTGGTGCCCGGAGACAGGCCCTCGCCGCCCCAGGTGCGCTGCGACTGGAGGCAACGCGCCATGCGGCGCTGGAAGTGGGCCGTGTCCGGCAGCACGCCGGCATAGAAGCGATCGGTCGCCAGCTGCAGCACTTCGAGGAAGCTCAGGTTGCCCTCGGGCTGCACCGGGCTCACCGGCGGCTCGCAGCCCGCAGCCAGGCGCGCGGCGGCCTCGAAGGCGGCGCGCGCGAGGTCGAAGCGGCGGCTCCAGACGTAGGCCACACCCAGGTAGTTCTGCGCCAGCGCCCGTTGCGAGCCAAGCGCCAGCTGGTCGCTGAGCCGCACCGACAGCAGCGCCGCCTCGACCGCCTCCTCGTTGCGGCCGAGGTTGCTGGCGGTGTGGGCCAGCGTGGTGAGCGACATCGCCTCGCCGGCCAGGTCGCCCAGCTGCTGGAAGAGTTGAGCCGCGCGCTGGCTCGCGCCGTGCGCGCGGCGCAGGCGCGACACCAGCCGGTCGCCGCACGCCATGCAGGCGAGCGCCGCCGCGCGCGCGAGGTCGTCGTCCTCGGCCTGCGCCTGGTGCAGCACGCCTTGCGCCATGCGTCGCGCCGCCTCGGCATCGCCCTGGTCGAGCAGCCGGTATGCCTGGCGCAGCAAGGCCTCCGCGTCGTGCGGCAGCGGCCGGGATTGCAGCGTTCTCATCGGCGCGGCGGTGCGTGGTTGGCGCGGTGGGGGACCAAGCACCGGCGACCGCCGGGGTGTCGCCATCCTCGGAAGCTTTCCGAGGCCATCGATGCCGCCGCGTGACGCGGCTCATCCGGCCGGCAACCCCGCTGTCGTGCCCGGGTACGGGCTTAGACCGGTGGCTTTGCGACCCCGCCTTTCGTGCGGGTGTGCCTTCTTTTCGAGCAACTACATCGTAGCCAGCGGCGTGCCGCCGCACCATTGCCGCGCATCAAGACACGCGCGCTCAAGCTCCGCTCGGCTTGCGAGGTGCCGGCCGCCTGGCGTGCCGGCGCGGCAATTCGGTCGCGCCCGATTTGGCGGCGATCAAGGGAGGCCCGAAGGCCTCAGGCGAAGCGGTTGACGATGTTCTCCAGCCGCTCCTGGCGGCCGGAAACCGGCCGCGGGTCCAAGCCGCCGGCGTGGACCCGGCCGGCGAGATCGTCGAGGCTCGCGCCCGCCTCGATGGCAGCCCCGAGTTCGCTGTCCCATCCCGCGTAGCGGGCCTCGCGGGCGCGGCACAGGTCACCCGACTCGACCAGCGCGGCCGCGGCGATGAAGGCGCGCGCGATCGTGTCAAGGCCGCCCACGTGCGCTTCGAGCAGGTCCTGCGCATCCAGGCTCTGGCGGCGCACCTTGGCATCGAAGTTCATGCCGCCCGAGGTGAAGCCGCCGGCGCGCACGATCTCCACGAACGCGGGGATCAGCGAGACGTGGTTGTTCGGGAACTGGTCGGTGTCCCAGCCGAGCTGCTCGTCGCCCCGGTTGGCGTCGATCGAGCCGAAGAGGCCCAGCGCGCAGGCCACGGCCACCTCGTGCTCGAAGCTGTGGCCCGACAGCGTGGCGTGGTTGACCTCGAGGTTGAGCTTGACCTCGCCATGCAGGCCATAGCGCTGCAGGAAGCCGTCGACCGTCGCGGCGTCGTAGTCGTACTGATGCTTGGTCGGCTCCTTCGGCTTGGGCTCGATGAGCAGCGTGCCCTTGAAGCCGATCTTGTGCTTGTGCTCCACCACCGCCGCCAGGAAACGGCCGTAGTGGTCGAGCTCGCGTCGCAGGTCGGTGTTGAGCAGCGTCTCGTAGCCTTCGCGGCCGCCCCACAGCACGTAGTTCGCGCCGCCCAGCCGGTGCGTCCACTCGAGCACGTGCTTGACCTGCGCCGCCGCGTGCGCGAAGACCTGCGGGTCGGGGTTGGTCGCCGCGCCGGCCATGTAGCGCCGGTGCGAAAAGAGATTGGCCGTGCCCCACAGCAGGCGCACGCCGGTGTCCTGCATCTTGCGGGCCGCCGCCTCGAGCAGCGCATCGAGGCGTGCGTTCGACTCGCGCAGCGTGGCGCCCTCGGGCGCGACGTCGCGGTCGTGGAAGCACCAGTAGGGCATTCCGAGCCGGCTGAAGAAATCGAAGGCCGCGTCGAGCTTGATGCGCGCCGCCGCCATCGCGTCGGCCTCGTCGAACCACGGCCGCTCGAACAGCGGCGTGCCGAGCGCGAACGGGTCTTCGCCGCGCCAGCAGAAGGTGTGCCAGTAGCACGCCGCCGGACGCAGCTGCTGCGCCAGCGTCTTGCCCCGCACCACGCGCTCGGGGTCGTACCAGCGGAAGGCCAGCGGATTGGCGCTGTCGGGGCCTTCGTAGCGGATGGGATCGAACCTGGAGAACAGACTGCTCATGAAAGGCCTTCGGTGAGATGTTCGTTGAGGGCGCGCAGCGGCGCATAGGCGCTGCGAAAGCGTTCCAGCCGCGCGGCCAGCGCCCGCGTGCGGCCGCGATCGGGCTCGAAGGCGCGGGCCGCCGGCGGCGCGCGCATCACGGCCTTCGTCGCATGGCCCAGGCTCACGAGCGCGAGGCGCGCGGCGCCCAGCGCGGGGCCGACCTCGGCGCCGGCGGGGCGATCCACCGGCGTGGACAGCACGTCGGCGAGCAGCTGCAGCCAGCTGTCGGAACGAGCGCCGCCTCCGATGGCCAGCAGGCGTGCGGGCCGGCTGCCCGCTTCGCGCAGCGCCTCCAGGCCATCGGCGAAAGCGAAGGCGACGCCTTCGGCCACCGCGTAGCTGAGGTCGTCGCGATCGTGGGCATGCGTGAGTCCGATGAAGCCGCCCGTGGAAGAAGGATCGGCATGCGGGGTGCGCTCGCCGCTCAGGTAGGGCAGGAACAGCGGCGCGGCCGGCCGCAGGCCGCCCACGGGCAGCACATCCAGCAGTTCGGCCGGGGTGCTCGCCGCCATGCGTGCCCACCAGCTCATCGCGCTGGAGGCGCTGAGCATCACGGCCATGTGGTGCCACACGCCGGGCAGCGCGTGGCAGAAGGTGTGCACGCCGCGCTCGGGATTGCCGCGTGCCGCATCGGTTGCGCTGAAGATCACGCCCGACGTGCCCAGCGACAACAGCGCGTCGCCGGATCGCACCACCCCCACGCCGAGGGCACCGGCCGCGTTGTCGCCGGCGCCTGCGGCCACGCGCACGCCGCCCGGCAGGCCCCAGCGCGAGGCCCACTGCGGCAGAAGCGTGCCGACCGCATCGGGCCCCTCGTGCAGCGTTGGCATCTGCCCGAGTCGCATGCCGGTCGCGGCGAGCATCGGATCGCTCCAGCGGCGCGCGGCCACGTCCAGCCACAGGGTGCCGGCCGCATCCGAGGTGTCGGTGCTCATCACGCCGGCCAATTGCCAGACCAGCCAGTCCTTGGGCAGCAGGACCGTCGCGATGCGGGCGAAGAGTTCGGGCTCGTGCGCCGCGACCCACATCAGCTTGGGCGCCGTGAAGCCGGCCATCGCGCGGTTCGCGGTGATGCGGCGCGTCGCCGGCTCGCGCGACTCCAGCTCGATGCATTGCGCCTGGCTGCGCCCGTCGTTCCAGAGAATGGCCGGCCGCAGCACCGCTGCGGCGCGGTCGAGCAGCACCGCGCCGTGCATCTGGCCGGCCACCGCGAGCGCGCGCACCTGCGCCCATTGGCGCGGATCGGCGTGCGCGCGCAGTTCGTCCAGGGCCGTGTCGAGCGCGCGCCACCAGTCGGCGGGCGACTGCTCCGACCACAGCGGCCGCGGCTGCGACACCTGCAGCGGCGCGGACGCCTGCGCCCGAAGCGATCCGTCGTCGGCCAGCAGCACGGCCTTGACGCCCGAGGTGCCGAGGTCGATGCCGAGGGTGCAGGTCTGGTCGCGGATGCTCATGCGCCGCCTGCCGTGTGCTGCTGCGCCACCCGCGTCACCGGGCGCCCGCCGATGATCATGCCGAGCACCTCGTCCTCGCTCAGGTCGGCGGTGCGGTACGTGCCGACGGTGCGTCCGTTCTTCATCACGCACAGCCGGTCGGACAAGGCGAACACGTCGGGCAGGTCGTGCGAGATCAGGAAGATGCCCACCCCCGAAGCCTTCAGGGTGCGCACCAGGTCGTGCACCATGCGCGTCTCCTCGGGGCCGAGCGCGGCGCAGGGCTCGTCCATGATGAGCGCACGCGCGTTGAAGGTGAGCGCGCGCGAGATCGCCACCACCTGGCGCTGGCCGCCGGACAGCGAGCGCACCGGCACGCGGATGTTGTGGAAGTTCGGATTCAGCCGGCGCAGCACGCGGCGCGCCGCCGCTTCCATCGCCCAATCGTCGAGCGTGCCCCAGCGGGTCATCAATTCGCGGCCGAGGAACAGGTTGGCGACGCTGTCCAGGTTGTCGGCCAGCGCGAGGCTCTGGTGGATCGTCTCGATGCCCAGCGCCTGCGAATCGGCCGGCCCGGCGATGCGCGCCGGCTCGCCGCCGACGACGATCTCGCCGCGGTCCAGCGGGTAGGCGCCTGCCAGCATCTTCATCAGCGTGGACTTGCCGGCGCCGTTGTGGCCCAGCACCGCCACCACCTCGCCGGCATGCAAGGCGAGGCTCACGTCCGCCACCGCCTGCACGCCGCCGAAGGCCTTGCTCACGCCGCGGATCTCGATCAATGGCGCGGTCATGACGGCCCCGCGTCCGATGAATACATCGGCCGATCCCCCGGGGGGATGCGGGCCCGCTTGGGACCGGCCCGGCGCTCGGCCCGCAGCAGCGTGGTGGACACGAGAAGTCTCATGACAGCCGCTCCCCCGACCAGCGCCGGTACAGCACGTCGAACACCACCGCCACGATCAGCACCTGCCCGATGATGACCATGCGCTTGCCGATGCTCACGTCGAGCAGCAGCAAGCCGCTGTCGAGAAACTGGATGATGAGCGCGCCCAGCACGGAGCCGAGCACCGTGCCGCTGCCCCCGCCGAGCGCCACGCCGCCGATGACGGCCGCGGCGATGACGTACAGCTCCATGTTGCTGCCCAGCGAATTCGTGCCGGCGTTCAGGCGCGCCACCGACACGACGGCAGCGATGGTCACCATCACCGCGAGCAGCAGGAACAGCTTGAGCGTGACGCGCCGCACCGCGATGCCGGCCAGCAGCGCCGCCTCGGGGTTGCCGCCGATGGCGTAGACGTAGCGGCCGAAGCGAGTGCGCCGCACGATGAAGGCCATGGTCATCACCACGGCCGCCCAGATCACCACCGGGATCGGAATGCCCTGGCCGGGCGAATCGGGGCGCAGCCGGTAGGCGTTGAGCGTGGCCACGAGGCCGAGCAGCACGCCGACGAAGAAGAGGCTCAGCATCGCGTCGAACCACAAGGGGCGCAGCGGAAAACCGTGCGCCGCCGCGTTGCGCCGCCGCGCGGCGGTGTTCCACAGCAGCAGCGCGGACAGCGCCGCACCCAGCAGCCAGGACCACGCCGGCCCCAGCGAGCCGTCGAGGCCGCCGCCGAGCGCGAGAAAGACCGGGTCGGTCACGGGCTGCGTCTTGCCATCGGCCACGAGGAACGCCGCGCCGCGAAACGACATCAGGCCGCCCAGCGTGACGACGAAGGACGGCACGCCCAGGTAGGCGGTGAGCCAGCCCTGGTACAGCCCGATGGCGAGCGCGAGCGCGAGCCCCGCGAGCGAGGCGCCGACCCAAGGCCATCCCTTCGTGTACATGAGGAAGGCCACCAGCACGCCGACGACGCCGAGCACCGAGCCCACCGACAGGTCGATCTGGCGCGCCACGATGACGAGCGCGATCGCGCTGGCGACGATGCCGACCACCGCGGTCTGCTGCGCGATGTTGTAGAGGTTCTCCGGCGTGAGGAAGTTGCCGGTGGCCACATGGAAGACGATGGCCATCGTGACCAGCACGCCGGCCATGATCGACAGCCGCAGGTCCAGCGCGCTGATCTGCAGCGAGGCAAGCGGCGAGGCGGCCGGCGCCCGCGCGCCGGCCGCCTCTTGATCGCGTGCGACTACTTGCACGCCGACGGGCCGCTGGCCTTGTCGACGCCGCGACACAGTTCGTCCTTGCCGATCTGGCCGGCCTTCAGGACCACGTCCAGGTTGTTGCGCGTGATCGGCACGGCCTTGAGGAAGATCGCCTGCATCGGCACCTTCTTCTCGCCCTCGGCCCAGGTCTTGGCACCTTCGACCTTCTTGCCGGTGGCCAGGGCCACGGCGACCTTGGCCGCCTCGTGTCCCAGGTCGCGCGCGTCCTTCCAGACCGACACCGTCTGCGTGCCCAGCGCCACGCGGTTGAGCGCCGCATGGTCGCCGTCCTGGCCCGACACCGGCACGCCGCGCAGGCCGCGCGCAGACAGCGCTGCCACCACGCCGCCGGCGGTGCCGTCGTTGGAGGCGACCACCGCGTCGACCTTGTTGCCGTTGCGCGTGAGGATCTGCTCCATGTTCTTCTGCGCGACCTCCGGCTTCCAGCCTTCCGTGTACTCCTCGCCGACGATCTTGATGTCGCCCTTCTTGAGCGCATTGGCCAGGACGTCTTGCTGCCCGGCGCGCAGGAAGTCGGCGTTCGGGTCGGTGGGCGAGCCCTTGATCATCACGTAGTTGCCGCGGGGCTTGGCCGCCAGCACGGCGCGCGCCTGCATGCGACCCACCTCGCGGTTGTCGAAGGTGATGTAGAAGACGCCCGGCTGCTCGATCAGGCGGTCGTAGGCCACCACCGGGATGTTGCGCGAGCGGGCCTTGGCCAGCGCCGGCACGATCGCGTCCTTGTCCATGGCAAGGATGATGAGTGCCTTCGCCCCCTTGGCGATCAGGCCGTCGATGTCGGCCAGCTGCTTCTCCGGCGATCCGCCCGCGTCGGCGCTGACATAGCTGCCGCCGAGCTTGGCGAGTTCTTCCTTCACTGCCTGCTCGTCGGTCTTCCAGCGCTCCTCCTGGAAGTTGGACCAGCTCACGCCGACCATGGTCTGGGCCATCGCGACGCCGCCCCAGCTTGCGAGGGCGAAGGCGGCGGCGTATCGGGTCATCTTCATCATGCGTGTGTCTCCTGGATGTCTTGTCGTCACGCGGCCGGCGTCGCACGGACCGGCCTGACGGGTCAGTCGCCGGGCCGTCTCCCGGTGTTCTCGCCATCGAAGCCGTGGCGTGCGGCGCTGCGCACGATCTGCGCGGTTTCATCGACGCGCTGCAGCACCAGCGAGGCGGCGCCGCGCGCCCAGGCCTCGTCGTTTTGGTGGTCCAGCACGAGAGGAACCAGGCCGCGATGCGGAATCGCCATGGCCTGCTCCATCGCGGCGCGCAGGCCCGGCTCGAAGAGATCGGACACCAGCCGCGGGCCGCCGTCGAGGATCACCAGCTGAGGCGACATCAGGTTCACCACGTTGCCGATCCACTGGCCGAGCAGCCGCCCTTGGCGCTCGAAGATCGCGCGTGCCGGGGCGTTGCCCGCATGGGCCAGTTCGGCGAGATGGAAGTACGCGGCCTCGTCGGAGGGCGCGTCGTCGGCCGCGGGCAGGAGCCCGGCTTGCCGCCCCTCTTCGACCACTGCGTAGTGCGCCACGTAGGCTTCCAGGCAGCCGCTCTTGCCGCAGCGGCAGGCGCGGCCATCGAGCGCGATCTGGATGTGGCCCAGCTCGGCGGCCAGCCCCGAGTGACCTCGGTAGAGCTCGCCGTTGACCACCAGGCCCAGCCCCAGGCCGTGCTCCAGCGTGACCAGCGCGACGTCCAGCGCGCGGCCCGAGCGGCCGTACCACTGCTCGGCCAGCGCCAGCATGTTGGCGTCGTTCTCGACGAACACCTCGACGCCCAGGCGATCGGCCAGCGCCGAGGCCAGCGCCGCGCTCGTGCGTGCCGGCTTGAGCACCGGCGACCACAGCACCTCGCCGAGCGTGGAGTCGACGAAGCCGGGCACCGCGACGCCCACGCCCGCCAGGCGGCTGCGCGACAGGCTCGGGTTGGCATCCAGGCAGGCCTGCACGCCCGCGCCGACCTCGCGCACCAGCGCGGCCTGCGCCAGCGGCGTTTTCCAATGCAGGTCGCTGCTGCTGCGCACCGTGCCGGCGAAGTCGGTGACGGTGATGGTGAAGTGGTCCATCGACAGCTTGACGCCGATCACCCAGGCGAAGTCCGGGTCGATCTCCAGTTCGTGCTCGCGCCGGCCGATGCCGCTGGAGGGCCGCGCCCCGGCCTCCCTGAGCGCGCCGCTGTCGAGCAGGCGCCGCGTGAGGGCCGACACCGCCGGCTGGCTCAGACCGGTTGCTTCGGCGATCTCCGCGCGCGACAGCGGCGCCGGCGCGAGGCGCACCGCGTGCAGCACCTGGTACTGGTGCAGTTGGGAGATCTGTCGGGACTGGAGGCGGGCCATGGCGGAAGCCAATTGATCGCGCCATTCTATTTAGGTCCGATATTTATGCGTACCACGTGTTTTCCCTGGGCCGCGGAATGCAGCGGCGCTGCAAAGCCCGCGCGCCGGCACGCCGTTTCCATCCGCCGGACAATCCGGTCGTCCGCTGCATCAACCTGCCTGTCTTGTCCGCTCCTGCCAGCCTTCCACCCGCGCCGCCGGCGCCACCGATGGACGGGCTGCCCACACCGTCGCGCTACGTGGCCATGGCCACGGTGATCTGCGGCATCGCGCTGTGCGTGCTCGACGGCACCGTCATGAACCTCGCGCTGCCCGGCAT
>DATFAY010000614.1:0-2811 GCA_035254085.1 Piscinibacter sp.
CGCGAGATCCTCGACAGCCGCGGCAACCCCACCGTCGAATGCGACGTGCTGCTCGAGAGCGGCACCATGGGTCGTGCGGCCGTGCCCTCGGGCGCCTCCACCGGCAGCCGCGAGGCGATCGAGCTGCGCGACGGCGACAAGGGCCGCTACCTCGGCAAGGGCGTGCTGAAGGCGGTGGAGCACGTCAACACCGAGATCAGCGAGGCGGTGCTGGGGCTCGACGCTTCCGAACAGGCCTTCCTCGACAAGACGCTGATCGACCTGGACGGCACCGACAACAAGAGCCGCCTGGGCGCCAACGCGACGCTGGCCGTCTCGATGGCGGTGGCGCGCGCCGCGGCCGAGGAAAGCGGCCTGCCGCTGTACCGGTACTTCGGCGGCTCGGGTGCGATGCAGATGCCGGTGCCGATGATGAACGTCATCAACGGCGGCGCGCATGCCAACAACAGCCTCGATCTGCAGGAGCTGATGATCATCCCGGTGGGCGCACCGAGCTTCCGCGAAGCGGTGCGCTATGGCGCCGAGGTGTTCCATGCGCTCAAGAAGATCATCAACGACAAGGGCATGAGCACCGCGGTCGGCGACGAAGGCGGCTTCGCGCCCAGCGTGGCCAGCCACGAGGCCGCCATCCAGCTCATCCTGCAGGCCATCGACAAGGCCGGCTTCACGGCCGGCGAGCAGATCGCGATCGGCCTCGATTGCGCGGCCAGCGAGTTCATCAAGGACGGCAAGTATGTGCTGAGCGCCGAGGGCCTCACCCTCACCGCGCCCGAGTGGACCGACATCCTCGCGACCTGGGTCGACAAGTACCCGATCATCAGCATCGAAGACGGCATGGCCGAGGGCGACTGGGACGGCTGGAAGCACCTGACCGAGCGCCTGGCGAGCAAGGTGCAGCTGGTGGGCGACGACCTGTTCGTCACGAACACCAAGATCCTCAAGGAAGGCATCGACAAGCGCATCGCCAACTCGATCCTCATCAAGATCAACCAGATCGGCACGCTGACCGAGACCTTCGCCGCCATCGAGATGGCCAAGCGCGCGGGCTACACCGCGGTCATCAGCCACCGCTCGGGCGAGACCGAGGACTCCACCATTGCCGACATCGCCGTGGGCACCAACGCCGGCCAGATCAAGACCGGCTCGATGAGCCGCAGCGACCGCATCGCCAAGTACAACCAGCTGCTGCGCATCGAGGAAGACCTCGGCGACGTGGCCAGCTACCCGGGCCGCGCGGCCTTCTACAACCTGCGCTGATCGTTCCTCGCTTCGGTCCGGATGCGCTTCATCACCGCCGCCCTGCTGGTGCTCATCGCACTCGTGCACGCCGAGCTCTGGTTCGGCAAGGGCGGCGTCCCCCGCGTGATGGAGCTGCAGGCGAAGCTGGCCGAGCAGCAGGCCGGCAACGAGGCGGCGCGCTCGCGCAACGAGCAGCTGGTCGCCGAGGTGAGCGACCTGAAGGAAGGCCTCGAGATGGTCGAGGAGAAGGCACGCTACGAGCTGGGCATGGTCAAGCCCGACGAGATCCTGATCCAGATCTCGACGCCGAGGCCGTAGCCGCCCCATGAGCTCGCTGCTGCAGGCGCTGCAGCCCGTGTTCGCCACCGCCTTCTCGCTCGGCGGGGCGCCGGTGACCTGGGTCGAGGTGGTGGCCTTCGTGCTGGCGATCGCGATGGTGGTCTTCAACATCCGCGTCAATCCGCTCGGCTGGCCGCTCGCCATCGTGAGCTCGCTGCTGTACTTCGCGTTGTTCTGGAACAGCCGCCTCTACGGCGATGCCAGCCTGCAGATCTTCTTCGCGCTGGTGGCCGGCTGGGGCTGGTGGCAGTGGCTGCGCGGCACAGAGGCCGATGGCTCGGCGCTGCACGTGCGCACGCTCGGCGCACGCGGGCGCCTCGTCGCGCTGCTGCTGCTGGCGCTGGCCTACCCGGCCACTGCCTTGTTCCTGCATCGCTACACCGACACCGACGTCGCCTGGGGCGACGCCTTTCCGACTGCCGCCAGCGTGCTCGGCCAGTGGCTGCTGGGCCGCAAGTACGTGGAGAACTGGCCCACCTGGGTGGTGGTCAACGCCGCCAGCATCGGGCTCTTCGCCTACAAGCAGCTGTGGCTGACCGTGGTGCTGTACCTGATCTTCCTCGTCATGTCCTTCGCCGGCTGGCGCGCCTGGCGCCGGCTCGCGACCGCGCCATGAACGCGCCTTTCGTCATCGGGCTGGTCGGCGCCGAGAGCACCGGCAAGACCACCCTCGCCCTGCAGCTGCACGAGGCGCTGTCCGCGCAAGGCCGTCGCGTCGCGGTCGTGCCCGAAGCGCTGCGCCTGTTCTGCGAGCGCCTCGGGCGCACGCCCCAGGAGCACGAGCAAGCCGGCATCGCGGCAGAGCAGACGCGGCGCATCGAGCAAGCGGCCGCCGGCCACGACATCGTGGTGGCCGACACGACGGCGCTGATGATCGCGGTCTACAGCGAGCTCGTCTTCGGCGACACGAGCCTCTACGAGCGTGCCGAGGCCGCGCACCGGCGCTGCGACCTGACGCTGCTCACCTCCCTGGACCTGCCCTGGCAGGCCGACGGCCACCAGCGCGACGGCGAACATGTGCGCATGCCGGTGGACGCGCTGGTACGCGCGGCCTTGAGGCGCGCCGGCACGCCCTACGCGGTGGTGGCCGGCAGCGGCGAGGCGCGCCTGGCCGCCGCGCTCAAGGCGGTGCGCCACGCGCTCGATGCGCCGAGCGCCGACGACGAGGCCGCCGGCAACCCGGCCTGGCACTGGGTGTGCGAGCGCTGCGGCGACGTGGACTGCGAGCGGCAC